>NZ_JAMPLB010000067.1:0-32960 GCF_039962325.1 Leptolyngbya sp. PL-A3
AGCTGCTTGGTCGCTGGGGCTAAGGGTCAAAACTGGAGGGCGGAGTCCAGGCATAATCTTAGGGAGCAGTGCAACCCTCTAATCATAGGCAAACTTAAGCCGCTGAGTACTAGTAGGTTGAGGCGGAAATCCATCACCTATGTTTTTGTGTAGGGTGCTTCGCACCCTACACAAAAACATAGGTTGCGAACTTAGGCCGCAGCCTACTAGCCAGTAGTAGGAGAATGAAGCGGGACTGAAAGAGTAAGTGGACCTGCAATATGTTTGTTGGTAGCTGCGATGATGAACAAGAGCATGTGAAAATGATGGTAGCCTGTTCGCGGACAGACGCCACAGCAATCCTGAGCCCTTATAAAGAGCCTGCGGCGGTGATTCTTCGCACAGAAGCTTCAACCGAGAGAGTTTCTGCTTCTTGCAACGCTTTGCGCTTGAATCAACCACAGTTATTTTTGTGAGAGCTGCGCAGAGCGCGGCTCTCACAAAAATAACCAGACTTTAAACGCTTGAAAAGCGGTGTAATTGCGATCGCTTAAAGCTTCTAATCAAGAATAGTCTGGTGTATTGTTCCGCGCTTTTCTCATTCATTTCCCAAGCAGCTTAGGATCCGGCACCGAATAGAACTTAGATTTTTTGTGGGAGGCGCAGCTAAACCACGCCTCTCACGAAAATCCGGGTTCTATTCTATTTGCATTCCTTAGGAACGCTATAGATGAAAACTTTTTTTGACTTCTGCGCTATACAAACATGTCTTGTGCTGGAATGCTCTAAATACACAATTGTCATCTTCCCCTTGAATCCCCTCCTGATATGAAACGTCGAAATCTTTTAAATGCCGCAGCTTTGGGTGCCAGCAGTGCCGTAGCTATGGCGGCCTGTAGCCAGAACAGCACTGCAGGCACTACCACTGCATCAGCTGATGACTTACCCACAATTGAATGGGAAATGGCTACTAGCTGGCCCGTTTCCCTGGATACTATTTTCGGTGGGGCACAGGTTTTGAGCGATCGCCTTGCAGCGTTAACCAATAACAAATTTAAGATTACTCCTCGGGCAGCCGGCGAACTGGCCCCCCCTCTGGAAGTGCTGAATGTTGTCTCCCAGGGGGCAGTTCCCTGTGGGCACACCGCCTCTTATTACTATTTGGGTAAAAGCCCGGCTTTGGCCTTTGGAACGACAGTGCCCTTTGGCCTGACCCCACAGCAGCAAAACGCCTGGCTCTATGAAGGAGGCGGCTTACAGCAACTTCAAGATTTGTATGCCAGCAAGTTTAATGTCATCCAATTTCCGGCGGGTAACACTGGAACTCAGATGGGGGGATGGTTCCGCAAGGAAATTACATCTCTAGCAGATCTGCAAGGACTAAAAATGCGGATTCCGGGACTGGGGGGCCAGGTGATGGCGAAGCTGGGAGTTACCGTACAAAATTTGCCGGGGGGTGAAATTTTCCAGGCATTGCAAACGGGTGCGATCGATGCTGCTGAATGGGTTGGCCCCTATGACGATGAGAAGTTAGGACTCTACAAAGTTGCCAACTATTACTACTACCCGGGCTGGTGGGAACCGGGGGCGACCCTGGAAGTACAGGTCAACCTGAATGAGTGGAAGAAGTTGCCGCCATCCTATCAGGCGGCTCTGCAAACGGCTGCCTATGAAGCGAATCTCACGATGCTGGCTCGGTATGAGTCCCGCAACAATGAGGCGTTGCAAAAGCTGACGGAGAATGGTGTGCAGCTACGGTCCTACGGCGAGGAGATTATGACAGCGGCTGAGTCTGCCGCCTTTGCCCTCTACGATGAGTTCGCGGGTAAGGACGCGGATTTCAAAGCGGTGTATGACGGATGGAAGCAGTTTCGCGATCGCGTCTACGCCTGGAATAACCTTAATGAGGCGAATTTTACCCGCTTCACTTACAGCAAACTGAATACCAAGTAAGTTGCTGAAAATCTTTAAAGAACTGGTGCAGCATAAAATACTGCACCAGTTTTGTGTGAAATCTTATGGTCTGAATTCCAAACTTGGAAGATAGGTTGCCCAGAAGTTCGTATCCCTATCCAATGCTTATGGATTAACGATACCCATTACCCAATACGGATAGTCTTCTCATTTTTAACAGAATTCTCTGTCAATACTCTGGACAGTTTTTCTAAAACCCTTGATTTTGCGTGCGCGAAGCGCACGCAAAATCAAGGGTTTTAGAAAAACTGTCCGAACTAATGAAACATGTGAATGGGGTGTGGTGAAGGGGGGCACGACACATCCCTTTCACCACATCCCATTCACTACCGGACGCTGTTATTGAAACGATAAATCGACTAGCCAGCGAACGGTTTGTGGAAAGATAATCACGATCATTAATACTAAAAATTGCAATGCCATAAACGGCAATGCACTTCGGTGAATATCCACTGTGCTCACTTCCTTAGGAGCCACACTTTGCAAGTAGAAGAGCGAGAAACCGACAGGAGGTGAGATAAAGGCAGTCTGTAGGTTGATGGCCATAATTACCCCAAACCAGACCATATCAATTCCCAAGGCTTCGGCAGCAGGTACGAGTAGAGGCATGGCGATAAAGCAAATCTCGATGAATTCGAGAAATACCCCAAGGGCAAAAATCACCAGGTTGCTGACAATTAAAAAGCTGAGGTAGCCACCGGGCAGGTTTACCAGCAGCTCAGTAATGAGTCGTTTTCCTCCTAAATCGTCGAATACCAGACTGAACAGTGACGAGCAGAAGAGAATCATTAAGACGAGAGCGGTAATCACCGCTGTCGAATGGGCAGCATCGTGAATGAGCTTTTGATTCCAGCGGCGATTCATAACCGCGAGTAAACACGCACCGACGGCACCTACTGCGCCTGCCTCTGTTGGAGTCGCGAACCCGAAGAAAATGCTACCGAGAACGGCAAAAATTAGGATGATGGGTGGTAGGACGGCCTTCAAAACTTTTTTGAAGAGAGCCGCTCCTCCAATGTCTCGCACTTCCAGGGGCAGGGCTGGGGCTATTTGCGGCTTTATGAGAGCCAGAATCAGCACGTAAAGGGCGTAGGAGCCGGACAGCATGAGCCCTGGAATCAGTGCCCCCAGAAAGAGATCACCTACCGAAACCCCAATCTGGTCACTGAGTACCACCAATACCAGGCTGGGGGGAATGAGCTGGGCCAGAGTTCCCGATGCGATGATGATCCCTGCCGCCAGTTGCTTGTCGTAGCCATAGCGGAGCATCACGGGGAGGGATAGTAGGCCCATAACGATGACGGTAGCGGCGACAACTCCGGTAGTTGCGGCCAAGAGCGTGCCTACTACAATCACGGCTAGAGCCAACCCACCCCGGAGCCGCCCCATAAGGATGCCAATGGTTTCCAATAACTCCTCGGCAATGCCAGATTTTTCCAGCACGGCTCCCAGAAAGACGAAGAAGGGGATCGCCAACAGGGTGAAGTTTGACATGGTGCCGAACCAGATGTTGGGCAGCAACAACAAACGGTTCAGGTCAAACGCACCAACGGCGAGACCAATGCCGCCAAAGATCAGAGCTGTACCCGCAAAAGAAAAAGCAACGGGATAACCCGTAATCAAGATGACGAAAAAACCGACGAACATGGCGATCGCCAGCCACTCATACCCCATAACCACCCCTCACAACACCATCTAAATAACAGCGAACAGGCTGGTTGTGTGGAATTATTGCTGGACAACCAACTTGTCTTCGATGGACACGAACGATATTTTTCATAGTAATTGGGATATGTTTGAGTGCTTCAAATGTCTATGCGTAAAATGCATACATACCTCAAGCTCTCAAACATATCGGTCGAAGTATGTTCATAGTGGTTTATTCATAGGGAAGCTGCTCTGTGTCTTGCTGGATTTGTTCTGTAACAGTGTTGTAACCCAGTAATACCGCTGTGTACTTAATGCTCTGAGAAATGGCCTGCAGTAACAGTAGGGCTAATCCAACTAGCACCATAGCCTTGATGGGAGCCCGAGGTAATCCATTGGCGTCTGAAGACACTTCCCACGGGCCCCAGGTGCCATCCGGCAGCCGGCCCCAAGATGCCAGCACAGGATTAAAGGTGACATACAAGCCAAGGATGCAGAAGGGAATGAGAAACAGTAAGGTACCCAACAGATTGACCCAGGTGCGGCGGCGATCGCTCCAATGGGCGTACCAGAAATCCACTCGCACATTCTGGTCATGCTTGAGAATGTAAGCAAAGCCCAGCAAGAAGAGGATCGCGAAGAGGTACCATTGCAACTCAATGAGGACGTTGGAGGAAAGCTGAAGACCAATAAAGCGGCCAACATAACGAACTAGAACGTTATAAAAACTAATGGCGATCGTTAAAACAACCAACCCTACCGATAGCTGCCCGACCCAGTCTGTGAGTCGGTCAATGGCTTCAGATAACCGTAATAGAGCCCGTACAGGGCCTAAACTTCTTCTGTGCAAAGTGCCTATCCTCTAAAGCCGATGAGAAAAATTGATGGTCATCAGAATACAGCAGTGGGTCCACTCTGATGAAACTTCCTGGGGAAATCTTATCGAGGCTTGGTTAAGGGCATTTTCGAGTGCTCCGTATAGCATTCGAAAACGCCCCTTTTGGCGTGGGCTTCGTGCCTACTAAAATAACCTCAGTTCGGGTTAAGGGCTTTTTCGAGTGCCGCGCGACGCGCGGCACTCGAAAAAGCTCATTGTTGCGTGCGCGAAGCGCACGCAACAATGAGCTTTTGGGCTTATCCCGAACTGAGGTTAAAATAGGCGATTCAGCTTATTTCGCATAGATGTTAATTAGGCTGTACGCTCCTGGGGAAAACCTGTATGTTGAAGCCGGCAGTAGCCCCGACTCAGGGGCGAATTGACGACACGCATCTCAGGGGTGAGGCGAACACCTGCAAGGTTGGCACCTGTCAAATTGACGTCCGTTAAATCAGCTTCTTGCAGATTGGCATCGCTCAGGTTGGCATGGCTTAAATCAGCTCGCATGAGAGATGCTCGATAGAGATTAGCAGCATGTAGATCGGCGGCGGTTAATGTAGCAACGCGCAGATAACTATTGCTGAGATTGGCAACACTCAGATTCGCCCGGTCTAGATTGACGCCGCTGATCTTGGCTCCGCTTAAATCAACCCCATCTAAATCAACCCCATGTAAATCGATGCCGTTGATGAAGGCTTTACGCAACTGCACTCCTGTTAGCCTTGCCCCAGTTAAATTGGCACCGCTGAGCTTGGCTCCTGTCAGGTTTGCCCAGGCCAAATTGGCCTTCTGCAAATCGGCTCCCCGCAGGTTGATCCCACATAAACGTGCTGCACACAGATTTACCTCTGGAAGCTGGGCTTCCCGCAGATTAACTCCCGTTAAAATGGCCCCACTCAGGCTGGCTCCTGTTAATTTGGCCTTGACTAGGTACGCTCCCGTTAAATTTGCTTTGGTAAAATTTGCCTCGCTGAGATTGGCTTGCCCCAGCTTGGCATAGGTCAAATCTGCACCATAGAAAAAGGCACCCACCAGAGAAGCTCCCGTGAGAACCGTACGCGTCAGGGTAGTGAAGGACAAAAATGCTCCATCCAAAATAATGCCGCTTAAATTTAGTTCTGATAAATCGGCCTCGGCTAATTCCACTCCAGCAAAGTTCCGTTCTCCAGCGGCGTAGCGTGCCACGAGTTCATTGATGTTCATCCCTAACCTCCCGAGGTGAATTGAAGTGACAAACCTCTACAAGGTGTTGAGCAACGGGCTCTATGGTCGATGGGTGTGAAGTGGTAAATCCACCGTAAAGCACGTTTGCTTAGCATTACTTGTGACGTTAATCGAACCGTCTAAGTATTGTACCAATCGCTTCACCAATGCCAATCCTAGCCCTGTACCACTATGTTTCCAGGGGTCGTGGGAGGGAATGCGGTAAAACTGCTCAAAGATGTGGGGTAACTCGTGGGGAGGAATCTCTGCCCCTGTATTGGTGACGTATAGGCGAATACGCGATTGTTGAGACAAGGATTCAACTAGCTCGGCCTTAACGATAATTTCTTCGCCAGCGGGCGTAAACTTGTAGGCATTGGTGAGTAGCTCATCAAACACACGGTTGAAGGTGAAGAGATCGGTGACGATGAGCGGTAGATCTGGGGGGATCTCAACCCAACAGACCTGTTGATGTTCTTTAAATCGTTCTTCAAAGGTTTCGATAATTTGGGGAAGCCAGTCTTGCAGATGGAAGATGCTGGAGATAAAGGGTTGGGTTTCAGCATTGATCTGCTGGAGCAGCAACAGGTCATTGATCAGGTTGATTTCGCGATCGCACTCATCCCGCAGAATGTTCAAACACCGCTCAATTTTAGGGTGGATGGGCTCACCATTTTGCCGCAGCAGTACATCCATCAATTGAGCAGACATTTTGATGCTGGAAAGAGGAGTGCGCAGCTCATGGGAGGTGGTGCTGAGGAAATCATCTTTCAGCCGATTTAATTTTTCTAGCTCGCGAATTTGGGTTTGAGCGGACTGGTAGAGCCGGGACTGGCGAATGGCGATCGCACACTGTTTCGCCACCTGCTGCACCAGTTGTACCTCCCGCTCATCAAAGACTCGCTCCTTCCAGGACAGCAGCTTTAGATCCCCTAAAATGCCCTGCTCATCATCGACGATGGGGTGGCACAGGATAGCCATCGGCTCCGAATTTTTGTGAAAGAGCTGAGAGCAAAACTGTCGATACTCTCCCTCCATCAGCGGGGCGTAAACTTCTGGGTAGTTTGCCATAGAAATAACGGTTCCCAGAAGCGATGAGCTCGCATCGGCGTACTCATAACTCACGGTTGCCTTCTGCTGTTCAAGGTTATAGAGGCTGGCATAACAAGTATGGAGATTTAAGGCTAGCCCCAGTTCTTGTACAGCCGTTTGAAGAATTGCCTGCTCGCTGAGCGTGCCATGAATTCTGTCGGTAATGTGTCGTAATACGGCTTCTGAACCCAAGGACCTCTGCAGTTGAATGGTCCGTTGGCGTACCTCAAATTCCAGATCGGTGTTCAGCTTTTGCACCTGCTGGTACAGCTCGGCTTGTTGAATCGCAACAGCCAACTGGGTTTCTAACCGTTGCAGCATGGCTATTTCCCAGTCTTGCCAGGGATGGTTAAAAGCACATTGATGAACAATCAAGAGCCCCCAAATTTGCTCCGGTTGAGATTTTGGGGAAGGTGATAGATCACCCACAGGACTTGCCCTTGGCAACCCTTTCGATAATCGCTGGTTTTTGAGCGATCGCGGGCTTGTATGCAGGATGGGAATAACCAGTTGGGATTTGACATGAAAGGTTTCGAGCAGTTGCACGTAGGCTGGATCTAAGTTGGATTGTGAGATGTTGGCGATCGCCTGATACTGCCCCTGTTGGTAGGGCTGAATAAAACGCCGCTGCTCTATCCCCACATCTCCAATTTCCCAGCCCAGAAGCGGTGGATAGGTTGGGGAGCAGGACTCGACCAGCACAGATCCAGAACTGCCAGATAGGGTGGGGCGGTAAATAATGACGCGATCGGCCCCCAGCATCTCTTGAACCTGGTGGACCGTGGTTTGCAACACTACTTTGAGATCTAATGATTGGCGAATCGCCTGGGTAACTTCTTCTAGCAGTTGTTCTTGCTTTAACTGAGAGGCCAGAGCGTCTTCAAAACGCTGGCGATCCGTTACATCATGAACGATGGAGTAAAGGAGTTCGCGGCCCTGAAGATGCAGCAGGCTGGAATGTACCTCTACCTGACGAATCTCCCCTGAAGCGAGGCGATGGGGGAAGTAACAGCAGCAAGGTTGATGGGAATGATGGTGATCCAACTCCCCATGCATGAGGTCAGTGGGCAGACGATTAATGTCTGAAATTTTCATCTGCCGTAATTGTTCTAATGGGTAGCCGTAGAAGGCGATCGCCGCCGAATTGGCGTCCACAATCATGTCCGTTCTCAGGTCACTCAGCAGTTTAATGGTTGGACTTGAGTCGAAGGATTGTCGATAAAATTCCAGCGCGTCTTGCTGAATGCGTTGGCTGTGGATGTGTTCTGTAATATCCGTCACTGAAAAAACAACGTGGTGGATATTTCCTACCACGTCTTTTAAGGGGGAGCCATTAATAGATAGGTATCGTCGCTCCCCCGTCGGCCACTCAATGGCGTGCTGTATGTCAAAGACCGCATTCCCGGTTTGCATAACCCGTACGAAAGGTAGCTCTTCGTTCGGGAAAGGATGTCCTTCAAAATCTGTAACCTTCCAGCCAAGGGAATTGTACGATCGCTGCGTGACTTGAGATTTTTGAAGACCTAATATCTTTTCTGCAACATCGTTTGCAAAGACGATGTTGCCCTGGGTATCCACTACAGTGATGGCAGCTGCGCTAGTTTGAAGAATGCCTGCCAGTAAATCCTGGCCAAGGAGTTCATCCGTATCGGATACGAGTGATGGCTCAGTCTGGAATGAATCGATCGATGAAACCATACTGTCGCCTCCATGATTGCGCAGTGCCGATTTATGGCCCTTCGGCTGAGAGGAAACACCCTTACTGATATATCTACATTTACACCGTTTTTATACGGATGCCATCCGCTAAATTATGAGACTTTAACAGAATGAATCCGCATATGCTTAGTATTCCCCCGGAACTCATTACTCACGCAGATGGAGATTATCAGTTTTGCAAAGGATAGAAGTCAATTGCCTACCTTCTCTAGAACTACCCGTTGTTGAATAGAGCGATGAAATAGGATACAGCACTGTGGTTCTACGTCCCATTTCATCGCTCTATTTAGCCGCACCCAAAACTAAGTGAGGAACCATCATAAAATATGAGAGCTACAATACTGTGCTACCTGTAAAGGAGACGGTACAACACTTTGAGCTCTCTGTTTCATTAAGTTGAGCTACGTACCTCTAGCCCTTCAGCGAATACCATTTTTACATGACGCTATACAGAATGGGATGGGTAGTGCGCAATGCCACCCTTCCCATTCTGCGCAACTTCATATTAATTCGATATATACGGGTTGCCCAATTTCCGGGCTGGCGTTAGCCAACACATTTCCTAAAAAAGAGGTTAATAGCTAGAGGCTTCTAGCAGGGTTGTTTTTCATTCTCGGAGAAGTATTTTTGCCGGAAAAGTAAATTTTAAAGAGACACTTCAATTGATTCTGGACAAAAGCTACCCAATATAGTTCCTGTAGAAAAATACATTCTTCAATATCTTCTAAGCCACAGTTTTTTCTGTCACTAAGCAGGGATATGAGGCGTGATTGGGTTGATAGGTTAGATGGGCAAAATTCTCAATGAGCCTGTTGTTCAGGGTGAATCTGCCAGCTTCACTCTTAACAAAGGTTCATGCATTTCTAAGCTGTTGATCCCCTTCCTGTCGCCATAACATTCCTATCTAATTTATGGAATGGTTTTTGCAAGGTGGAGTGGCGCAGCCCACCTCGCAAAAACTATTGAAGGTTCCTATATGATGACCCGTGACATTACTAGCCGTGCTAGTTTTTCCCAAATTCGCTATGCCCAGTGTTGGGAAGATGCTGACATTTTGCTCGAAGCATTGGATTTGCAACCGGGGGAGACGTACCTGGGGATTGCCTCTGCTGGAGACAACATCCTCGCCATGCTCAGCAAAAATCCGAGTCGGGCGATCGCTGTTGACCTTAGTCCTGCCCAACTGGCTTGCCTGGAACTGCGAGTTGCCGCCTATCGTGAGTTAGAACATAAGGAATTGTTGGGATTGATGGGCTCAACGGATTGGGGCGATCGCCTTGCCCTCTACCAGCGCTGTCGAAGCCTGCTATCGAGCGATGTCCAGTATTTTTGGGACCATCATTCCGACCTGATTGAAGCTGGCATTGGACAGGCCGGAAAGTTTGAGCATTACTTCACGTTGTTTCGTCGCTACGCGTTGCCATTGGTGCATTCACGGCAACGGGTGGAACGGCTGCTGCAAGGAGGCACCCTGGAACAGCGCCGCGCCTTCTACCGACGAGAATGGGATACCTGGCGTTGGCGGACCATGTTTCGCGTGTTCTTCTCGCGCACGGTGATGGGGCAGATGGGACGCGACCCCGAATTTTTCAAGTACGTGGAGGGGAATGTGGGCGATCGCATCTTAGCCCGCACTCAGTATGCCCTCAGCGAACTTGATCCTGCCAAAAATCCTTACTTGCAATGGATTCTGACGGGGCACCACACCACTGCCTTACCCTATGCCCTGCGTCCAGAACACTTTGATGCTATCCGCCAAAACCTGGATCGGCTAGAGTGGCACTGCATGGCCCTGGAGGACGTGCTGGATCGAGTGGACGATCACACCATTCACCGCTTTAACCTGAGCGATATTTTTGAATATTTGTCGCCGTCTAATTCTCAGGCGCTACTGCAACGGCTGGTGCAGTCTGCGGTGCCCGGTGGTCGGCTGGTTTACTGGAACATGCTGGTTCCTCGTTCTCGCCCGGAAGCTATGGCAGATCAGTTATTGCCCTTAACGGAGTTGAGCGATCGCCTATTTACACAGGATAAGGCGTTTTTCTACAGTGCCTTTGTGGTGGAACAGGTGCAGTAAAGTTTTTGTGCTCCGCAGGGGGTTATTGCGTCTCCCGCACCTTCAAAATTTGTCCGTCACATTCCACGATGGCTAGCCGGTAAGGCGTTGCAGATTGTTCTGAGAACTGCACTTCGACCACATTTTCCGTCGGAGTTCGCCATTGGCCCTGGGTAGGGACGCTGCGATCGCTAGGACCAGGTTGATAGCGAATAAACTCTCCATTTTGCCGAAATTCCAACCCATCCCGAGGCATCCGTGCCGGGGGGAAGGCATAGGTGATGGGGCGATAAACCCGAATGTCTCCCTGATCTTCTTCGCGGGAGTGAACCCACCGTCGAAAAATGGGGTTGGGTAGTGTCATAACAGCAACCTGCGAAGGAATGGAGGATGTAGCAGGGGTGTGAGCCAGGGGCCAGAACAGGACAGGGAGGAGTATCAGGGAAGCCAGGATACCCAGCGTCTGCCCCACAAACACAGCAGCTCCAGCTATCCACATAAATACCTTGTATAGATAGCTTTCTGTACGCGAAGCATACAAGAAATGAATGTTTGACGGCTGAATTTGTTAATAGTTTGTGCATTAGATGCACAAACTATTAACCGTTTAAAGGACAGGTGATTAAGTTGTCGGATCATAGAACAGCAAATCGGTGAAATAGTTGCTGCCGAAACCCCCGGGTACGATTAGTTTCCAGGAATTGCGCCATCCAGAATGCTTCTTCAGGAGGGACAGCTTACCCTTGCCATCGGTGGTGTAGAATTCACCTTCTCCCTTAACGGGATCGTAGAACAGCAAGTCTGTAAAACTATTTCCGCCAAAGAGCCCAGGGACGATGAACTTCCAATCCTTTCGCCAACCCGAATATTGGGCTTGCTGAGTGATGTTACCGCCCGGAGTCGTGGTGTAAAATTCCCCTACCCCAGCGGCTGCATCATAGCAGAGGAAATCCGTTAATCCACTTCCGCCAAAATTGCCGGGTACGATGAGATTCCAGGTTTTTCGCCATCCCGTATGTTTCTTCAGGAGTGTCATCCCACCCGTACCATCCGTGGTGTAGAACTCGGCTTCACCCGTTGTTGCGTCATAGAACAACAGATCTGTAAAACTATTTCCACCAAAATTACCAGGTACAATCAGGCTCCAGGTTTTCCGCCATCCCGTATGTTTTTTCAGTAGCGTCACATTACCGTTGCCATCGCTGCTGTAAAACTCACCTTCACCCGTTGTCGGGTCGTAGAACAACAAATCTGTAGAGACATTGCCTCCAAAGTTTCCAGGAATGATCAGCTTCCAGGTATTTCGCCAGCCAGAGTACTGCTTCAGGAGCGAGAGCGTTCCGCTACCATCGTTGGTGTAGAACTCACCTTCTCCGGCGGCAGCATCATAGAACAGTAAATCGAAATAGACATTGCCGCCGTAGTGCCCGGGAACGATCAGATTCCAGCTCTTCCGCCATCCAGAATGTTTTTTCAGCAGGGTGATCTGCCCAGTGCCATCCGTGGTGTAAAACTCCCCTTGTACCGGGGAAGGAGGTGGAGGCGGGGTGGGCTGCCCAATGGTTGGACGGGCTACATCCAGAGCGGACTGCATTCTTGCTACCTGCCCCGCCGTGAACATGAACATGCCGGCATCATCGGTATAGTCCATGTAATTCATGAATAAATCGCCGTTCGGGCCGTTGCTACAGGTTACCCGTGGAAAAGTGGGTACTCCAGTATTAGGACCAGCCTGGTTAGGGGTGTCCGCGACAAAGTCGCTACCGTTACAGCCGTCGCCATCGTCGCCCCAAATGTGGCGTAGATTCAGCCAGTGCCCAATCTCATGGGTAGCGGTGCGGCCCAAATTGAACGGAGGTGCTGCTGTGCCAACCGTACCAAAGGCCGTGTGCGTGATGACGACACCATCGGTTTCCTCTGGGCCACCGGGGAATTGGGCATAGCCCAGTAAACCACCGCCCAGCAAGCAGACCCATATGTTGAGATAGCGATCGCTCGGCCACGCATCTGAACCACCCGTCACCTCATACTTAATCCGGTCATCATCCATAAAGGCTTCTTCCGTCGTCGTCTTGCGGATAATACCGGTGGTGGGGTTGCCGTTGGGATCGGTTGTTGCCAGGGCGAATTCGATACGCGCGTCGGCTACGAGGGGCTTAAATGGGGCTGGAACGGAAGCAATATCCGGGTTGGTAGCTCGAAAATCTTTATTTAATACATTAATCTGACTTTGAATTTGAGCATCCGAAATATTTTGCTCAGGACTATTGGGGTTATAGACGACATGCACGACGACGGGAATGGTCGTAATTCCTGTTCGGCCTGTTGGAGTGCCCTGCTGTGCTGCCTGAGCACTGCTTTCAATTTCTTGCCGGTTTCTTAAATAAGCGATGTTCGAGGTTAGGAGCCGGAAGTGGACGGCCATCGTGCCACAGGAACGTCGCCGGGGTAAGCCAACAGTCATGTATCAAACTCCTTTGGTAAGGGGGCTGAGTTTGGAATCAGAAGATGTTTAAAGCGTTCCGGAAAAGGTTACTTTTTTGAGGGGAAGTTCCCCCGAAAAAGTAACTCTTGATAGGCTATTTCAAACATCTGTTCAACGCAATTATCACAATTATTAACACGTTCAATCATAAGGGGGGATACCCCCTGAGGGTACTTTATTGAGGCGTTTGAGCGGCTTTAATTCTTATATCAGATCCGCCAATAGCCGGTACATTTCTTCTGAAACCCTTAATTTTGTGTGCGCTCGGTACAAATAGAATTAAAGGTTTCATGCCAAACTCTTATGAAGCTGCTCAGAATAGGCAGCTTTGTAAAGAAACGGTATCAGGAGCTATTTGAAGTAGTTGCTTGGCGCGATTTTTTGGAGAATTGATAGAAGTATCGACTAACGTCCTAACTCCTTACGTCGCTGTGGTTTTCTCACCAAGAAGTAGATCAGCGCACCCAGAAAATTCGTAAATAGGATGATAATAACCCAAGCGATCTTGGTGTTGCCTTCTGGAGCTTCTTGGGTGGCACAATCTATTAGCATCCATATCCAGAATCCCAGAAGAATGCTAGGAATTAGTAATGCACTGGCGGTTCGTGCGAGGACATTATCTCCCCGTGGAGGTGCTACGGCAATCTGAACATCTGCTTGGTCTAGAATGTTCATGAGGTTGGGATCATTCGGGAGATCAACCATGGCTGTTTCACCCGTTTTCGTTACGGAGATTGCTTGAGTGCGATCGGCTGTGATGGTAACTTTCTCAACACTGTTCTGTTCAACGGCTTGAATGAACTGCTCGTAAGTCCAGGTATTCCTGTCTACGTTTTGGTTACAGGCCGCAGTTGTTAATAGAAAACTGAGAATGACAACCCAGATAAAGCTGTTTTTGAACCTTGTTCGTGTGTAATTCAGCGTTGTTTGTAACGGAGTGCAGCTTCTGAAATGGTGCTGGTTTTTAGGGAATGAACATTCAACTCTCATGGCCCTCCAAGACGTTGCTGGTTGTGTGCTTGATTGTTATTCTAATCAGCACAAATTGGGTCGTGCTAAATAACCGTCGCGTTGAGCATCTAACCTTGGCGACGGGAGATATGGAGGGAGAGAGCTATATTGTGGGGCAGGCGATCGCCCTACCTTCATTTCCACCGTTATTTCATTCCTGACTAACAATGGTGGCTTGCTGATCGCGGTAACGACATCCCGGCGGGGAGTCTGGTGGGGCTGTGGGAGTGGTGGCAGCGGCTGAAGCAGCGGGCGGATGAGCGGAAGGTAAGGGGCGATCGCTATATTGATGCGGCAATTAGAAGTATGGAAGTTCCGGTAGAAATGGAGTTGGGCGATCGCCAGAACCAAATCCGCACTCAGCAAAAAGTTCTGGAACAATTGCTAGTAGAAGCGGCTAATGCTCTAGCGCAGGATCAAATTTCTCAAGAATCCTTCCGTACGTTTAACGATGCGTATGAAACAGCTCGTGCAGTTTTACAACGATGTGTGGAAAACATTTCTGAAGACTTATGTGAACAATATATTCAACAGCTCATTGGTCTTCAGCAAGCTTCCGAAAGTGAATTGTATACCTTATTGCAAACAGTAGAAACGAGCTTGATTAAGAAAGAAATGACACAAACGTCCTTTCGCACCTTTATGGATGCGTATAAGGCAGCAACAGCAAAGAATGAAAAAAGTATGTAGCTTGTGTAACCTTACTAATCATGTTAAGGCAGGTGATTCTCACAAAATCTCTAAAAACCAGATTTTTCAGTATTGGGGCTTCGTCCCAATACCAAAAAATCTGATTCCGTAGTAAGGAATGTATATCATCCCTTGAAAACTATGAATCGCACTACTAAATAAATGCCGACCGTGAACAGTTGTAGCACCGTAACGGGCAAACCATAGCGCAGAAAGCCGCGGAAGCTGATGCGACGTCCATGTTGTTCCGAAATTCCGGCAGCCACAATGTTGGAAGATGCACCCACTAATGTCCCGTTGCCACCTAGAGTTGCGCCGTACATCATGGCATAGAACAGGGGTAGCACCTCTGGAGGAAACTGGCCTGTAAAGTCAGGACTGAGCACCTCGGCAGGAGCCAGTCCCACATTCACTACATACTCCTTCAGTAAGGGAACCATGGCAACAACGAGGGGAATATTGGGAATCAGACTGGAAATTAATCCAATCAGCACCATCAGAACGATCGCTCCCAATGCGATATTCTGGCCCAGAATAAACGCTAAGACCCTTGATGCATTGCTGATAACCCCCGTTTTTTCCAGAGCCCCAATCATTACAAAAGTGCTCATGAAAAAGATGAGGGTACTCCAATCTACATCCCGCAGGATGTTTTGTACGGAGTCAATTTTGGTGTGTTGTGTCAGAAGTAGGCAGAGTCCAGCTCCTGTTAACGCGACGGTAGCCGGCGAAACCGGGATCGGAAGGGCCTCTCCAATGACGAAGAAGATCAGCACAAAGGCGACGATAAGGCTACCGATCACTAGGGTGCGAGGATGATTAATTTGTGGGCGCGGTAGATGTTCGAGGTCATCCAACTGGCGATTCCAAATTTTGGGAAAGAGCCAGGGCAGAATGAGCGTGATGGTAAGGACGGCGATCACCCCCCCTAAACTCAACTTCATCAAGTAGTCGAGAAACCTGATATTGATGGCATCCCCCACAATAAACGTGGCCGGGTCACCCACCAGCGTCAACAAGCCAGCACTATTGGCAACAAAGACCATCAAAATCAGCAGGGGCACAAAGTTGACATTCAACTCTTCCGCCATAGGGGGAATGAGAGGAGCCAGCAGCATAACTGTTGTTGCGTTAGGCAATACCGCACAGATCGGTGTTGTAATGGCCACAATGCCCAGCAGTAGCCGCTTTCCCTGCCCCTTGGCCAGAATGATCATTTGGGTCGCCAGGTACTCAAATACCTTGGTAGGTTCAAACGCCCGCACCATCACCATCACCCCAAAAAACAAACCTAGAGTTGCATGGCTGCGGCCGATATAACTAATGGCTTCAGGCAGCGTGAGAATATTGAGCCCAATCAATAGCATCGCCCCCAAGTAGGCTGCGATGGTGAGATGAACCCATTCGCCAATAATGACGACTAAAACGCCGACGAAAATTACCAGGGAGGCGATCGCCTGCCAACTATCCATATCTATGCCCATCGAAGGTTAATACAAAAGCGATAGACAGCAGAACAATCAGCTACCGCAGTCAGATGAGCAGTACCCGTGACCCGAACAATGGACTCAAAAACTTATCCAACCTGTTCTATCTCAGTGCTGACGGAGTTAGCTGATGGGCTAGAGGTGAGAAATCCTTCTCCCTGCAAGGGCGAGCCCCAAGTATTGTTCCTCCATTCCAGGCTGAGCTATCCAAGCCTCAGCCTAGATTAAGCTGACCTACTCTTGAATTCCAAGAAATCTATCACCTTGCTTAAGGTTCGGCAAGGAAAAAATAGTTAGGGAGGCTTCCAAACGTGTACTGGTACGCAAAGCGCACAAATACACGTTTAGAGTTTTTACTGCAACACCTGCTCCAGCGTATGCTGCTCCCAGAGCACCTGATACAGCCCGCCCTGGGCTAACAACTCGTCGTGGGTGCCCTGTTGGACGATACGACCCTGGTCCATGACAAGGATGCGATCAGCGATCGCTGCTGCTGCCATCTGGTGCGTAATAAACAAGACCGTTTTGCGCTGAGTGCCTGTTTTGAGATTCTGCAGAATTTGCGTAGCGGTCTGGTTGTCCACACTGGAGAGGGCGTCGTCCAGGATCAGGATAGGGGCGTCAACCAACAGTGCGCGGGAAAGTGCAGTGCGCTGACGTTGGCCGCCGGAGAGGGTGATGCCCCGCTCGCCCACAATGGTCTTGTACTGCTGGGGGAAGTTGAGAATTTCAGGGTGAATTTGGGCTTGTTTCGCCGCTAATTCCACTTCGTCTTGCTCGGCGCGAGGGTCGCCGTAGCGCACGTTATTTTTGATGGTGGTGCTGAACAGGAAGCTTTCCTGGGGGACATAGGCGATCGCCGACCGCAGATCCCGCAAGCGAATTTGCGTAATGTCATAGCCATCCACAAAGAGCTGGCCGGGTGCCACATCCAACAGGCGCGGCAGGGCGTTCGCCAGGGTAGATTTGCCAGAACCAATGGGACCCACCAGGGCAACGGTCTCTCCTGGCTTCAGAGTGAACTCCACATCCTGGAGAGCGGGAGTGCGGGAGTCGGGGTAACTGAAGGTGAGGTGATGAGCACTGACCCAACCCCTTACATCTTGAGGATTTAGCCGCACAGCATTAGGGGCATCCTGAACCTTGGGTTCCTCTTGCAGAATGAATTCCACCCGGTCGATACTCACTTCCCCTCGCTGGTAAGCCGTGATGGTAAAGCCTAACAGGGCCGTTGGGAAAACGAGCCGCTCTACATAGAGCAGCAGGGCGATAAAATCTCCAACGCTGAGGCGACCATCGGCGATCGCCCCCGACCCAAACCACAGCACCACCAGCAGGCTCACACTGGCCATTCCACCCAATAGGGGAAATAGGGTTGTACGGGTACGGGCCAGGGTCAGGTTGCCTTCCAACAAGCTCTGGTTGCGTTCCCGAAATGCCTCCCGCTCGTTTTCCTCCTGAGCGTAGATTTTAATCAGGGCCATGCCACTGATGTCTTCCTGAATCAGGTCGCTGAGATTAGAGGTGCGTTGTTGCACATCAAGCTGCTGTTGGCGCAGGCGATCGCTAAATAAATGCACCAGGAAAAACATCGCCGGATAGATCGCCAGAGAAGCCAGGGTGAGCTGCACACTAATGGAGAGCATCACGGGTAGGGTAAAGGCATAGGCGAAGATCGTGTTGACCAGGCTTAATACCGCAAACCCCAGCAGACGGCGCACGTTGTCTACATCACTGGTAGCCCGACTGATTAAATCCCCGGGAGTGTTGGTGACAAAGTAGGCCGGTTCCATAGTCAGCAGGTGGTTAAAGATGCGCTGCTTCAAATCAAACTCCACCTGTCGCCCCACCCCAAACAGGGAAATACGCGACACCATCCGCACAACCCACATGCCAGACGCCAGGGCCATGATGATCAGGGAGTAGCGCACCACATCCCCATAGCTAAAGTTGGCTTGTAGCTTGTCCACCCCATTCCGCAGCACCAGGGGGATGCTAATCCCCAGAAGATTTACCACCAGGAGTGATAGAACACCTGTGAGTGCCGCTTTCCAGTGAGGTCGTAGATACGAACCCAGAATGGGTAGTTTTGAACGGGCCATGAATCAGTCCCTATGAAACAGCCTATGCTCCATCTTGCTTAAAAAGAGCCCGGATCGACTACCCAGCCCCGCAGGAAATAATAAACAGAAGTCAGATATTCATCTACTACCCGAGTGGTGAGAGCCAGTGCATCTACGTTAGGAATTAGGTCTAACGGGCTAGCCATGAGGCGGCCGCTTTCCAATTGAAAGGCAAACTGATCCGTAGGTTCGGGTAAAACATCGACATCAAGGCGGGCAAAGGTAGAAGTCGCACGGCTAATGCTCAGTGCGGGAGCAATCAATATAATCCCATCTGTACCTGGCTGAAAACCACGAGCTACCAGAGCCTCCCGCACACTGACAATGGTGGTGTAGAGGTCGTACCCTTCGGTTTCGATCAGAATGCGATTGTTAGGTACCCCTGCCCCTTCCAACAAATTACCAATGGTCTGTACGGCCTGACCCGTTTCCTCATCCGAACGATCTTGAAGTTGTGGCCCCGCTCCGACAACCACCAGCGGGTCATTCCCCTGGGTGGCCTGAGTAGCATAGAGACGGCCCGCATAGGCTAACCGTGAGGCTAGAGAATTGTTGAATCCCTCTTCAACATTGCTGACCTGTACCCGGCTACGGAAAGACGGATCTAAGAGGCCAGTCGGATCCCCAAGAACAACAATGGCTCGAACATTAGCTACCTGGTTTGCATTAGCGCGTAATGCTTCGGTATCCACAATGGAACGCTCTGCCTGCCCCGCCAACCAGTAAGCCACAATCGGCATGCTGGTAAGAATTAACATCAGCAAGGCTGCGACGACGAGATTGGCTGCAATTTTCTTGGTTCCTTCCTTAAGCGACATTAAGAGCAGAAAGATGACCAAGCCCAGGGGCTTAAAGAATATGGAGGAGATCATCCCCCAAACCATGGCGACTGTTCCACTCGCGGGAGACAGGAATGCCAATACGACAAAGGTAAAGACAATTAACCCGCCCAGCCAGGTCAGGTAAGCCCGGGGAATAAATTGGATAAAGACGTACCAAACTATCGCTGCGATTAGCAACCAGAGCAGGATTCGGGTTAGCAGTTCAAACATTACGGCAGCTTCCGCAGGATTGGCTCAACAGACACCCACTATTTTGGCAAGACACGGGTACAACGTTGCAGAAATCTATGCGTCTCCTGGGTATGGGGCGGGATGATGGGTGTTGCTGAATGGAGCGATGAAGTGAGAGGTCATGAGTGCCCTATGCCGCAGCGGGGAAAGGAACTTACTTGTAACTGTTTGTGAAAATGAAATGTGTCGCTCTGTCAGGGGATATGAAGTTTCCTGATCGGGGCTTTTCCCTTAAAGGGATGGGTGTTAGTTTAAATGCAAGGCACAAGACAAGTTTTGAAAACAACCCCCGGAATCATGCCTGTGCCTCCTGCTTTGATTCCAGCGTGACGGTAGGTTAACAAATACATCATTCAATAATAGGAGTGATTCAGTTTTCTTGATTGCTGTTATCAACATCCTCAGATGACAGGGCAAGAGCTCGATCCTCATATCTCACCGTCTCCTTAAGAGATGGATGTATTGCTAGCTGAACCCGTTGCGATTTTGTAAACCCCTAGTTGATTTACCCTATCTAAACGACTGCTAACGGCAACATAACTCCATCGTTGCTAAAGCTGATACCGTTCAGTAAAGCCTAATCCCGGGAGCCTGGTGTAACAACCAGGCTTCTTGTGGTATTGGCGTGACTGTTACCTCAGAGGTCAATTCCCCAATTTCCATAGTAGGCGACACGCTCTTTACCCCTCGCTATGGAAGTTGGGGTTTTATATTGCAAGCCTCGATACAGGACAAAACTTTCAAACCCAATTTTTTCCCTTGTGGGAGCTTTGTTTCCACAAGGAAAAAAATTGGGTTTGAGAGGTAGTTTGATTTTTTGTTCCGTTTCAAATGAGCTATCAAAAAGCTTTTGAGACATAAGCTTACTCACATCTTGCAGCTTTCTAAAACCAAACCCCAGAAGCCCTATTTTTCATGCATGTAAAGCATATGAAAAATAGGGCTTCTGGGGTTTGGTTCACAATCCAAGCTTACTTTTCTGAACTTTCCTGAACTCATGATCTTACCTGAATCCATACTTTCCTGTAAGGACAGCTCAAATATTTTCCCGTATCGTTAGAAATATCAGAAATTGCTCAATGAAAGGCATTGTTTTGAATAGCTAAATTCCTAAACTTTCCCGTACACGTGAGCGATTGTTTCTCTGTCAAGTGCTGAATTAGCTCCGCAAGTTCAGTCTAATTTCTTATGAGAACTGTGTTTTTGAGTAATCGTTATTGTTGTTAAGTGATCAAGACCTATTTTCTTCTGTGCTGAGCTTATAGAAAGTAACGTCTTAAGTTTTGAATTTTTAGTTCAATTTCTATTATCTGTAGGAGATTAGTTTAATGAGGCGATCGCCATTACTCTACTCAGTTGTCATTCTTCTAAATGTTGGGACTTGGTTTTCACCTTGGGCATTGAAATGGCCCGCAACTCAAGCAATGCCTGTAACGGCTACGAAGGATATTGCCATTGATGAAAGCGGGTATGTCCGGGATTACGGCACCATCATGGGTCAAATTGATAGCAGTGGCTATGTACGAGATGCCTACGGTAGTATCGTTGGGCGCATTGACTCCGTTGGTTATGTTCGCAGTGCCGATGATGCCATTATTGGGCAGCTCGATAGTAGTGGCTATATTCGCAATAGCGATGGCAGTATTGTGGCTCAAATTGATAGTAGTGGTTATCTCCGTGATGGGAGTGGTAATCGGGTCACCAGTAACCCTGTTAGCCCAAATCTAGCTCTGTTTCTAACCTTTTTTCAATAAGGAATTTATAGCTATTGGGATTGCTTAAGTATCTCAAAAATTACGTCGGTCTCTGTTATAGCTTCCCCTAATAAATCCCTCCTATTCCTATTTAAATAGCTCCTTCTGAGCTGTTTTGCCTCGTTTATCTACATCCCTTTGTACTTCAACCTGTAAGGATTCATTATCATGACCTCTGAACTGTATCCCTCCAAGCCTCAGCCATCCAAATCCAAATCCATTTTTCGCCGGGTTGTGGAGTTAGGATTAGTCGTCTTATTTGGCAACATGGCCTTCAATAGTTACCTCAGCTATTCGCGTTTTAATAAAGCAGAGGTTGCTTTTCAGGCACAGGACTGTGCAGCGGCTATTCCCTATCTAGATCGTGTCATTGAGGCAGGTGGTTTTCTGAATCCCGTTAACCCTGCCATTGCCATGAAAGATGAGTGCAATCTGCTGACCCAAGTGATCGCAGCTCAGGCCGGCAGCGACGCCCCTGCTAGTTTAGTGGTGACTCATGATTACCTCACGGCCTACCCCAACAGCATCCATGTCGATGTAATTCGCCAACACAGCGTTGAAAAGGTGGAGGCGATTAAACCAGACGCCTTGGCTACAACGGGGGTGTGCGATCGCCTGAACGGCCTGCGTGCCCACCAATTAGTGCCCCAATCTCCTGATATGACCCCTGCCTTAGGCTATGCCTGTGGGGAACACTACCTGTCTAAGCAAGAGTATGGGAAAGCGATCGCCAGCTACCAACTGGTGGAACAGAACTACCCCAAACATGAGTTGTTGCCGCAGATTGAGGCTGGTTTGGCAAAAGCTATGGTGGCCCAGGCTGAGGCGGCAGGAGCGGGTAACATTCCTCAACCCGGTCGCAGTGGTCGTGC
Organism: Leptolyngbya sp. PL-A3; assembly: GCF_039962325.1. Classification (NCBI taxonomy): domain Bacteria; kingdom Bacillati; phylum Cyanobacteriota; class Cyanophyceae; order Leptolyngbyales; family Leptolyngbyaceae; genus Leptolyngbya; species Leptolyngbya sp. PL-A3. The sequence continues at coordinate 22,043 of NZ_JAMPLB010000067.1, forward strand.
GCCTGCTGGCAGCACTGTCGTTGTCATCCAAAACGATTCCCCTGAGCCGATGAAAATCGTGTTCTCTGGGCCAGAAGGCCGGATTGAAACCCTGGAAGCCTGTACGAATTGTCAGGCTTTTCTGGAGGCGTCAATCCCTGACGGTTGCCCAAAACTTGGGCCGGTAGGAGTTTATACCCTCAAACCGGGGGATTACAGCGTGGTGATCTCATCTTCCAGTGATACCTCCATCACCCCCTTCACAGGTAGCTGGAGTTTGCGTAACCGGACGGAGTACAGCAGTTGTTTCTACACTGTGCAACAGTCTTAGCATCAGGGGAGTGGGGAGCGGCGCTCTCTCCCTGCCAAACCCAAACATCCGATTTTGCAGTCACAACGTGGCTGCAAAATCGGATGTTTGGGTGCAAAACTTGCTCAGGCTATTTCACTTTTTGGCGGATGTAGCTAACCACCTGCATCATTTGCTTTCTAAGAGATTCCATCTCTTGCTGAAGTTTGACGTTTTGGATGCGGAGTTGTTGGACTTCGGCTTTGAGGGAACGCAACTCATCCTTTCCGGCGGGTGTGGGTTCTGTGGATGGGGAGGCGATCGCCTCAATCACCACTGCCTCCACTTTTTGAGGGGCCAAGGGAGCCAGGGTTTTCATATCCTGCCGCTCCTTCGCCTTCACCGTAGCGGCTTTGATAGCGCGGAACAAATGGGCGGGTTCAAAAGGTTTACCGACGAACTCAAAGTAGTTGAAGAGTTCGGGGGCGGTTTTCTCCACGTCTTCCCGCCGCCCCGACATCATCACCACCGGAATGGCTTTCAGCTTGGGATCGGCCTGAATATGCTGCACGACTTCCCAGCCATTCATCCGGGGCATGAAAAAATCTAACAGAACGAGACTGGGCATTTCGCGGCTGATCACATCCAGCCCTTCGACCCCGTCCCGCGCTTCCAATATCTCAAAATTGCCCTTGGGGAGAAGATCGCGCACTTGCATCCGGATCGTCTTACTATCATCAACAATGAGAATTTTTTGGCCGGTCATACAGCAATCCCCCAGACTTGGGAGCGTTGGAGCGAAGGCTTGGACAACCTCATTCTAGAAGCAATTGGACAAATCTCAGGGAATTTCTGGGTAGGAAACATCCTCTAGAATAATGAGCGGTTGGTAATGTAGATGTATCGCCTGCTGCTGTCTGCTCCTTCACTCAGAAATCCATATGGAAAGCTTGTTTCTTAAGCGCCTTTACAGTCCCGATCGCCCGGTTATCGTGTTTGACGGCGGGATGGGCACAAATCTGCAAACCCAAAACCTGACGGCAGAGGACTTTGGGGGGCCAGAGTACGAAGGCTGCAATGAGTACCTGGTGATGACCAAACCCCAGGCGGTGGCGAATGTTCACCGGGGGTTCCTGGAGGCTGGGGCCGATGTAATTGAGACGGATACCTTTGGGGCCACCTCTATCGTTTTGGCAGAATATGGCCTGGAAGGCCATACCTATGAAATGAATAAACTGGCGGCGGAGTTGGCGAAGCGCTGCACTGCTGAGTTTTCCACGCCCGAAAAACCTCGCTTTGCGGCAGGTTCTATTGGCCCGACGACGAAGTTGCCCACCCTGGGCCATATCGACTTTGACACCATGAAGGCCTCCTTCGCAGAGCAGGTGGAGGGGTTGTATGACGGTGGCGTCGATCTGCTGATTGTGGAAACCTGTCAGGACGTACTGCAAATTAAGGCGGCGTTGAACGGTATTGAAGAGGTGTTCGCGAAGAAGGGCGATCGCCTTCCCCTGATGGTTTCCGTCACCATGGAAATTCAGGGCACCATGCTGGTCGGCTCCGATGTCTCGGCCATGCTGTCGATTCTGGAACCCTACCCCATCGACATCTTGGGTCTGAACTGCGCCACGGGTCCCGACCGGATGGCCGATCACATTCGTTACCTCTCCCAAAATTCTCCCTTCGTCATTTCCTGTATCCCCAATGCTGGGATTCCTGAGAACGTCGGGGGGCACGCCCACTACAAGCTGACACCCATGGAGCTGCGGATGGCTCTCCATCACTTCGTGGAAGATCTGGGGGTGCAGGTAATTGGCGGTTGCTGCGGTACCCGCTTCGACCATATCCAGCAGTTGGCGGAGGCTTCTACTCAACTGAAGCCCAAGGAGCGGCCTGTCCGTGTGCCCCGATGGGAGCTGAACGGCCAGGCTGACCCCCATGATCCCCGTCCAGCCCTGAGCTATGTGCCCTCAGCGGCCTCTATCTACTCGGCACAACCCTATGAGCAAGACAACTCCTTCCTGATTATTGGTGAACGGCTAAATGCCAGTGGTTCTAAGAAGGTGCGGGAATTGCTGAATGCTGAGGACTGGGATGGATTGGTTTCGGTAGCGCGATCGCAAGTCAAAGAAGGGGCTCACATCCTCGACGTCAACGTGGACTATGTGGGCCGCGACGGCGAGAAGGACATGAAGGAACTAGTGTCCCGCCTCGTTACCAATGCCACCCTGCCGCTGATGCTCGACTCCACCGAGTGGCAAAAGATGGAAGCGGGCCTTAAGGTAGCGGGCGGCAAGTGCATCCTCAACTCCACCAACTACGAGGATGGTGACGAGCGTTTCTTTAAGGTGCTGGAACTGGCGAAGGAATACGGTGCCGGGATCGTCGTTGGTACCATCGATGAGGATGGGATGGCTCGGACGGCGGAGAGAAAGTTTGCGATCGCTCAACGGGCCTACCGCGACGCTCTCGAATTCGGCATCCCCCCCCACGAAATTTTCTACGACCCCCTCGCCCTCCCCATCTCCACCGGGATTGAGGAGGATCGGGCCAACGGTAAGGCGACTATTGAATCGATTCGGATGATCCGCGAGAACCTGCCGGGGGTCCACATCATCCTGGGGGTTTCCAATATCTCCTTTGGTCTGAGCCCAGCGGCGCGGATTGTGCTGAACTCCATGTTCCTGCATGAAGCGACGGCAGTGGGTATGGATGGGGCGATCGTCAGTGCGGCCAAGATTCTGCCCCTGGCGAAAATTGACCCGGCCCATCAAGAAGTGTGCCGCAAGCTGATCTATGACCTGCGGGAGTTTGATGGCGATGTCTGCACCTATGACCCCCTGGGTGAACTGACCCATCTATTTGAAGGGGTTTCGGCCAAGGAAACCCGCCAGAAGGATTCCCTGGATACCTTGCCGATTGAGGAACGGCTGAAGCGCCACATTATTGATGGGGAGCGAATCGGGTTGGAAGCGGCATTGGCGATCGCCCTCGAATCCTACAAACCCCTCGACATCATCAACACCTTTCTGCTGGACGGTATGAAGGTGGTAGGTGACCTGTTCGGCTCCGGCCAGATGCAACTTCCCTTCGTATTGCAATCTGCTGAAACCATGAAGGCAGCCGTGGCTTACCTGGAGCCCTTTATGGACAAGGAGGATTCCAACAGCACCAAGGGCACCTTCCTGATCGCGACGGTAAAGGGCGATGTGCATGACATCGGCAAAAACCTGGTGGACATCATTCTGACCAATAACGGCTACAGGGTGATCAACCTGGGCATTAAACAGCCCGTGGACAACATCATTGATGCCTACAACGAGCACAAAGCCGACTGTATCGCCATGAGCGGCCTGCTGGTAAAATCCACCGCCTTCATGAAGGAAAACCTGGCCGTGTTCAACGAGCGGGGCATCACCGTTCCCGTCATCCTGGGTGGCGCGGCTCTAACGCCAAAATTTGTCTACGAGGACTGCCAGAATACCTACAAAGGCCGGGTGATTTACGGCAAAGATGCTTTCTCCGACCTGAACTTCATGGACAAGCTGATGCCTGCCAAAACCGCAGGTAACTGGGATGACTTGAAGGGCTTTTTAGACGAAGAGCCCCAGGCGAATGGCAAGGTAATGGATACCGCTGAAGTGGAAAAGGCTGCTTCTAAGGAGCCAGCCGAACCCGTTGTGATCGACACTCGCCGTTCAGAAGCGGTTGCCCTCGATATTGCTCGACCCACCCCCCCCTTCTGGGGCACCAAAATCCTCAATCCCGAAGACATTCCCATGGAGGAATTGTTCTGGCATCTGGATCTACAAGCACTCGTCGCGGGCCAGTGGCAGTTCCGCAAGCCAAAGGAGCAATCCCGCGAAGAGTATGACGCATTCCTGGCGGAGAAGGTCTATCCTGTGCTGGAGGAATGGAAACAACGGGTTGTGGCGGAGAACCTGCTGCATCCCCAGGTGGTTTATGGCTACTTCCCCTGTCTCGCTGAAGGAAATTCTTTACACATTTACGATCCCGACGGGGTAGGGACGTTAAATGCAACGTCCTTACCTAGCCCGGTAGCGATGTTTGAATTTCCTCGGCAGCGATCGCTCCGCCGCCTTTGTATCGCCGACTTCTTTGCAGAAAAAGAAGGAGCCACCCGTTTCGACGTTTTCCCCATGCAAGCGGTCACCGTGGGCGAGATTGCCACAGAGTACGCCCAAAAACTCTTTGGGGCTAACCAGTACACCGACTATCTCTACTTCCACGGCCTTGCGGTGCAGATGGCCGAAGCCTTAGCGGAATGGACACACGCGCGTATCCGCCGCGAACTGGGTTTTGGAGATCAAGACCCCGAAAACATTCGCGATATCCTGGCTCAGCGCTACCAGGGATCGCGCTATAGCTTCGGCTACCCCGCCTGCCCCAATATCCAGGATCAGTATGTGCAGTTGGATTTATTGGGGGGCGATCGCATTGGCCTTCACATGGACGAAAGCGAGCAGCTTTACCCCGAGCAATCAACAACGGCAATCATCGCTTACCACCCCGTAGCGAAGTACTTCAGTGCCTAAAATCCAGCTCTAAACGCAGGTTAAACGAACCGGCCTAAATCTGGTCTAAGCCCCACAGATGCGAAGCGGCCTAACACATCCTACAGGGAGCACCTTGGCCGAGAAGCCCTGTGGGATAGGCGGCCGTTCCCCAGATGGGAGGTTTCTAGGGCGACACGCCTCCAATCCAGGTCTTTGCAACCCATCTACAAAATCAAAAGACCTCCTGTGTGAAACATTGTGTGGGTAGCTGCGCAATGTTTCACACAAGAGGTCTTTGAGTCGTAACCGAGTGATCGATTAGACGAGCACAATCGATCACTCGTTCTCATACTGCTGTAGCATTTTCTCCACCTGAGCCACCGAAGCCCTCGGAGAAAGGCGCGGAAGTTGTGTGGGATTCACCCCACCCCGGAACAAGACAGGGATTTCGAACTGGTAAGCGTCATACCACACCTCGTTGGTGGTGATATCGCGAACCTCCAGTTCGATAGGGATACTTTGAACCTGCTCCAGTTTTTCCTGAAGCCCCTCGCACAGATGACATCCGGGCTTGCTGTAAAGGATTAACTTCATAATTTCTACGCGTTAATTCAGGCGGTAGTGGGGGACGATGAGCGCTTTACTACTACCAACTGGATCAAAGCACACCAAGCGATCGGTTTTTTACTCTTTTTGAGAACTCCCTTTAGTAAAGGGTTCTAGCGATTTAGGTAAGGATTCAATCAAGAAATCTCGTATCCCGATAGGAATATGTGCCTTTTCACGATATTATTGATTTACCGAAACGAAGAAATTCTAAAGATATGGTCATCTCTCAATCTGCCACCCGTGTTCAGGATTTGAACCTGACTGTACTCAACGAGAAATTTGAGACAGCCCATCCCCAAGAAATTCTGGCTTGGGCTCTGGAAAATCTTCCCACCCAAATCGTACAGGCAAGTGCTTTCAATGTAGATGACATCGTCATCTCACACATTCTCTACAAGCAGTTGGCTCCCAGCAAGCCTGTGCCCGTTATCTTCCTGGATACCCTCTATCACTTCTCCCAAACCCTGGAAACTGTTGCCAAGGTAAAAGAAGCCTACAATCTAGATCTCCGGGTTTACAAAATGCCCGAGCTGAACAACCGAGAAGAATTCGAAGCCAAGTATGGCCCCGCCCTGTGGGAAAGCGATGTACGCGAATTCCACCGGATTACCAAAATTGAACCCCTGTTCCGTGGTTTGAGCGAACTGCAAGCTGGCGCTTGGATTACTGGCCGTCGCCGCGATCAGGCTCTAACCCGCACCCGCCTGGAGATCTTTGAATTCGACAACGATCAGCGCCTGAAGATCAACCCCATCGCGACCTGGACTCGTAAGGAAACCTGGGCTTACGTTCAGGAGCACGGTGTAATCTACAACCCTCTGCACGACCAGGGTTACCCCAGCATTGGTGATGAGCCTTTGACCACCCCTGTTGCAGAAGGCGAAGACGAGCGTGCTGGACGCTGGCGCGGTATGGACAAAACTGAGTGTGGCATTCACATGGAAGACTAAAGGCAGAGGGCAGAAGGGACGTAAGCCGTTTTGCTCTGGGCGATCGCCCAACCCCTTAAATCATCCATAGGATTTTTTCGGTCAACCTGTCTCTGGCACTAAGCTGGGGGCAGGTTGTTTATGTGGATTAAAAGAATCGTGCTGTTGATATAAGACCCGCCCGACCTGCGAGGTACGAGAGATGGGTGTAGCGAAGTCCCATACATCTCTCGTACCTCACAGGTTGGAAAATGCTGTAAAACCATTGGGTTTATATCAATGGCACGGTTCTTTTAGAACTTAAATGAGGGGGCTTGATTATGAATGGTGGTGGAATCGAGATTGTGGATTTGCTCCCAACCCAGAGTGCTTACCTGCGGCAAACGGCGCAACTTTTGGTGGAAGAATTTCGGGAGATGGCTCCAGATGCCTGGCCGACTTTTGAAGATGGCCTACAGGAGGTGCAGGACTCGCTCTACCCCGATCGCATCAGCCGCATTGCTTTGGAGAGCGGTGCCGTAGTCGGCTGGATTGGCTCGGCACCGCAATATAACGGTCATACGTGGGAGTTGCATCCTCTGGTCGTCGCAAAATCGCATCAACGGCAGGGGGTAGGACGGCGGTTAGTCCAGGATTTAGAGATTCTAGTTCAGCAGCGGGGAGGGCGTAACCTTTATGTTGGTACTGATGATGAGGCAGGGTTTACGTCGTTAGCCGGAATTGATTTGTATCCAGACCCTTTGAATCATTTGGCATCGATTCAAAATGTGAAGGGGCATCCCTTCGAGTTTTACCAGAAGATGGGGTTTGCAATTGTGGGAGTGATTCCCGACGCCAATGGTTTTGGCAAGCCCGATATTTTTATGGCAAAGCGTATTGGGACAGAGGGTGGTTGAGGGCGATCGCACTCCCACACAACATTTACAAAATGGCTAAAACAGAGCTGCGAGACATTAGCGTCTCGCAGCTCTGTTTTAGCCATTGCATCTCATCAAGACACTTTCCGTTGATCAACTCCACGCAACGCGTTGATCGTTTGTGTAACAAGGGTGCCCGCTTGGACAATATGCTCAGGGGTAGTGAAGCGGCCCAGCCCGAAACGTAGAGATGCGTAGGCGAGATCATGACTCCGTCCGATCGCACTAAGCACATGGGACGGTTTGCTTTTCGCAGAGCTACAGGCGGATCCAGCAGAAACCGCCATGTAAGGCTGAAGACCCAGGAGAAGCGCTTTGCCATCTACGCCAGCAACACTGATGTTGAGGTTGCCCGGAAGCCGTTGAGTGAGGTGCCCGTTCAGATAAATCCCGCCGCATTCTTGAATATGTTGGAGAAGGAGGTTGCGCAATCCCACCAACCGCGCAAACTCGGTTTCCCGCTCGGCTAACCCCAGTTCCACAGCTTTGGCAAGACCAACAATCTGCGGTACATAGAGCGTACCCGATCGCATCCCTCGCTCATGACCGCCACCGTGGAGCTGAGCTGCCACCTGTACACGGGGATCGCGCCGCCGCACATAGAGTGCGCCAATGCCTTTAGGACCATAGATTTTGTGGGCCGTCAGGGACATCAGGTCGATGTTCATAGCCTGGACATCGAGGGGAACTTTGCCGATCGCCTGAGCCGCATCCGTATGGAACAGCACTCCGTGGTGGCGACAAATTTCGCCAATGGCAGCCAACGGTTGCAACACGCCAATCTCGTTATTGGCTGCCATGACCGAAACCAGAATGGTATCCGCTCGAATCGCATTTTCCAGGCTTGCCAGATCCAGTAAGCCATCACTCTGAACCGGCATTCGGGTGATTTCAAACCCCAGGGTTTCTAGATACTTGCAGGTATCCAGCACGGCATCATGTTCGGTGGCGACGGTGATGATATGTCGTCCCTTATCCAGATAAGATTCCGCAACGCCTTTGATAGCCAGGTTGTTAGATTCTGTTGCGCCGCTGGTGAAGATGATTTCCTCAGGTTCAGCGTGAAGGGCCTCGGCCAGTAGCTCACGGCTTTGTTTAACGGCGGCTTCCGCTTCCCATCCGTACATATGAGTTTTGCTGGCGGCGTTCCCAAAATGCTCGCGGAAGAAGGGAATCATGGCATCCAGTACGCGATCATCCACGGGTGTTGTGGAGTTGTAATCAAGATAGATGGGTCGATTAGACATAACTCTAAACTCAAGTTTTGCTGCGATTTTAGTCAGCCTGGTTCAAAAGCGCTAATGTTTGACCAAGGCAAAATACTTTCTTTGTCGTTGAGAAAATTCGTTGTTTCAGCTTGACGCGAGTGAAACAGCGAACTGAAAGGCTCTCTAGCCTTCCTTAGACTTTTTTTTGATATGTAGATTTTATGAAGTAACCGTAGTTTTACGTGTTTTCAGGGAGAAATGCGTCTCAGAAGCAAACGCATCGATCCAATCGACGAAATCGGTGCTGTTCCAGACGTGTGGTTGATGGCTATGAAAGGGGGCGCTCAGCACCTTTCTTACAATAACCAACTACGCATTTGAAGCACGACCGCCAAATAGCGCATCCTCTACGAATTGCCTGACCCCATTGATACTCCGTCACGTTTATCAGAGGATGGTGGGCTTCCAGTGTCTTTAAAAACACTGGAAGCCTGGCTTTTTCACCGTCAGGTATTTTGCTGCATGCGGAACCTCCGCTGTCGGCAGTAACACTAAAGGCCTGAGTCTAACTCTCAGCAACACCATCCTGGCGGGCCGCAAATTGAACCGCAGAGGAAACAGCGGTGACAACGCGAGTATCAAACACCGAAGGAATGATGTGTTCGCGGTCGAGCTCCGTTGATTTAATCAGGGAGGCGATCGCATTGGCCGCTTCCAGGTACATGCTGGTGGTCATTGTGGCCGCACGGCAGTCGAGGGCTCCTCGGAAAACCCCAGGGAAGGCCAGTACGTTGTTGATCTGGTTGGGATAGTCGCTGCGGCCCGTCGCCATCACCGCGACATCATCCGTCACCAGTTCCGGCTGAATTTCGGGGATTGGGTTGGCCATGGCAAAGACAATGGGGTTTCCTTCCATGGAGCGCACCATCTCGGGTGTGACTACACCGGGAGCACTCACACCCAGAAACACATCTGCACCTTCCATGGCATGAGCCAGATTGCCATTGTCATCCACCGCAAACTCTTTCTTCTCGGCAGTCAGGTTCTCCCGAGCGTTGCTCAGAATACCTTTGGAATCACACATGAGGATGTTGTTGGCTCCAGCCTTACGGAGGAGGCGGGCGATCGCTACTCCAGCAGCACCCGCACCGTTAATCACAATTTTGACGTCAGACATGGACTTTTTCACCAGTCGCAGTGCATTAAACAGAGCGGCGAGGGTAACAATGGCAGTGCCATGTTGGTCGTCATGGAAGATGGGAATGTTCAGTTCTTGCTGCAGCCGTCGCTCAATATCGAAGCACCGGGGCGCACCAATATCTTCCAGGTTCACGCCACCAAAGATGGGAGCCACGTTCTTGACAGTTTCGACAATGGCGTCGGGATCTTGGGTTGCCAAACAGAGAGGAAATGCATCGATTCCGGCGAATTCCCGGAATAGCATAGCTTTTCCTTCCATCACCGGCAGGGCTGCTTCTGGCCCCAGGTTACCTAACCCCAGCACGGCACTACCATCCGTCACGATGGCAACGGAGTTACTTTTCATGGTTAGACGATGAACCTGGGTGGGATCTTCGGCGATCGCCTTACAAATGCGCCCCACTCCTGGGGTATAGGCCATGGCCAGGTCGTCTTGATGGCGCAGGGGAATTTTAGATTCCACACGGATTTTGCCACCCCGATGCAGATCGAAAGTGCGATCGGAGACGCTGAGCACCTTCACATTGGGCACGTCCTTGATGACCGCCACAATAGCCTCAGCCTGGTCTGTGCTGGCGGCATCTACAACAATATCGCGCACCAGGGTTTTGCGGTTTTGCTCAACCAGGTCAATCTGGCCGATATTTCCTCCGGCCATACCAATGGCCTGGGTCAGGCTGCCTAGCGTTCCCACCTGATTTGAAAGCTGCACTCGGACGGTCACACTATAGCTAGGATTCGGCGTCAGACTCACCATACATTGCACTCAACTTACTGTGGCGATAGAAAACGTGGACTTCGATTTTACCGTTCATCGGGTTCCTCTAGTCCTGAACTGGCTTGAGGGGCGCTCTGTTCACAACGTCTCAATACCAACATCCTCCCAGACTAAGGGAGCAGGAAGGATAGGACTGTCTTAGTTCACACCATTCTGTCGATGGATTCTAGAGGTCTGTCAATGTTTAAGTGTGGGGTAGCCTTACACTTAAACATTAAATTTAACCTGAGTTCGGGTTAAGGGCGTTTTCGAGTGCCGCGCGACGCGCGGCACTCGAAAACGCTCATTTTGGCGTGCGCTTTGCGCACGCCAAAATGAGCACTTCAGCTTATCCCGAACTGAGGTTAAATTTAAGGAATTTTTTAGGGGTTATAGGCCCCAGCCCTTTCAAGGTGCTTTTTTATCTTTTTTAGATTTCGATTCACTCAGCAATCGAGCAGTGGAGACATGAGGTTTGTCTTTTTGCCGTTCGGGTTTTGGAACTTTCTTTTT
>NZ_JAMPLB010000068.1:0-32236 GCF_039962325.1 Leptolyngbya sp. PL-A3
ATTCCCAGTTTAGCTAGGTAGAGACCAAGTCCGTTGAACCGCCGTGGTACGGACCCGTATGCCCGGTGGTGTGGGAGGGGAGGAGGCGTAAGTCCTTCCCCTATCCCGATTGGAAACACAATTGCACCCTCTTAGATAAAGTTAAAGACCCTGCTCAACGCATTTGGTACATCAAGCAAACCATTGAAAATGGGTGGAGCCGCAATGTTCTCGTCTACCAGATCGAATCGGATCTATATAGTCGACTAGGGGGCGCACTCACTAACTTTAAAGAAGTACTTCCTGCGCCACAGTCAGACCTAGCCCAAAGTTTACTTAAATCAGAATACAACCTGGAGTTTCTCGATCTACGAGAGAAAACCCTTGAACGGGACTTAGAACGCGCTCTTCTCGAGCACATGCAAAAGTTTTTATTAGAACTTGGTGTAGGATTTGCATTTGTAGGAAGTCAGTATCGACTTGAGGTTGAAGGAGATGAGTTTTTTGTCGATCTTCTCTTTTACCACCTTGGACTAAGCTGTTTTGTTGTCATCGAGCTAAAAACGACAGACTTCAAGCCAGAATATTCAGGACAAGTTAACTTCTACGTGAACGTCATCGATAGTCAGCTGCGCCGACCTGCCGACAACCCGACCATCGGAATCATTCTCTGTCGATCAAAGAAGAAATCTATTGTCGAATATGCACTGCGTGGAATGACTCAACCCATTGGCGTCTCTACGTACCGAACAACCGCTGCACTTCCTGACAAATTCAAAGCAAGCCTCCCTTCTATTGAAGACCTACAACACGAAATCGAAGCCATCGCTGCTCAAGTTGAAGAATTTGACCAAGATCCTAGTTAAAATAGCTAAGTTTAGCGAGATATAGATAAAAGAGGTAAACGTCACCTCTTCCCAAAACTGAGTTTGGATATCCCACCCTGAACTAACGATCGCAGGCGTTATGTACTTCGTACAGATATCCCGCTCATTCAAATCCCGCTTATCAATGGATGACATATCCGTTTCCCTACAGGTGACCGACCATCACACAAGCACCCTCAGCCGAGAATACTCCTACTGTAGGATTCCCACTTCTCAATCAAACTCTGAACATATGGGCGATCGCAACTGAATGACTAAGCTTGATGTTTCTTCTTTAGGATATATAAACTAAAAATCACTTTTAGTTCTTATCTCTCAAAGAATAAGAAGAACTAAAAAGGAATTTTGTATAGCTCTACTCACATCTTAACCCTAAACCCAGAAGCCCTATTTTGTGTGCGATACGCACGCAAAATAGGGCTTCTGGGTTTAGGCTTTAGAAAGATGCAAGCTATGAGTTTATCAAGCTTCTACTTCAATTAAACTCGTAATTACTTGACCTGTTTTCTCTATTACCTTCTCATCTGCTGGCAGAAAAATTTTCTTGCGCTTTTTCGCCTGTTTTTCAATAAGTGGTTTGAGAAGATTTTCTGCGAACTCTAATTTAGAAGCAGATGCATACATATCTCTTAAAGTACGAGGTAAATCCTTGTCCTGCATCTCTTCTACAACAATTTTTGCTTCATCTTCAGTCAATAAGTAGTCTAATGCAAGTTTTCCAAATACGCCCTCTAAAATGCTGAGCATTTTTTTAGCATCGTCTTCAATAAACTGATCCAAAATTGCTGATGTTGCTGATGTTGCAACGGTGCCACCAGCAAATGCTCCAAACAATCCACCAATTATTCCACCGACTGCAGTACCAACTACTGGAATTGCAGAGCCGACAGCGGCTCCAGCGGCTGCTCCTACCATCCATCCACCAGTTCCACCCGCCACTCCTGAACCAGTAACTGTAATATTTTTGAAAACCTGCTCCACAGAAATTCGCCCATTGAATAAACGGACAAAATCCGCAGATGAGAAAACTAATGTTGTGACAATTCCTGCAACAACATTACCTCGCAGAAGCTTGCTCACATAGTTCGCAGCAGCCTTTCCATAAATAGCATTGCCGGATCTCAAGCCATTTGCAATCCATGCAGTTGCCTTATATCCCATTCTTTGGACAAGCCAATCAGTCGTTCCTCTCAGTCCTTGTTCTATTCCAGTTCTTCCTAGTTGAGCGGTAATAATGCTGCTGATCCATGTAATACCACCTACTTTAAGTCCGGTATAACAAGCACTTTCTAGAGCTTTCTCAACATCTTCTCCATTCCAAACGGCTACTGCAAAGCAAAGAGCGGCGGATATTCCCATGGAAGTTCCAGCAAGCTTAATTCCATTTACCGCATCGTAAGTGAGGCTCTCAACGGTTCCAAATCTAGCAATGTTTCTAACTTGCTCATAAGTGAAGGCTCCCTGTCGAACTATATCCTTTGCTTGTTTCGGATCAGAAACACCAGGAACCTGGCCTCTTTGGATTCGTTCTTCCATTGCCTGCACAGCGGCGTGGTACTTATCTGATGGGACTTCAATCTGCATAGGAGTCCCATCAGAGTTTAAATAACGAAAAGTACCGCCCTGAAAACACTCACTTATACACTTTGAGCCACTATTACAGTACTTAGTTTGGATGTTTACACCGTCAACAATACGATCCGCACCATTTTTAATATTGTCACCACCAACATGCTGAGCTTCTTTACCCGAGAAGACATCCTTTAGATGGTTCGCTTTTTCAGCAGCGAAACCATGCCCCCGACTAGCGCCAAAAACAACATTATCTGCATAGTTTTGAGCACTGCTCCCTGTTCCACTGGCAATACCAGTAACCTCTTCCCTTTTCAAGCGTTACTCCTTGTCCAAGACCTATAGATTTAAGTAGGAATGACAAACACATGAGGAGGTAGATGTGCCCAGCAATTACCGATTGCTAAGTGGACGGTTTTAATAGAACTAGCTCTATTCCATCTTCATTAAGTATTTACAGTATAAAAGAGCACCTGTCTAGTGCATTGTATTAGAAGGCAGCATTTCTAGATGCTTCTCCAGAAACTACGAAGTACGACCATTCACCGACCTTTACCTAAAAGCCTTCTACACAAGCAACTTAGGTAATTATTAGTGGAAAACTATTGTTTCATAAGAAACGATAGCGTAAGTTTAGTGAGATAGAGATAAGAGACGTTATCTCTACCTGAAATGAGCGAAACTTGGCAGAATGGGTGGGTTGGGTCATGAGGGGGAGGGAAAATGGGGCCTGATGTGATTGTGGTGCCGATCGATGGACGAGCGAAGTTAGCGGGGTGGGGAGAGCAAGAGAACCAGATCCGGGATTGGCAGATTGAGGCCTCATTAAAGGGTTGCTGTCATGAGATGCAATTAGGCTGAAACCCATGCAGGAAAAGGGTTTATGGGTAGCTCCTATGTACTAAAAATTTTAGGTTTATCCGAAATCAATCCCCATTGCTTAACGTAAATGCGTTGTTTCAGGCCCCAAATTTGACCTAATTGCATCTCATGACAGCAACCCTTCAAGCGGGCCGATCTGGGGGAGAAGACCAGGGTGCGCGATCGCGCCACTATTGCTGTTCTGAGTCACGGGCTGTAAGTCTCGGAGGTATTGACCCTGGATATGGGGATTGGAATAGGAAGATTTGATGGTGTTTTGATCCAAGAAGCAGAATGTGTCGAAAGTAACATTGAGCTAGGAGGCTCAGAATTATTTAGAAAACTATTTAAAGTGGCGACGGCGGTGGTGTGTGGTGATTGAGATAGCCTCTAATCAAACTTTCAATTTTTCTAATAGTTATCTTTAGAATCATTTGAGCATTACTATTTCTCCAGGGTGGGACAATAAGCAAACTTTGAAAAACATAGAATATACCTCTGATATATTTCCCTTGTTCCCAATAAATATTTCCCAAGACAGCGGCAGCAATAGCCTTGATCGGCTTACTATCTTTAGATACTGCCTTGTTTATAAGAAGTACTGATGCAATACAGCCTTTTGCTTTATCATATTCTCCAATCTCACTATAAGCATGAGCAATATTAATTAATCCATGCATCTTTTCGGAAGGATTAACAATTTCATTAACAAAATGAACATGCTTTTCAATAGTAGTTCGATCAAGGTTACTCTTATCAATCAGTAGTTGTGCAGAGAAAAGAGCTTTATGGGAGCTAATCTTAATATTCTGATTCTGTGTCTCCTCAGCAATTGCCAATGCTCTCTTATAAAGTAAAAGAGTATCTTGATATCTACCTACGAATAAATAGGCAGTTCCAAGGTTACTTGTAGCTATCCATTCCATCCGGGAATTTTGATTTTTTTGACTAAATTGTAACTGCTCTTCGATTAATTTAATTCCTTCATCATAGCGCCCAATTTGGCTATAGATAGATCCTAAGCATCCCTTGATATAGGTCTGAAGATTACTATCATCTTTATCTACAATTAATAGAGCACGCTTAAGACTTTGAATAGCATTCTTTAATTGACCGATATAGTCGTAGCAATTTCCTAAGCCAGCTAGTGCCATTGCTTCCTGTTTTCTATTACCTATTGTTATTCCAATCTCTAATTGTCTCTTATAGAAACAGATTGCCTGATTGTAATCCCCTAAACACCAGCTATAAACTCTTCCCAATCCGCCATACGCTTGTGCCTGCCGCTCAAAATCTTGAAGTTTCAAGGCAGTTTCTAACTGTGCCTCATAATATGAAATTGCAGGCTCATTTTCTCCTAAATATCCCCACGAACTTCCTAAATAACCAAGTAAAATACAATCCAAAGAATCATCTGTTTTCTCTAAAAGTTTACTAGATATATCAATCAATTCATGATAGTAAGCCCAGTTGTCTAGTTGTTCAAGAAGAGTTATCCTATCAAGCAGGTCAAGAGGCTTAAGAACTACATCCCTAGCTTTTCGCCACAGAGAGGCTTCAGAGAAGTGATAAAAGGCTTCTAGCTTATCTCGTATCTTCTCAAGATTAGGTAAATTATCTTTCAAAGCATAATTAGTTTGCCAAGTCTCAGCAGCTAAATAGTGAGAGATTTTGTAGAGAGAAATAAAATCTTCTTCTGGTAGCCCATCTTGAAGAGTAGATGAAATCTCTGTAAGCTTACCGCCTACAGTAAAATTAATTATAGGTTGAAAGGATTTTTCCTTAAAATTTAATTTACTTCTATCATCGAGATTCATAAGCTATTTTAATTTTTTTTAGATGTTCTAAAGCTACATCACGAATCAGATTATGTTGACTTAGTAGAACTTCAGTATTACAAATTTCCTCCCTAATAAGGCTGCGGTCAAGCAAAGCATCAATTGCTGATACTGTTTGCTTGTCAGTGAAACCAAGATTTGTCAAAAGATTCCAGAAAAAAAGTTCTTGGACAGGCCGACGATAAACGGACGAAACACAAAGAAGTATATACGCATGGTATACTTCCTCGTATAATTTCTCAAATGTTTTATCAATTCTATCTTTTACTTTTCTATGTAGGTTTCGATTATAGGAAGCTAGTCTTAAATTATCATTTGATGCCTTTAATTCAATTTCATTTTTAATCTTCTCAATTCTTTGGATTTCATATCCATATCGATTCCAATAACTAATTACATCTCTATTATAGGGAGTATTTAAAATTTCCCCAATAATCACTTCTAATGCTAAAGGATGACCTTCGTAAGCATTTCCTATTCGTCTTAGATAGTTGCCGGATAAAGATGATTCTGTGACATCTAATCCTACTTTCATGAAAAGTTCCATTTGCTCTTGTGGAGTTAAACCAACTAATCGCTCACAGTGTAGAAGATTGCTGTAGCGGCTACTTAATATTTCTAATTCTGCTGGTAAATCCTGAGATGTTAAAATAATAAGACTATTGAAAGACTCACTTGCAAGTATAGCTTGAAAGAACTTTTCCCATTGTTGATCACGAAAATTACTCCAACCTGTTTCTATATCTCCCTTTAAAGTAGCTTCCAGTGAATCAATTAATAGTAAACAATTATTCGTTTTAAGATAATTAACTAGCCAATTAAGTATACGTCGAGGATTTTGGCGGTCGTCTGATGTTATAGGCTCTTGCCAATCAGTTAATATATTAGCCGCTATACTCACAAAATCCTCCAAAGTTTCATCGTTAAAATTAAGCCTGCAGAACTTTGAGTAATCTTTCTTTAGCCCAAAGACTAAACGTTCAGCAAGGGCAGTTTTTCCAATTCCAGTCAATCCTGCAATTAAAAGTACACGGTAATTACTATCAAATTTGCGCAACAATGATGAGACTAGTGCTTCTCGTCCAACCCAAGTTTCTTTATAAGCGAAAGGCACAATCGTTGATCGCTCAGATCGATCGAAGGACTTTTCAATGACATTCTCCCAATTATCAATCCCAATAGATTGACAAATAGAAATAAAGCTTTCCCTTCTAATAGGTATCCTTCTCAAAAAACGTTTGAGAGTTGCTTCTGAGACTTTGGCTGTTTGATATAGCCTTGCTGATTGTAGATTCCACCCTCTTTCTTGTATTGCAGCTTTAATAGTCTCTAGTCCTCGTTCAGAAGCTCTCAAATTTTTTCTTTCTAACATTTTCACATGTGCATTGTTATCTAATCTGATTCAAATATAGCTCAATCCGAAATATAAACGGCTCATTATGCCTACTGAGCCATACTGAGCCAAGAAAGAACCTTTGTTGAGCCACTCAATGCCTTCTAATCAGGCATTTTATAAGTACATCAAATTTGAGGTGGCTTTAGTTACCTCGCTTTCTTAACAGAGAAACAAGCATGAAAACAATCGAGCATTTTCAATGTTTACACGTGGGTACACCGCCACTGGAGAAGATCAATACTTCTAAGCAGCCATCAGGTGAGCCTGGAATTGTACCTGTTGCCTATAACTGCAACTATTGTGGTGATTTTTTTCTGGTTCAAGGGGCGTACTGTAAGTCACGAGGTGAAGCTCTTAAATGTTGGCGGTATCAACAGAGAAATAAGTAAGTCAGAAAAACGGTACAGGAATTTCTGATTTGGTCTTGTCAATAGTTGTATTGGGGGTTTTTATGCAAAGACGAGATACGTTCATTGCTCAGCTACTTCTGCTTGGGGCTCCTTGTGTTGGAAAAATAACAGCTAGAATTGCTTTAGGCATACTTGTTGGAAGCATGGCAATTGGTCTAACTGCTTACTCCTGTAACCCAACACCGGGTTGTGGAGGACCGGGAGAACCTTCGTGCCCAGCCTATTAAACTTTTCCTACTGCTTAGTGTACTCAAGCAACTTATTGTGCTCATTCAAAACGTAGCTTGGCTAATTACACCTGACAAAATCTAATCTCAAAGAAAAACTAGCCAGAGGTGAGCCTCTGGCTTTTTCATTGGTTATGACTTTTAGTTCAAGCTTAATTTCCCAGAAAGGATTGTGTACCGACGCTAGTGGGTGATTTGGCGCGAAAACCGCCATTTCCAAAAGGGTTGATTGCTCTCGTAGAGCGACACTAGGCGGTTGGGTAATAGCTATATTTAAGGCAAACGACCCACTAGGAGTGGAGGCGGATTGCTATTACCAGGTCAGGCTGTATTCAAAGAGGGGCTTGAAAAGTGAAGTTAACATGGGTACAAATGTTCTGAGGCTACCTACATGAATAGCTTTGAGCCCCCAGATAGTTCTGAATCAGGAATTTATATTACACCAGAGTTTCTCGAGCAGCGTCTGAAACAGGAACAAGCCAAGGACCAGGTGCTTGGTATCTCACGCTCTAACATTCCCACCATGATCTGCAGCCTGGAGGACTCACCCCAAGCCCGGAGCTTCTGTAAGCTTGTAGATAGAATTAGAAGCGTCGCCACGATCCACCTGCTTCCGGCAAATCCAGAACAAGCCGCTATGCTGCGTTGTATTCAACTGCAATGGGATGCTCGAGCCGGATGGCTAGCTAACGAAATTTACCCTCAATGTCTCACTGATTTCCCTAACCAAGTTATCCGTCCACTGCTGCCCCAGCGAGCATTTGACAACCTCTCCTTAGAAATTCCAGCTCAAATGGCGCGGTATCAGTTACTGCGGGCTGGAGAAGCAAACATTCATTCTTGGTGCGAGAAGGAAGGCATAGACTATTCGTTTCCTGATGCCCTCGCATTATTTGTACAAACCCTGCAAGAAGAATTTACTCAAACAGTTGAGTACTGTTTTGAGGCAAACCCGATCCCCCAAACGAGGGCTACACGTCGCCAAGAGTATCGTGACTGGCTCGCCTTATTGACCGGACGAGACTTGTCAAAGAAGGCCAAATCAGGGGATACCGAAGCAAAGTTGAAGGCTACCCTGCGGCAAAGCGGTTGGTTAGGCATCTCATTGCTTGCCTTGTTGTCGTATCCAGGAGTGCCACATCTCAAGGCTCCCTGGAAAACTTTCATCAAAACCCATCGAAAGCTCACAGCTCTCGTAAATTATGAGATCGCTTGGAAAGATGGAATTCCACGCCAAGTTGGCACAACCAGCCAGAAAATCCCTCTAAAAGTTCAGATTACAGAGAAGGGCTTTTTTGATTGGCACTTCTAGTGTTAACACTTCTTTACCAAACTCAAAAAATTTAACCTTCTCTAATTTGCTCTGCTATCTATTAGTTAACAGAGCATTTTTAATGCTTTCACTATTAGTTGATATGCAGCTTGTGCAGGCTATAGGCATATTTAGCCTGCACAATTAAAAAGCTTTTAATTAATAGTAAAATTAAAAAATAAGGAGGTTATACATGAAGCAGAAAGTAGCCTATGCAAGGGTTTCAACTCAAGATCAAGCTAATAATCAGAATGCTCTAAAGCATCAAATTAGCCGACTTGAAGCAATACCAGATGTGGAGATTTTATATGATGTTGATAGCGGAGGATATTCAGATCGACCAGGATTTCAGCAGCTCCTAGAAAAAATTGCAAATGGTGAGGTTTCTGTCGTTTACGCCACTCGAGGAGATCGATTAACACGAAATTTCCAGGACTACTTACATTTTAAGAAGCTCATCAAAATTCACAACGTTACGGTGGAATTGCTAGATGAGGGAGTCATGGAATGGGAGACAGCATCTGCAGAACTTATCTCTGATATACGAGCGCTATTGGCGGAGAACGAACGCCATCAAATTAAAGACCGGGTAGCCCAAGGGTTTAAGAGCAGACGTAAGCGAAAAGCAGCTTGTGCCCGTTCCCCCTTTGGTTACCGAAGAGCCAACGATAAATACGTACTGGATAATCGGCCGTGTATTTGTCGTCTAGATAGGAGGCCTGCTAATTATCAGGATTTAACCTTAGAACCTGATAATTCTCCTCTGCTCATCAATATCAGTCGTGCAGACATTGCACGGGAAACGATCCAGAAGATTTTGGAGATTCGTCGCCCCCGCAAAGCATTACGGCAAATATATGAGGAATATGGAGCATGCCGTAAAAAAGGAAGAATCCCAGTCATCAACACCGAGGAAGACTGCTCTGAGCTGCTGATATGGGGACTTGGAAGCAGTGTAATCGAATGGTGCCAAAACCCGGTGCTTCGCGGGCATACAGCATACCTTAAAACCGTTACTCAGCATGAGGTAAGACATAGGAAAGCTAGACCTGCTGATGAATGGGAGATGCATTATGACACCCATCCTGAGCAACGTTTAATGTCGGAGGAGACATTTGATGAGTTGCAAATCATATTTCAGTGCAACAGAAAAAAGATGGGAGCCTTTGAAGATGGCTCTTATTACCTGACGGGGTTAGTTTATTGTCAGTCCTGTGGCGAGAGCATGATCTTGAAGAACACTCAGGTCCATAGCTACTATGGTTGCCGCAACTCCGGTCTTGGATGCAATAACAACAAGAATATCCGTACTGAGGTGTTGGATGAAGCCATTATTGGCCATCTATTCGAACGTTCTTGCAGAGAAGCTCCATCAACCAATATCGAGCCAGGAGCAAAAGAAGAAAGCTCAGAAATTTCCATCTTGCGTGAACAGATTCAAGATGTTGAGCGATCGCTTGCTCGCAATCCCAACAATCTTTCTCTACAAAAGAGCAAGCGTGAGATGGAGCAGGAATTAGCAGAGAAATTGAACCCAAACCGCACGTTAGCCTTCACTCAGGCAACAGCAGAATATATCATCAATCATCCTCAGGCAAAAGAATTGGCGTTTTGGTACACCCTCTCTAAAGCCGAAAGAACAGTGATTTACGACAGATTGGTAGAGCGCGCCACAGTATCGTCTGCCGGCCAAGTTATTTCCGTAACTTTGCACATTTAAGAGCGCTAACTCGCGCTAACCTTTTTGTTCTCCTCAAGGAGGAATATCGTCATGTCTTCATCCCTAACGCTTGCTGTTTTACAGCAAGCAGCTGACCGCTATCTACAAGCAAAAGAGGACGTTGCAGCAGGCTGGCATTCGCCGTGTCAGTATTCCACACCAAATTCTAGGCAGTGCCAGCAGTGTCCTTACTTTAAAGGTTTCATCCAGCGTCTACAGCAGCGAATTGTATACCTTCAACACTTGGACAATCATTCCTTTCCTCTTTGTCCAGTAACGCCCTCAAAAAGCCCCTATTCTGACGAAATCCAGCAGCAGGTGATTTGGCTTTACAAGCAGAGTTTTACCCTTCTGGAAATTCAACGGCTCACAGGGGTTACTAGCAAAAAAACTCTCCGTATATGGCTCTACGATGCTGGATTACTTCGCAGACAGTCCGGCTATTCAAAGGAAGAACAGGAAAACGCGTTGGTTTTGTACGAGACAGGACTAACACCGCAGCAGGTAGAAGAAAAAACGGGCATCTCAGCAGATGCAGTAGCTAAATGGGCATCAGACAAGGGAATTAGCCGCGCTAAGGTTAGCTATTCTGCCGAACAACGACAACGTAGCTTGGAACTCTATCAGCAGGGCAAGAGCTTAGCTGAGATCACGGCTGAAACTCACGTATATGGTCCTACAGTACGCGCCTGGGCAAAGGCCAAGGGTATTTGCCCGCGTCGTAAAAGGGGACGACCCAAAATTCACTCCGACCAGATACGACAACAGTGTCTTGAGGAGATTCTTAAGAATGGAAAGACAGTTGTTCAGGTAGAGCTTGAAACAGGTATCTCATGTTCAACTCTGCGTAATTGGGTTAACAATGCACAACAAGGTGCTCTCTAAACCACCAGAGATGGGGCGATGATCGTCAGTTCTCCAACAAAAAGCCCACCCCTTTGTGGGTGGGTTGACAAGGGCTTGTCAATGACGCTTGACAGGGTATTGACGCTTGACGTGTCAAGAACGAAAGAATGAGGGCTTGACGCCCTTGACGCTTGACAGATATCTCTGTCAACACCCCTTAAAAGCGGTATTTCAGCATTTCCCCCTCTCCGTCAACCGTGCCCAAACCTTGCTCGGCTAACTGGCAGAAATAAGTGCGAATATCGTCGGGAGAATACTGGGTGCTGCGAAACAATCTCACCCGGCCTCTCACGTCTGAAGCTTTAATCCAATCGTTGCGACGGTGGGCAAAGGAGGCGATCGCCTGCAGCTCCTTAGATAACCCATCCAGGGCGACAGCACCTAGACCAGAATCATCACCTGCCTCTTCCATCTCAGCAGCAGGTGATGCCTCATACAACCGCTCCACCATATCAGAGGTGAATTGGAAGGGGTTGGGTTCCTCCCGTTGCTGGGCCTGAAGGGTGGGCTGGGCCGGGAAAACGGGCACGGTAGCGGACGAGGGGGAAGCTTTAATAGGAGCGATTGCCTCAAGCGGGTATTGCTCCTGTAAGGTAGGGAGGTGGAGCCAGTCTGGCACTATCAGCACTACTTCCCCTTTCCCCGGTCGGCTCATTCGCACTTGGGCAGATCGGGTCTGTTCCCCCCAGTCTGTTTCTGCGTACTGTCGGGTAAGCTGCACCGCGGAATTATCAATCAGATCCTTCATGCCTTTGATGTTGCTAAATCCAGCAGAAACAGTACGGGCATGGTTAATCAGGATCGGGGCAATGCCATGCTTATCCGATTCACTCAAGGCTGTTCTGACAATGCTCTGCCCTAGCTCCTCATGCCCATTGTTGTACTGAGTCAGTTCATCAATCACCAGGCTTTGGCGATCGCCTCCCATCTGGAAGTTGTCCACCAGGTTGGTGTAAAAAGACTGGATGGCATCAAAGTCTCCACCCGCTCCCACCACTACCCCGGCAAAAATTTTCTGGCCGTCGCAGTGGGGAGTAACAGCAATGGTTGGCCATCCCAGCAGATAAGAGCGGAGATAGGCGATCGCACTGGCCAGGCTCGATTTACCGCACTGCTGGGGACCCGAGACTACCACCAGCTTCCCCATCAACACGAAGCGAAGTTCAGGACAATCAGCCATCAACCGGTTCCACAGTTGCCACTGTAGATCCGTCCAGTGCTGGGAGATCGGAGGTGGAGTGATGGTAGCAACAACGGCCACAGATCCAACATCAAGGGTCTGGGAGAGGGTGCTGGCAACAGGAGTAGCAGCATTCTCAGGAGCCGAGGGCAGTTGAGCCAATACCCGGCGTTGAGCTTCGCTGAGGTACTGCTCAATCCGGCCATTCTCGATGTCGTCGAAGGCTCTCTCTCCCCGCTTCACCCGATCCAGCATGTACGTCCCACCCAGCATACCCACGGCGATCGCTAATGGAGGAGAAGCCAGAACCGAAAGGCAATAGCCCACCCCTCCCAGAGTGGCCACCAGGGGCAGCATGAGAGAGCCATGGTATTGCTGAAGAATGCGGTCACCTGCTTGCTGCACCAGCGCACTATAGGGATCCAGGCCAGAGTCAGCAATCTGTTGAATTGCTTTGAGATCAGAAAAGTTCATGGGGTAGTTTCCTGAAATTTGCATAAGGTCTATGGGGCATTGGGGCGATCGCCCCAATGCCCCGGGTCGAAGTAGTTAGTTGCTGCCAGCACCGTTCGAGGCTTTGCCAGTCAACTTGGCAAACAGCTCTTGCTGGTAAGGCGTCAGCTTCGCGATCAATTCCTCCAGGGAATCGAGTTTGCTGTTGTTAGCAGGAGGAGGTTCTGTAGTTTGAGGATCTGATTGAGGCGGTGGTGCGGCTGATTTGGTTGGTTCTTTTGGTTTGGGAACAGATTTGGATGGAGTCGTGGGTTGCGTTTCAGGTTTGAAAATCGCCCGCCCCCCTTCAGCAAGGAGCCAGAGGAAGCAACACACCTGCACGGTGGCAAGGCAAATGACTAGCCACAGCAGGTCACTCCAATTAATCGATAACCCGGTAAACGTAACGGCAAAGGGTTGAAAATAGCGCAGCAGGATTGCCAGGTCTGTGCAGAACGCACCGTAGCACAACAGCATGATGCGACCAATCCACCGCTGCGGAAAGGCGTTGTATTGGCGCTTGAGACTCGCAACGAGGGGATTGTCCTTATCGTTGACCTCAAGACCCCGAAAGCGCTCGGCAGCCTTGATCAAAAGAGCCAGGGCACCCAGGGAGCCTTTCACCAATAGGGGCAGCACTTCCAGCACTTGCAGTAGGGCCCATAGCACCAGGGCCACAAAGCCAATCAGGAGCGTGAAGACACCTTCAGGAGCAAAGAAGGACATCAAGATTTTGTAGTAGAGACTGGCATTCCAGAGACAAAACACGACCAGTCCAATCCGGGTGACCAGCACCAGCATGGTGATACCAAAGGAACCGGAGTTCCCTAAACCGGGGTTCTTAAGGGTATTCGACATTAGCCCTCACCTCCGATCTGACCGAAGTGTGCACCATTGGCCCTAGCTCGTTCGATCGCCTTTCGCACCACCTCCGGTGCGCCATTGCCAGCAAACTGGGTGATTCGGCCTTCTTCCCCGACGATCGCTGTCCCACCGATCGCATCACACACCACTAGGCCCGGTTGTAGAGGTTGGCCATTGATGCCGCTGACGACCTTGGAGTTAGGCACCAGTTGCGCGAAGTATCCGTTTTCAGAGAGCAGTAGGCAGTCCGCGTCATAGCGAGCATTGGCGATCGCCCGCTCCTGCTCCATAAGTTCGTTACTGCGTTGAAGATTGGCAACGCGGGTTACTTCGCTCTGACGTTGCTGGTAGCGATCCCATTGGCGGGGAGCCTCCAAAGCTATGGCACCGGCGGCAACGAGTACGACAGCGATGGGGATCAGTTGCTGTGCAGGGGTTTTATCGGGGTCTGGGTTTCGTAACATAGGATTTGTTCCTCTCGATTTGCGTGGAGTGGACAGGGGGCGATCGCCTCGGCCTGAGAAACTGGGCGATCGCTCTCCCCTAAAGAATTTGGAGCATCCCAATCAGGAATTGGTGAATTGGGTGAATGAGGGCACTGGTGAGCAAAGGTGAATGCCAGGGCAGCACCCAGCAACCCAATCAAGATGAGGATAAAGGGCCAGTAGGGTTTTCCTGCGGCTTTCCCATGGCAAGCAATTGAGCCAGCATTTCCTGAAGGTCTGAGGTAGTAGCGGTCTGTTGCGATGCCAGAAGCTGAGATTTAAGGGCAGCCACCTTCAGATCCACCACCGTTCCCTGAATCAGGGAATCCAGTTTTTTCTTGTCAGCCTGAGTCTTTTTCAAAGCTTGTTCCTGGGCTGCTACCTTCTCATCCATCGCCTTTTTAGCCGCGCTGGTGGCAATGGTGGCGATCGCCACCACTTGGTCTGAGTTCACGGTTTGACCCATTACCCCATCAAAGTGACGCACCATGGCAGCCGGGTCAAAGCCTTCAGGTAGAGCCAAATCGAGCATTTGCGTGGGAGCTAGAGCCGAATTCACTACAAAGCCTTCTGGAACCATCACCGTAGTGGGCGATAGGGGGGGTTCTGACTCCTGAACCAACACAGCAGGTTTAAATTCCTTTAATGCAGCCATTCGGGCTTCATCAGTTAGACCATTAGCCGTTTGGAAACCGAACGACTGTAGGTAACGCCTCACGCTTGTATAGGGCAAGTCGTACTCTTTGCAAAAGGCATACAGAGTCACCATTACTTTTTCTCCTTAAAATCCTCAGGTCACTTGGTGGTAGAGGCCTGGAGAGAGTTGGTTAGAGGTTGGTTAGCCTTAAGCGGCGCTTTGCCTTGCCAACCTTGTACCAATGCCTATTCCAGTTAGCGCTCAATCTAGCACAATTTAGTGCTAGATTGAGCGCTAGTGAGTTATAAATAAGGAATTAGTATCCAATTAGTGCTAAATCAGGTAAAAAGGAGGCATTACATGCACAGCGATAGCACCATGAGTAGGCGTTACAACATAACGCTCCCAGATGGCATTGCCGAGAAACTGGAGAAGTGGGCGGAGGGCGAGAAGAACAAGCCCTCTACCCTTGCAGCTTTTCTAGTTGAACTTGCAGTGCGCGAATGGGACGAGAAGCAACAACAGCAAAGAACCTGATGTTCCAGGTCTCTTTGTTGAAACAGAGTGGATAAGGTAATCACGATGATTCAAGCCATTCGCAATCCAGTCACCTTCGATGAGTTCATCGCCTGGTATCCAGAGAACTCAGAGTATCGCTATGAACTGCATGATGGGGTCATCGTTGAAATGCCAAAACCCATTGGCAAGCACTCAGAGATTGCTGGATTTCTCGTCCTAGAACTTGGCTTTGAAATTCGACGGATGCGGCTCCCCTACTTCATCCCTAAAGAATGTGTCGTTAAGCCCGGAGAATCGGGCTACGAACCCGATGTCATCGTCCTCAATAGC
Organism: Leptolyngbya sp. PL-A3; assembly: GCF_039962325.1. NCBI lineage: Bacteria > Bacillati > Cyanobacteriota > Cyanophyceae > Leptolyngbyales > Leptolyngbyaceae > Leptolyngbya > Leptolyngbya sp. PL-A3. Next base: position 15,616 of record NZ_JAMPLB010000068.1, read on the forward strand.
AAGACCATTTCAGCAGACCCACGCTGGGAAAAGGAGTCCACGATTACACAGGGCCAATCCGCTAAGCTCGTCGTCGAGGTTGTCAGTACCAACTGGAGCGACGATTACGCTCTCAAGCTTGAAGACTACGAATCTCTTGGCATTCCAGAGTATTGGATCTGCGATTACCTGGGGCTGGGAGGCAGACGCTACATTGGCTTCCCAAAACAGCCCACCCTCTCCGTTTTCCAGTTGAACGCATCAGGAGAATACGAAGGTAAGCAGTTCAGAGGCGATCAACCTATCGAATCCCTAGCCTTTCCCCAACTACAACTGAGCATGAATCAGATTTTGAGTGCCGTTGGTGGACAAAGTATTCCAAACAGTGAGGCTGGAAACTGATGCAGTGCTTCCAGCCAGGCTCAAAACAACCACCAGTACACTTGCACTTATTAGTGTCTGGAGGTAAATTATTGATTAGCCCGATCAAATCCTATACCCGCAGCTTTTGGAAGGAGCGGCAGAACTATCTAGCAGAGATCGCTAGGAAGGTTCTGTCGCTTGTTAGTTTTCATCTCCGGTCAAACCCCAAAATTCTCTTCCTTCAAGGGGTTGATTGGATTATCCTTAACAGGATAGTCGGGGAAATCCTACAGCCCGCCGGGGCCTGTAGCCACAAGTTTGCCCACGACATTCTCCAGGAGGTCAGCCCCATGCGTTAGCCCAGATAGGACACAACGCAAAAACTAATAGCCCCAAAATACAAAAACCGCTACGAGGGGCGAATCTCAGAAGCGGTTTCTGTAAAAGTTACAGGTTATTTGGTTTTGCATAGTCCCACCTTACTTGGTGGATAGCTGAAAGAGTGTTGCTCTCTCAGTACAGGGAGTTTTTGTGTTAAAAACTCACCTAGTCTTGAGACAAAGATAGCACACTGACGGATTTGTGCGTCAATTTTTGCTACAACCTGCTTCTCAAGATTGGGTCTGAAGCGTCCACCACACCCTTGCTTCATCGATTCCACATTTAGGACTACGGGCCCAATTAAGCCCATCAAAACGCTATGAATACTTTGCTTTCGGAGACTCACACCCCTGAGTCTTCACAGGATTTTGCATCTAATTTTTCCTCTCACTACCCAGGTTTTTTAGGACGGGATAAACTCATCCCAACCAAGCGCAAGAACCCTTGTGTTCTCTGTGGAAATACCTCTGGTAAATGTCGAGAGACCCATGACCTCCGGCTTTGCATGGAGTACACCGTCGGTCATTCCGCCATCCCCGGCTATCGCTTTACGGGCTTAAGTAAGGATGGGCTGTGGGGTGTTTGGGTGGTTGACGATAAAGCCAGCCGCTCTGACGAAGATCGCGAACAATGGTGGCAGGAGCAACAGATTCGGCGACACCTGCAGGAACAAGCCGAAACCCAACAACGCGCTCAGTCTTTACCGGCTCCAGAACGAGATCGCCATTATCGACGGCTACTATCGCTTCTAACGCTTCACCCTGAAGACCGGATGGACTTACACCGGCGTGGCCTAAGCGAAGCCCAAATTAAAGCGGGTGGATTTGTATCTGTTGTTCAATGGCAGAAATTGCCAGAGAAGTTTCCCCTCAACCTGCCAGGGGTGAATTGGGAGGGACAGTCGCTCAACGTATCAGGAGCTGGCTATCTTTGCCCCATCCGTAACATTGACGGATTGATCGTTGGATTGCAATTACGCCTCCGAAACCCAGAAGACGGTGGGCGGTATCGCTGGCTATCGAGCGCTCCAAAAGGACAACCACCAAACCTTCCGAATGGCGAGTTACCCTTAGCCATGTTTCGGCCTGAGGCACCTTCCACAAAAGCAATCGCTATGGTGGAAGGCACTGGCGCAAAACCCTTTATCACTTCCGAACGGCTAGGAGTCATTACCCTCGGGGCTGCTGGAGGACAATTTGCCTCTAGCTCCCAAACCCTGCAAGTCACCCTCCAAAGGGTGGCAGCAGAACTAGAAACCAACCGCATCAACTTCTTCCCCGATGCCGGTTCGCTAGAAAACATGAATGTTTTGCGCCAATATGCCGCAACCTGGGAACTGCTGGAGCAATGGGGCTACTCTGTCTCTGTCGGGTGGTGGGGCCAAGTCTCCAAAGGACAGCCAGATATTGATGAACTAGAAGATTTAGAGGCGATCGCCTTCATTTCTCCCCAAGCGTTTTTCGCCATGGTACCGGGCGGGTTTACGCCCAGTTCAGCAGAACTATTGCAGGATTCTAAACAACAGAAAATCAATCACTACAGGGTTGAGACCGACCGCATCATGACAGAGTTTAATACTCTGCGGATTGAACCCACCCTTACCCTGTCCGGGCGCTACATCCCATCAGGGCTACTGCCCTTACCGGAGAACGCTGGCACAATTTTGATTGATGGCCCCATGGGTGTCGGGAAAACCTCAACAGCCCTGAAAGAACTGGTCGAGCAGCACCGACGCCAATTTCCAACTGCATTTCGTTGCCTGCTAACTCCCAGAAACGCTTTAGGGCGACAATCTGCCGCCGTATTAGGGCTTCCCCACCACACCACATTTCAGGGATTTGGCACATATCCCAATGAAGTCACCCTATGCCCGGAATCAGGATGGCGCTTTCCGACCAAACGACTGCCAGAAGGACCACCCTTGATTCTCATCGATGAGGTCAGCCAATTACTCTATCAAGTGCTGGAGGGTAAAACTTCAGGCCAAAACCATGCCCTCAACCTCCATTGGCTGCGATCGCTCTTTCAATGGGTTCAAGCGCAAGGGGGCTGGATTGTCCTCTCCGAAGATGGCATCACCAACCTGGAAGTTGATCTCATCTCCCAGGCATCTGGACTTGAGGTGGTGCAATTCCTCAAGTTTGAGCGCACCAAAAGTGGAAGCAGAGACATCACCTTATTCAGTTCACCGTCCCTCACCTGGGCCGAAATCAAAAAGCGGCTCGAGAAGGGTGAAAACCTCGTCATTGCCAGCGACTCAGCCAAGTGGTTACATCAAACCCGTGAGATGGCGATCGCCTTCGGCATTAACCCCGATGATATTTGCATTATCGACAGCGAATCTTCTTCAGAAGAATGGGCACAACAACTGAGCACCGATCCCGATAGGTGGATTGCCAAGCATCGTCCCCGCATCCTGGGCTATTCCCCCACCTTCCAGCAGGGCATCAGCATCGGGGATCCCGACGGTCATTTTCAGGCCATGGCCATTCATCTGGTGCATCTAGACTGGCGTTCGGCCAAACAAATGCCCGAACGTCTGCGCACCCATGTCCCCCGCTTTGGTTATGTGAAACCTTCTGGTGGTCGTACCGACGAATTCTTTAGCAGTTGTCGTCCTGAAGTTATCGTTCGCGATTTCTACCGCAATGCTGAAGGGGTAGAAAAGCTAACGCAATTTGCCCAGTACGCTCAATCTAAGGGTGCTACCAACGCAGACGGAGTTCCCCTCGATTTAGTGGGGGCGATCGCGAACCTAAAGGCATCAGAACACGACCCGAATTCAGACTTTGGATTTTGGTTGAAGCACTACGCTCGTTACCAGGCTAGAGGCACCTATAACCGTTTGTCCTTACGCCAATCTCTGGTGCAGCTATGGGAATCCCGAGGATATAGCGTTCAGATTATCGAAGGCAAAGCAAAAGCAGAAACCGAAGAAAGACAACGGATTCAAGGAGAACTGGCAAACGCCAAAGCACAGACTTTTGCACAGTTAGATACGAGTGAACTTACCCTGACAGAAGCGCGATTCATTCTGGAGGAACCCGAAGCCACCCAACAGCAGCGGGAACTGGCTCACAAGCGACTGCTAGAGGACAAATTGCCTGGGGTGGATTTGGATAATTTCCAGTTTGTTCTGAAGGTCATCATTCATAACAACGGACGATTCCTAAAGACAGCAGAACTGCTCTGGATGACACGCAACCCGAAAGCCGCTGAGTGGTTGGATCGCTGGAGCTGGATGAATGAGTTCACTCAGGCCGCACGGCGCTCACACTGTGTCAGCTATACGCGTCTATCCTGTCGCTCCAGCCAAGCCAAATTACTCCATGACTGTCCTCTACAGCCCTTTATCGATGGTAAGGTCAAACAATGGGACAACAATAGCCCCGAGGCGATCTCCGTCCATCAATGGGCACTCCTGCGTCGTCATCATTTCCGCCGATACCTGCAGCTCACCATCTCCGAAGAGCATCCTGCCGTCAAAACGGTCAATAAGCTGCTACGGAAGCTCGGTTACAAAATTGAGCAGCAGGGATGGAAGGGCAGTCGGGAGGAGAGGGAGCGTCAGTACGGCATCACTAACCTGGAAGACATCGACCGGGATGCCATCCTGAAGTCGCTGGAAGAACGATTTATCAAGCGTCTCGAGGACAAAGAGGGTATCTCCGATCCGACAAATCCGGTACCCGTGATCGCAACTTCCCTAAAGATACCAACGCTTCTAAATTGCGATCACCGACCTCAGCCTAACTGGTCAAAATGCCCACAGGGGTTGCTGAAAATGATGCAGATGGCGTGGGCTGAGGCGGAAAATGAGCAGCAAAGACAGGCGGTTTTAGATGCGATAGCAGACTATGGGAGGGCGATCGCCTAAAAACCTTTTGAATTTAGCAAAATGAATACTCACTCCTAGCTGCTAGTCCCACTAGTGGAGATTGCTATTGGCTAAAATTCGAGGTGGTTATTTGCTGACGTATAACGTTATCCGATAAAATTCTATATAAAAATTAAATTATGAGCTCTATTCTGATGGTAGTTACTGTAGTAATGTTCGGATGCAGATTTTAATATCCGCTCAGCACCTTGAATAGCTGCTCCGCGCAGCAACTACTCCACGGAAGAACAAGAGTTTTGGCTCCTGGAAATGCCTAAAACAGGGGATGTACTAGTGAGTTTTGAGTAGTACTTAGGCCAAAACCGAAGCCATACTTGTACTACAGGCATGAAAAAACTGCTCTGGTGGGCACTCGTATTGTTTCTATGCTTGTTAATAATTGTTAGTGTTTGGGAACTCTACTGGGCAGCTATAGAATCGCTGGAACCAACAACGTCACTTGATAGCTATATAGCACTTTATTAAAGGGACGTTGCGGTTCAGCTAAACCACCATGAGTACAAACCGCAGTCTAACTATGCCCATGCACACCGACCGCCGAAAGTTGCTCAGTTATGATGCAAAAGCTATTGGTTGCGGGTGATGGGCAACGGTATGTGTAAATGCGGAAAACAATGAATCTAGATTGTCAGGTCTTTTCCGATGCCGCTTCTTATGTTGGTCGCTGGCTTACTCTACAACCAGCCGTCAAGGAGGAATCTCTAACGGACTGGCTGCTGTTTGAAATATCGTCAAAGCTTCCGAACGTCCACTACCTTGCATTTTCGCGACATGTTGAAGCTAGAAAGACTGGTGCCGACTGGGAATGGTGGTTTGTCTTCCGAAATGGCTCATATCGATATCGAATTCAAGCCAAAAAAGCCAAGCCAGCAGGCGATAACTATCCGGGAATTGCATACACAAATCAGTACGGTCTCCAGATTGACAAACTGATTAGCGACGCAAAAACAGCAAACGCGATACCCGCATACGTCGTCTTCTCAGCGACTAAAAATCCTTCATCGTCGAAATGTGGTGGCAGGGTCAACGCAACTGGAGCGTTTAGCCTTGGCGCGCAGGAAGCGTATACGCAATTTATCGCGTCGGGTAAAACGACGATCGACGAATCACAGTTGTTGTCACATTCGATCCCGATGCAGTGCTTTGCGTGCTGCCCCTATATGACACGGGCAGACCGAATGGACAATTTCATTAAAACGTATTTTCTATCGGAAGTCACCGCGCTTTCTGAATCAAATAGTGACCGCAGTCCCGGCTTTCATAGCGAACTTCCAGCCTACGCAAATGCATTACTTGAACATCGCGATGGAACACCGGCTTGGATTGAAAGTGAGTTTAATAGTCAACTACCGGATATTAATGCACTCCTAATATATGACATGCGTGAAGACACATAATCGGGTCGCCAGGGGGTTTTCCCCTCCAGCACCCACAGCACCCTGCATGCCCACTGCCGAGAGTTGATCACGCGTGATGCAAAGACTATGGTCGCGGGTGATGGACAGCGTTAGATAGCAACCAAACATATATGAGCCTTGACTCCGATACGCTTATGACCCAGTTCTGTACACTGGATTCGCTCCCAGCGGACGCGCCGGCTGCTGCGAAGCGCAGACGTGGACAGGAGTTTGAGGTATTCCTCCATAACCTCCTTGCCGCAAGCGACCTGGATCCTCGAACACGCTACCGCCCTGAGGGCGAGGAGATCGATGGCTCTTTCGAGCTGTCGGGACGCGTGTATCTTCTCGAAGCAAAGTGGCATCGCGATCCGCTGCCAGCGTCTGCGATTTACGCCTTCAAGGGAAAGGTGGACGGCAAGTTGACAGGGACACTTGGTGTATTCGTTTCGATGTCAGGTTACAGTGAGGATGCTATAGAGGCACTAACGCTCGGGAAAACACTTAATGTAATCCTCGCCGACCGGGACGACGTCTTGACAGCTCTCGCCAACAAGTCTGGGATCAGGGGTGTACTGAGGACAAAGCTTCGAGCTGCTGCAGAGCAGGGAACTGTCTACTATCGGGTAAGCGCGACTCAACTGACGGTGGGAGGGGTAGCCGGTCACGATGCCACGCAGGCTACGGTCGAAGTCGCAGCAACCAATGATGCTCGGCCGACATCGCTGGTGATTGTCTGTGAGGGCCCGCGCGATGAAGTGGCACTCACGATACTGACGCAGCGCATTCTTGAGCGAGAGAAGCGCGCGGGGGACGTACGCCTCGTCGTCGCGATGGGTAAGCACAACATCCCCCGAGTTCTCAATGCAATCCGTCGATCTCTACCGGATACAGCTGGTTTTGTCGCAGTAGCGGACGGAGACGAAGATCCTGAGCACACTAGGCAGCTCATTGCAGAGCAGCTGGAGGATTCAGCGGAAATTGTTGTGGTCAATCCAGGGCTCGAAGCGTGGTTCACGCCTTTCGTAGGTGATCCCACACTCTGTTTTGGGGATCGAAGGAAGTGGAGATCACGACACTGGGAAGCGATCTTGCAGGTGCAGATGGGCGTTGACCTCTTGGAACTGAGCTCGGCGCACCCAACATTTCAGCAGTTCTATAACCTCGTCGTGCGTCATTCACGAGTTATCTAATGATGCGTTGCAGCTGACAAAGCGGCCCCGAGATTGTTGCGGCAGCTTGGCTCCGTGTAGTCCCCTTTGCAGCTGAACTTGGGCGTTAGCTCTCTGAGTTACCTGTGGGGACACAGACGGAATATCGATCGTTTTTTCTATAGCTCTACAGTCAATTCCTGATACGGGGGCATTCCTTAGTTAATGTGCTATAACCGATCCAGTAATTTGTGACTATAGGATATTCGTTACTTTATTTGCAGAAAAATATGATTCCTTCTGGCTTGAACTTGAGATTACAGCAGTTAGAAGAAAATATTAGTCGGGTTTTGCAACTACTGAATGAGTATGAGGCAGAGTTGCTTGATGAGGATGATCCTGGCAGAAAAAGTAAATATCGTCGTCGTGTTGAAAGCCTAAAGCAACAGAAAGCTGGCTATGAAGAGGAGTTCACAGACTTACAAGTTCAACTAGCAAATAAATATCCGCTTCAAACAGAAACTATTTCTAGTCAACTACAGGAAATCAACAATAAGATCGAGCTACTTCTAGATGGACAGGTTTCGCTTCGCCAAATATTGATGTTGCACTTTAGTCCTAAAGAGCAAGAATTGCTGATTCCTTTTACACAGAAGTTAGATGAGCCTGAGTTGATAAATATTCAAGCTTTTTTAGAAGCAGTAGAAACTGATCAAGCTTCTGAAGAAGACGTTCAGCTAATGTTGACTGAAACCCGGTCATTATTAGAGAAATTACAAGAACAAAATTTTGCCTTACCAGCAGGCAAAGAAGCTGTTTCTGAGATAATTAATTCTCCCACAATCGATGCAAAACATGCACTAAAGGTATCGATTCCAATCATTCCTTTTATTCTCGCTTATGAAGGAGAATTAGGATTAGGAACTGGTATTAATCTTAAAGAAGCGTGGCAACATTGGAAAACAAAGTTTATGAAAAACAGGTAGGTTATTCTGTGGATTGGAGGCAGCAACGTAAGCATGATCTTGAACATCGAATGCTTAGCATTATCACATTGCTTGGTGAGTGTGAACAAAAACTAACTTACGAAGAAGACCCACAAACTATTGGGAAATTAAATAACCAAATTGCTAATCTTAAGAAACAAAAAGATGAATGTCAAAGTGATTTAGTATCGCTTGATCAAGGACAAGGAGTACAAAGAAGCCTTGCTCTAACGATGGCTAATATTACTTTTGAAGACATGAACTTTGTGATTGCGGCTCTTCTAAGACAGCGAATAGTGACTATTGATAGTCAAGATAATTTTCGTACTACTGATCCAGAAAGAAAGATGTCAAAGAATGGTCTAACTCACAATGTTAGATGGTTATTGGATACGGGACTAGCAAAAGCAAATGAAGTACGCCATCTAATTGAGAATAATGCAAAAATCAACTTTCCTGATGTGCCAGAGAGATTAAAAGCAACTCTTAACGCCGAATATCTTAAACTTATGGAAGAAGGAATTCGAGGTGATGACTTATTCATGCGCTTGCATGAATTCTCAAGTTGTCAGAACTCAGATATTAGATGGCAAACGGCGGGTTTAGCCATCTTATGCTATTTTTTTGAAACTTGTGATGTGTTTGAACCATGATTTTACCTACTAAGCATATCTCGACCCGAAATTCATTACTAGGCGTTGGCGCTATAATTATAGGACACCTGAACTATCCTCGCACTGTGACTTCTCTTTGGAGTGATTTATCTAAGTTGCCAGAGGTTGCTACTTTTGAACGGTTTGTTTTAGTCCTTGATCTTCTATATATGATTGGAGCGATCGAGTTAGAAGAAGGTTTGCTATATAAGCGTCATTCATGATTAATGCTGTTTTTGCCAACAGAAACTCATTCAAAGCGGTTGAGTTTTTACCTGGCTTTAATGTAATTCTTGCCGATCGTGCAGAAACCTCTAGTGCTAGAGAATCACGTAATGGTCTTGGTAAATCTACGTTAATTGAAATTATTCATTTTTGTTTAGGTTCACGTACCCGGAAAGGTACAGGCTTGACAGTATCAGCTTTAAGAGGATGGGCTTTTTCATTAAGGCTCACTTTAGCAGGTCGTGAGATGGTTGTTACTCGCAGTGTTGATGAGCCTTCGAGAGTAACTATTCAAGGAGATACTAGTGGTTGGGCTATTCAGCCGCGAGTAGAAGAGGGTGAATTCTTCTTTAGGGTAGAGGATTGGAAGAAAATTCTTGGTGCTTTGGTGTTTGGTTTGTCTACCAATGAAGAGAGACAGTTTATACCTACCTTTCGTAGTTTAATTTCTTATTTTATTCGACCAGGAAAAGATGCTTTTTCTACTCCTTTTGAATATTTTAGAAAACAGCCAGAATGGGAAAAGCAAGTTTTTAATACATTCTTGTTGGGTCTTGCCTGGGAAGACGCAAGTGATTGGCAAGGACTCAAAGAACAAGAGAAACTTCTTGACAGCCTCAAGAAGTTGAAGAAAACTAACCAAGCTGGAGTTGCAACAAGAATTCTTGGATCTCTCGGTGAACTAGAAGCTGCTAGGGTTAGAATTGAGCAACAGCTCCAGAGGAGAGGAGAAGAACTAAACAACTTTCGAGTACACCCTCAGTACCATGAATTGCAGCAGGAAGCAAATCTTCTTACAACTGAGATTCATGATATTACCAACGAAAATTTGTTCAACCGTCAATTACTAACCTTTTATCAATCAAGCCTTGAACAAGAAAATGAGCCATCTCAAAATGATGTGACTCGACTATATGAAAGTGCTGGTGTTGAACTTCCTGGTTTGGTAAGTCGTCGCCTTGAAGAGGTAGAAGTTTTCCACCGTCAAATTATCGAAAACCGACGTGAATTTCTTTCAACTGAAGTTAAGCGTCTCAGACGTACCATTGCTGAACTGGACAAAATTATAAGAGAAAAAACTAACCAACGTGCCGCTAGACTTGAAGTTTTGCAAACTCATGGTGCTTTAGAGGAACACACAAGGCTGCAAGAACTATATTTAGAGACTCGATCAAATCTTAATGATATCAACCAACGGATTGATGAATTGAGAAAGGTAGAAGAGGGAAAAAGTTCTCTACGAATAGAGAAGGAGCTATTGAAACAGAGAACACGCCGAGACTACGAAGAACGCCATGCACAGGCTGAAAGAGCAATTGCACTATTTAATTCTAATTCGCAAGCTCTTTATGATGCTCCGGGCACGCTTGCAATCAATGTGGGTTCAGCAGGGTTTCAGTTCAATGTGGAAATTGAACGAGATCGTAGTGAAGGTATTGGAAAGATGAAGATCTTTTGCTATGACCTAATGCTTGCACAACTATGGTCGCAGCGTGAGTTATCACCAAATATCCTTATTCATGATAGTACGCTCTTTGACGGAGTGGATGAACGCCAAGTAGCTTTAGCTCTTGAATTGGCTGCTAGAGAGTCGGAACGCCTTGGGTTTCAATATATTTGCGCTCTCAATTCAGATATGGTTCCTTCAACAGATTTTTCGCCTGGATTTAACTTCAAATCTTTTGTAAGGTTGAGGTTAACCGATGATGAGGGGGGAAACTTACTTGGAGTTAGCTTTTAAAGTCGTCTTTTTAAGACCCTTGAATTTTGCGAGGGCTAACACTGCGTTAGTGTGGACGGAACAGAGATTGTCGATGGGAGTTCTAGGTTAACTGCCGCCGCACAACTTCACCATTGAACTCCAAAGCCGCGAGACTTGCCAAATTGCCATATCATTATCTCGACCACAAGTTTCTGAGTGATGTGTTGAGAGGGATATGGGATTCGCACCAATTGTGACTAATGGGAAAACGGTCTATATCCACTCGGCTGTTTCACAACCTGACTTTGGAGGAGATACGGTTCTATCTGACGATCCTTGGGACTATGTAGCTTTATGGCTGCGTCGGGCAAAGAATAATGAGGCAGGCTTCTACTGGGATCAATCTCGTGAATTCTATAAAGCATCTGTTGAGTTATCTTCGGTTTCATCACCACTTACATCGTATTACTGCTTCTTAAATGCTACTAAGGCATTGCTTACACAAAAAAGGTTTTCTTTCTCCGATAAACATGGTGTCACTGGCTATACCAAACCTGGCAGGAAGAGTTTGACCAATGAAATAGTACAACTGAAAGGCAGTGGTGTGTTGCATTCTTTATGTGGCTTCTTAGGTGAAAATGTTCAACCTCAGGAAGAATATTCTCTAAAAGAAATCTTTCACCATCTTCCATTTATGCACCGAGCATTCACATTGACTTACAAATCCACAACTGAACTATTTCTTCCAGTAAAGAAACCTATGTTTGTTCGCAAAGACTCTTCTTCTGATGCTTGGTTTGTTGCAGAGCTAGATGACAGGTATGTATCCAGCCAGTTACAAAATATATTGCCGTCAGGTTATGAAGTAGATGCAGGGATAAAGGATCGTTGTTTGATTAGGCGCAAAAAGCGATTCAGCTGGAAAACCAGAGGGAATCAGCAATCTAGTAATTTACAGAGCCTGATCAATTACCACAAGCAAGTTAGGCAAAACGTGATCCCTATTTTTGCTCCTGTTAATAGCTGGTATCTCAAAAAAAGTCTTAAGACAGTTCAGCCTATAGAGAAATCACAACTGCCTTTGCTTTTTGTCGCGATGCATAAGCTCAGTGAGTTATCTCGATATGATCCAATAACGCTAGCTCGTCACCTCGACACCCAGCACAACTGGATTCTTACAGAGTTTCTTCAGGTTGCTCCGGCACAGTTCATTAATCATATTGCTTGTGAGATTACAGGGAAAGAATTTGTGAAACCATACGCAGCAAGACTATCGTAAAGCAGTCCAACAATATGTCCTGAGCCGAACGAGGCTACAGAGAAGTCGGGGCGGGGGTAATCGCTCCCAAGTTTCACAAATTTCAGATAGAGATAACATCCCTGTACAGATCCTATAAAGTAGGAGCTCATCATGGAGTAGAGCGCATGATGAGCGTTAGCAATGCGGTGGTCCCCTAAGACATTCTTCTAGAGTGACTTGCCACTCTATCGTAGAGGGAGGTTGGTCGCTGAAGACACTCAATGCAGTCGTGTACAAGTAGTGATTAGTACTGTACTCATGAATGACGATAGAAGCCGTCTGTAACTCGATTGTTCCAGAGGTTTTCCTCCTATAAGCTTGCTTCTCAAGTTCTTGCCAGTCCGGCCAATGATAAGCCTTTCGGTACTCGCTACGATACTGCTCAAAGCATTGGTGTTGCTCAGTAATAGACTGACTTTTCAGAGACTTCAACAAAGTCTTAGGAATTCTAGGAACGATGTCATACCCAGGTCCAGTCATGTCGTCCGGCTCCCGAAGCATGGATTGAGGATGTAAAGTCACCTGATAGAGGGTTGTTACTTCTCCAGTCATCAGACTGATCTCATAGGCTGCTTGATGGCGAAGGGGCGGGGGAAGATAGACCGGTATTCCTAAATTGGGTGAGGGGGGGGCCGAAGACTCTGAATAAATTCGCAAGGTTTGCTCAGACAGGTCACATAGGGTATGCCTGATGTCACCCGGTAGCTCCAGCCCATTCGAACGCATCAGGAGTTGCCCCTCTGCGGTCGAATAGGCTGCGACTGAATCACCTTGTACTGCCCAAAGGATCTGATCAGTGACGCGTAAGGGGTAACCCAATTCCTGTGATTCCCACTCAACGGTACCAGACGCGATCGCACGACTGACGAGTTTGCCTTCGAGTGAACGATAAAACAAGCGGGCTTCTTGCAGATCAACTGCTAGCTGATGCGGTAATGCTTTAGCAACCGCTGCTCTGGGAGCAGGGGCGAGCAAGGTTGTCGGTGGCAGTGCTTGCTCTTTGATGACTGGTTGTTCGATCGCAGGTTTGAGTCTGCTAATCGCGCTTTGCCAAAATCTCAGCCAGTTCCACATGGTCATCTCCGATTGATTACACAAGCACCTCAGCGTTCCGCCATACTTTCAACGAGGTCATCCATTGTGCTCACGATTCAATGGGGAAAATCTGTAGGATACAACCAGGAAAAGAGTTGAAGTCAGAGGCAACTGGCCAAGCCCGGTCGTATATCGCTGAAACACCTGCTCCAAATTCGATGATATCTCCACTGCATAGCACATGAGTTTGAATGGGGTTGCCATTGACCAGGAGTTGGTGTGCGCCGGAGTCATCCGGTGAGAACGCGGCGATGAGCCCATAGTCAAAAGGTGGCTGTCCGAATCGCACAAGCGTGGCGTGATGACGGGCAACCTGGTGGGAGCGGGTGCACAGGCGAATGTCTAACTTAGCAAACCTGCCAATTTCATAAGTAGGATGCGTCAGGGGGTAAGTTTGGCATCCCTTGTCGTCCTTAACAGTCAACTGATGCTCAGTCCCGTAACAGTTTTCGTCCTGCATTCTGCTCACCTTCAAAAAGGCTGGTTTTCCGATGTGACTCCTGTCTCGCTGACTCACGCCTTTCTACATCGTGCTGCTATGGCCAAGGCATCATTGGACATATTTTCTGAGCAGGCAATTCCCAACATCTTCCAGGTTTCTTCATCTGCCACCATTGTCGTTGGTCGTTTCACCATTGCCACGCAGGAGGCGGGCAAGCGTTGCCACTAACAAGATACCCATTTCTAGTTCGTGAGGCTCATCGAATTGCGTTGTCCGTCTGAGAACTGTCAGATAGAGACAACGATTCAAATCGACAACATCTTTCTGATGCTAGAGAACATCCTCACCTCCGCAGCTGCTTAATACCCCCTGAGGGAAATACTTCCCTTAACCCTTTTTGAAGGGAAACGTTTCCCTTTTTCTGTGAAGAGAAACGTTTCCCTTCAGTCCATTTGGAATACACTTGTTTTGTTGTTCTCTATTAATTCATGACTACGATCGCCGTCGTCAATCAGAAGGGGGGCGCGGGAAAGTCTACAATTGCTGTTCACTTAGCTCGCTGGCTCCACAAGCAAAAGAAGCAAGTTCTGGTGGTCGACGCAGATGGGCAGCGCACCTCCTCAATTTGGCTAGAGTCCTTGAATTATGAAATTCCTTTCCAAGTTCTTCAAGATCCTGATGAACTACTCGACCAATTACCTAAACTAGCCGATCAACAAGACTGGCTCATCATTGATGGTCCAGCTACTCTTAGCGAAACAACTAGGGCGCTTCTTCTATGGGCAGATCTAGCGATTGTGCCGTGCCAGCCTGCTGGTGTTGATTTAGCGAGCGCATCTGATACTGTCCGCCTTATCCGGCAAGCCCAAGCTATTCGGGGTAACTTACCCAACGCTGTGTTGTTCCTAAACAAGGCTATCAAAGGGACAAAACTCAAGGACGAAGCATTTGCCGTTTTACAACAGGTGCAGGGCGTTAAGCTACTGAACACCATCATCCATCAGCGCCAAGCCATCACTGATTCCTTTGGTCAAGGAGCTACTGTCTTCGATATGACTGGAACGCCAGCAGGGATTGCTCGCCGGGAGTTCGATAGCCTGTTCAAGCAGGCTATGGAGGTTATTGATGCCTAAAGAGCGTAAAACTCTCAGTGATGCAGTCATGCAGCGCTTCATGACGGCCCCCAACAGTATCCAGCCCGAGCAATCTCCCAATGCTGTCTCCATAAGACTCATCAAGCTACCGACGAAAGGCCAACCTCGTCGCTATTTTGATCCTGAAAAAATGGTACAGCTTGTGAAATCCGTCAAGGAGCACGGTATCCTCGAGCCAGTTCTGGTTCGCCCCTTACAAAACGGCAACTACGAGCTAATCGCTGGAGAGCGGCGATTTCGAGCGGCTCAAGAAGTTGGATTGGAGCAAATTCCTATAATTTCCCGCGACTTTTCAGATCGAGAAGCCATGCAAGTTTCTCTAATGGAAAATCTCCAACGCGACGACCTCAACCCGATTGAAGAAACAGAAGCAATCCTGGAAATCCTGGCTATTACCCTCGACATTAGTGCGGAAGAGGTAAAGTCTCTCATCTATCTAGCAGCAAATGCTAAAAATCGAGGGCAAGAACTGAAGGGAAACGTTCTCCTTCAACTAGAAGCAATCGAGAATTGCCTAGCTCAGTTAGGACGTTTCAATTTGGAATCTCTACGTAGCAGTCGGTTACCACTGCTGAACCTACCACCCAACATTCTCGATGCTTTACGTGAAGGAAAGCTGGAATATACAAAAGCCCGAGCGATCGCCCGTATCAAGGATGAGCAACAGCGGGATGAATTGCTAGGAGAGGCAATCGCCAACAGTCTTTCTCTAAATGAGATTAAAGAGAGAGCTAAGGCACTTAAACCTGACCCACGTTCTGACAGTAATCCCGAACAGATCTTGGTCAACCGGATGGCTGAAATTACGAAGTATTTGAAAAAGAACAGGGTATGGAGCGATCGTAAAAAGCACGACCGCATCACCAAGCTACTGGATGAACTGGAAAACCTTACTAAAGGCTCATAAGCGGCTCACCACATTTCTACCGCTATTCCACACTATGCCCAAACAAACGTCTCTTTTCCCTGAGTCCTACGACGACTTCTTTAAAGGGCTAAAAGCACGAATTCTCTCGACGCAAGTAAAGGCTGCCCTAGCTGTCAATAAAGAATTAGTTCTTCTCTACTGGCACATTGGAAAGGAAATTCTCCAGCGCCAACAGGAGGAAGGATGGGGAACAAAAGTCATTGAGCGGCTTGCTCGTGATTTGCGTTTGGAATTTCCAGATGTCACTGGATTCTCTCGCACAAATCTCCTTTATATGAGAGCTTTTGCAGAAGCTTATCCAGAAGAGGAATTTGTCCACCAGCTTGGTGGACAAATTCCTGTGCGCCAGGCATGGCCAATCACTTGGAGGTGAAAGTCCTCTACCCAACCTGATGGAGGTGAAGGGTTAGCGAAATGCAAGGGCAACATCGTGAGGTGTTGTCTGAAGGAAGCATCTAGCAAATCCACGGGCCGACGAACAGAAACTGGATATCAGGCAGGGCTGTCTGGACGAGTGGGCTGGAGACCACAAAGTCCATATCCATCAAGAGGCAGTCATGTAAATCCAGCGGTCGTGTGGAGAAGGTGGTTGATCTTACCCTGGGAGGTCTGCTTAAGGGCAGTCTGTTGGTCTATAGGAGTCTGACTGAGGGCGGTTTGGAAACGAGCCGACAATCCACAGAACCCTACGGACACGCAGGCAGCGCCCAGAGCCGAAATGCTCTGGGTGATTGAGCAGAAGTCAGCAGAGAGCATAGTACTCACTTTAATGAGTGAGGAAGGCTTGAACAATGGACACAGACGACTAAGGAGTGAGTCTTATGTCAGACGATGGTCAGAAAATCCGTTCTACGGCCTTCCCTTCAGCAACCGGGAGTGAAGCTCCACGGACTGAGCGGGAAGGGACAAGTTTGAACATAGCGACGAGCTATCCTGAAAATCTGTCTTTGCCGAAAGCACTACTCGA
>NZ_JAMPLB010000069.1:0-32197 GCF_039962325.1 Leptolyngbya sp. PL-A3
GACGCAGGCAAGAACCTGCACCTCTCAATCGTTTGGGATGAGTTCGGAGATTATGACAACTTTGAGGATCTTGAGCCGCTGGGGAAGGGACTGCGATCGCTGTTGCGGGAGTCTTCAAAGCATGAGTACTATCCGATCCTCATTGCCCACGGTGATCAGGCGAGTTTCTACCCTGGAGTGGCGAACATCCTGACCACGCTGAAGTCTTCGACGGTCAAGGTAGAAACCATTGGTGAACCTGTTGATGACTTCGGCACAATGGCCCCCACAGGGCGGGCAGTGGTGACCTGGCTCGACGGCACAACAGAGGATTTAGTATTACCTCCCTGGCTTACTGTGAGCTTTTTGTTAAACCTGCTTCCACCAGTTGCCTCCACTGCTTCTGTGTCTTCAATCGCCAATCCAGAAGAGTCTAAAAATCAGCCGATGGCTACAACAAAAACGACTCAAGAACCCGAGGAAGCTTACCCCACAAAAGAAGCTGAGAGCCTGAAGGATGAGGATGCGATCGCCCGTGTTCGTAATCGGTTGATTGAGAAGATCCTAGAGCTGAATGGTGAGTGGGCATCTGTTAGTAAACTGATGCAAGACTTCCGCGCCGACGATCGCCAGGTTGTAAAGCAACTTATTCAGTCAGCCGTGATGAGTGGAGTTCTTCAAAGTGAGAAGCGAGATAACCCCAACGGCACCAAGTCACAATTTGTGAAAGTTGTCTCCCGTGATTCAGCTAACAAAAACTAGCCTACCTAGGACACCCAGGACACCTAGGACAGGAATAGAAAAAACTGCCCAAAATGACCTAGGACACCTAGGACGCGTCCTAGGTAGGAACAATGGAGTCCAGCGTGTTCCACGGTTGTCCTAGGTGCCGTCCTAGGTCGTTCTAGGTGGAACGCAGGACGGCACCCAGGACGGCTACCTAGGACGCAGCATCACCTAAATTAGGAGTTCTCACAAAATGGCAAAGTTTCTATTAGGTCAATTTGATTCAACCGACATCGTAATCAATAAGAACCCTGTTTCAGGGTCGGTTGATTTCACACTGCCGGATGACGTGCGGGAGAATATGGCGGCAGAAGATATTAGAGTGGTTGATGGCATCTTTTGCATGACCTTTTACAGTGATCCGCATGTTAGCGATGTCATCAAATATCGAGGCTTCAAGTGGAGGATTGTAGAGCGTGAGTTCCTGGTTAATCGCCATTCAAAACGAGGGGAGCCGAGGGCAGTTCCAACGCTACTTGTCGAGTATGTAGGAAAGGTCGAAGATTAGCCGATGCGATCGCCTTCCTATGCCACAATCCCAATAGTCTTGATTTCAGCCCGCTCCCACTCACAGGATGCGGGCTTTTTGTTTGCGCTCCTAGCAGTATTAGCAAGATCGACTCACAAGCTATAGAGATACAGTGCAAAGGTAAAGTGCTGTGAGGCGATTGCTTAAGTTGCTACTTTGCTTGTTCTGCCTGATTTCCAAAAATTCAATAACGCCTTCTAAATATTTACAGGTAAGTTCTGGAGAGACGTTGTGAGGTGGGTATAGCAGCACTGTTGAATCAGAGAAATGTAAAGATCGGGTAATTTATAAAGGAATGTAACAAGGGCAACTTTCCCTTGCAGATTCACAAGAATAAGATCCACTAGTAGCCCACTACTGCAGGTAGTAAACAAGAAACGCGTTCTGATTCACAACCTTCCAATAACGTTACTGTTCCAGCAACATTATTGGAAGCTTCGAGGCGCTAGCCATGAATTACGCAGATCAGTTCAGTGTTGTGAATAGGTCTGCTAAAGGAGCAATGCAACCGCGTAGTACTGACGAATAGGGTGTGCCAGAGCCTCTAAATCCTTACTACTAATACGAACAGGTTAATGTCAAAGCCAAGCCATGCAGTTTCAGCAGCAGTAACCACGCTGGAGCTAGTTCCTAGCCTAGTTAAAGAACAACAAATCACCCTGCTCAAATTCTATTGGGTGCATGCTGTTCGCGATGGAATGATGTATAGAAATGAGCTTTATGGGCTAGCAAAAGAGTTTGACGGCAGTAATCGATTAGAGGCTTATCGGTTCGGCTGTGAGTTGATTGAGCAGGGAGTGCCAACAATCATCAGTGTCTCGAAACAACAGTATAGGGTGTGGGTTAGCCTAAGGAATCCTTTAGCTACGACATTTATCGCTTCATAGCTCTCTACTCTTAAGGGCAGATAGCGCCTCTTGAGTAATCCCATCCGCTTCCAGATTTATCTAGCCCATTACCTCACGTAAAGGCAGCAAACCCACGAAGGGGTAGGGAGGGCAGTGATCGCCGGGAAACCTAAGCTCAGTACCTACGAGTTTTGCCGCCGTCGAGTTGATGGCGGTTTTTTGTTACGTCTGTACTCACAAGATGCTCATAATCTTTCTGTTTAATAGATTCATCTAAATATGTTTAGGTTCTATTACATGAATGTAGAAGTGAATGAGTACCTTCTGTGGCTGAGTAGTCAGCCGTATAAAGTCCGTAAAGCAATTGGATTTGTTGATTATTATCTTGACCTTTATTCATCTCCTCGGATGCCCCAGGATGAGTTTTATATACAGGGGTGGGATGAGGCAGCTAAATCGGGGATCAAAGCCAAAAATAGAACTTCACCTTCATCCAATCTGCCGTAATTCAATAAGATCCACATTCCCCATCGTTACAGCTGATAGGGCCGTTTTCTAGTTACATTTGGCACACCTATCTCAACTCATTAAGGGAAGAATAGGATAGTTCCGTACTTTTTCTTTACCGGGAAATGGGTGAGATATTACTGACAGACGAGGAAGCTGAACTACTGGTAGGAGGCTTGAAATTGCTGTTGAAGCGTATGGAAGGTGAGGAGAACTTCGCTTCAAAGAGAGCTCTTATCCAGTCTCTACTGGAATCTGTGCAGTCATGGTCGGATGTTGAGCGAATGACAGCGATCGCAGCCATCAATAAGGCTCTGGGCGAGATAGCCGCCGTGTTAGAGTCGCCGGACCACAACACACAGTTTTGATGTTGCAATCGCTTCTTTAGGCAGCTATCTAACTGCACCTATAGGGTTTTGCCGCCGTAAGTCCATGGTGTTTTTCTTGTGGTGATCGCCTAGCTAGATCGCCTCCCCACGCCACAATTCCAATAGTCTTGATTTCCGCCCGCATTACTCACAGGATGCGGGCTTTTTGTTTGATACCGCATCACCACCTACTACCCTCGTCCACTGCTGCCGATCTACCGGTGTTTCTGCTGTGGAGCTGCGCTGGTTGAAGTGGGAGGATAGAGGCAAATGAAGAAATGACTCGCACCCTGGCGCTTACTGCCGGGGTGCTTTTTGTTGAGATACAGGCGACCGCCTCACAGAATCCTCATGGTTTCCGGCTTAAGTAGGAAGACTTCTATCAGCGGGTCGTACGACTGTATACAATCTCTTGCTTATTCTTTATAACTACTGATAGATGTGTTCCTCTATTTCGTATAAAAGATAACCATGAGTGACCTGTCACTAACAGATCAAGACGCTGCAATTCTTGCAGAGGCGTTAAGTGAGCTATCACGCGGCATCAAGATTGGAGCAAATTTTACACACCAGTACAGTTCCATTGAAAGTCTATTGCTACGAATTGAAGCAGCTACTGGGAAAACACGGCAGCAATTGGGGCTGTTAAGTTGGCGTATTGCACCTGCATTCAAAATGGTGGATGCGTTGGAAACCATTGAAAGCGAATTGAATTCTAATAGGATCGATAGCTAAGCCTGTCTCGCTATTCTGGCTTGCGATTTCTTGGGAGTGGTGAGAAGTGAGGATCAATAGCTAGAGCGATCGCTCTCAAATCGCCCTCCCGATGGACAAAACTTGCTATGGCTCATGGCACAATTCAGCGCCATGACCCGACCCGCGTCTGCACCAAATTCAACAAGCGTGGGTCTTTTCTGCGGGCCACAGAGCGATCCCTAGTTTTGTTGGCGATTGCACTGCTAGAGCTCTTTGTATTCCAGACAACCTTTTCTACTATCCTTTTCGAAGGATAATTTGAATTGAATTAATCACGGACTAAGACCCACCTTACTGCTGTTTGAGGTGGGCTTTTTGTGGCGATCGTCCCCTTACCTAAAGAGGAAAAAAATCCCGCTCCTCAGATGGTACAAGCGGGATTTACCAAACATTTACTCTTTCTATCGACGCGATTAATCTCAGGATAAGTTACGCCCAATTCACAGACTCTTAAAAGGGCGATCGCCTTCTATGCCACAATCCCAATAGTCTTGATTTCCCCCTGCATTTCCTCACAGGATGCGGGGTTTTTCATTGGGGGCGTTGGCGATCGCTCCCCATTGCTAGATTCAGAACCGCCTCACAGAATTTATAGGTTGGGGACCCGACCTGAGTTATGCCTGTCTTTGCATTCAGCCATTCCGCGACGAACGCAATGTTTATTCCTTTGCCTAGAAGCTGAAGACACTCATCTAGAAGTGCTTCATCCCCGTTTGTTATTTGGGCAAGATGTTCAGCATCTTTCTTATTCAGACCAGAGCAAATTACAAGCATTTGTGCTCTCAGTCGAATTTCTGCCTTGTTATCTTGCATGGTGGTCGCTCTTTGTTGCTTATTGCTCCCCACCTAGCCTGTGAGTAATTTAGCTGCATCACTGCTGGCTCTGCTAATTACAGTTTCCCATGAATGATTCCCGTTCAGATGTTCAATCAAGACAGATCATTGCACCGTGCACTTCAGGGGCGATCGCTCCCCTTCCGCCTGGTGGTGGTGGATGCCCTCGGCACTTGCAGACCTAGCCTTGCCGCCATCTCCTCAACCTTTCGCAGCTCCTCACTGACGCGGGTGAGGTCTGACCAGAGGGCGATCGCTTTTCTCCTTTGCAGCGTGAAATCAGAAAAACTGATGGAACAGGTTAAGCACGCCGTGCCGTGGGGCAACGGCGTTTTTATTGGGAGGGCGATCGCACTGAACCTTTTACTGATAAAGGTTCCAGGCAAGTAATCGCTCAATATCTGTTCGTCCATCTAAGCAAGCGTCAATCTTGCAATGCAGCATCTCCAAGGCAGTATTTGTCTGTTTTATTTCTTCCGACAATAAATACAGGCAACGCTCATTTTTTGGAATTAAATGCTTATAGGGAAGCAAGTTAGCTTGATGTTTTAATAGAATCTGTTGATACTTTAGGGTTTCGGTAAAGGCATACTGCAACTCAAGGGAGGTGCGATCGCACTCAATCAAAAGTTGCTGAAGCTCATAAAGGTTCATGGAGAAGATATTTTAGGCGCAGCGATACTCTCCTTTTACAGAAGAGCTTGTCCAGAAACACGAGCCCATCGGAAGATATTGCTAGAATTAAATGTTTTATGCCCGTCAATATTTTTCGTTTTTACTAAAGGGGAGATAGAGCTCCTGTTGGGTCAAAGTTACTTGCCGCCGATCGCTTGTCTTTCCCACACCACTGCATCCGTGTACATATAGGTGGGGTGATCGCAGTGGCAAAATCAGGCCTCTATCACCTCAGATACAGAAGTAGTTTAGATCTGTACTGAGAATCTATCTATTTTGGGCAGTTTCAAAGGCCATCTACTTAGTGCAATTAATATTCATGCACAGACTGCTAAGCCCTTTAGTAGTGTCAACTCTTTTTATCCGTTCTTTAATAGTGTCCAGACTTATGGAAAAACTTTCGTGGCCATCCATTATGCCCCCAGAACGACGAGAGTCTGTTGGATTTATCGATTGTTGTCTCAACCTTAAATCATCCCCTCGAATGGCTGAGGATGATGCCTATATGCGTGGGTGGAATGAGGCTAGGGGGCTAAGTGGTAAGGCTCGAAGTGATGAAGATACTAAACGCTAAAAGTTTTGGTTTTGAGTGGCATATGCAAAGCCACGTTTGTCTGTTTCTACTCGCTCTTATTATTGCCGCTGTCGATTGACGGCGGTTTGCTTTGTCTATGCCACAATTCCAACAGTCTTGATTCCCGCCCGCATTGCCTCACAGGGTGCGGGCTTTTGCTTTGGTGCGGTGGGGATCGCTGGGAATCCTAAGCCAAGTGCCTATGATTTTTGCCGCCGTCGAGTTGAGGGCGTTTTTTTGTGGCTGAGTTTGTCCCCACAAGATCCTCACAATATTTCTGTTCAATAGATCAGGCTAGATTCAGTGAGGTCTACTGACATATGAATGTTGATGAGTTCCTGTTGTGGATAAGTGCTCAGCCGCCTGAAGCGCGAAAAGCAATTGGATTTACTCATCATTATCTTGACCTTCATCTATCTCCCCGAGCCTCCCAGGATGAACCCTATATGGGCGGGTGGCATGAGGTAGACGAAATGAGGGGCAACACTAAGCATAGAATTCCACCTTCAAGCTTGACGTAGAACAGGCGATCGCCCTTCAGATGAACGTATAGTCCCTTGGTTCCAGGTCACAATCCAGCAGATTCAACCGTAATCTGCGTTTCCCTCAAGTAGCGCGGGTTGTTATTCAGGATTGTGCTCACGCCTGACCGATAGGTTTAGAACAGCCTCACAAGTTTTATAGGCTTGGGAACTTTCGTGGGTTACGTTCATCTTTTCAGCGAGCCATGTATTGATAGTGGTAATGCTTATGCCTTTGTTCATAAGCGCTAGGCACTCATCTAATAATTCCGCATCCCCTGCTGTGATTCGAATAAGGTACTCGGCATCGTTAGCACCCAAAGCAGAGGCGATCGCCATGATTCTCTCTCTTAACTTGAGCTCTGCTTCACCGTCCTGCATAGCGTTGCTCCTGGTTGTTTTCTTACCTCGCTTAATTGACTAACAGTCTCTCACTAAACTGCTCAGCTCGGTATGTTGTCAGGACGAGTAGTTCTCAGTGAAGCGATCGCCGCCTATGGCACAATTCTGAAAGAGAAGGTTTTACTCTCCCCGCATTGCACCCACGAGCGATGCGGGTTTTTCATTGGGAAAAGTGAGAATTTCAAAAAACATAAGCAAATATAAGTCTTGCCATAGAGCCCAATCCCTGCGATCGCCTGCGCAGACTTGGTTCTATCAACTTGGGGCTTCACTGCGGCTCGTCGGCATTCCTTTGGGCAATATCGGCTCTTGCTTGTGCTTGATCTGCCCAATCCTGAGCTTCGTCTGCCTCTACCTGAGAAGACCTAATTTGGGAAGAATCTTCTTGCTGTAGAACTTGGTCAGCGACTTGTTGCCTTTCATTAGCAACCTCTTGCGCTCTATTCGCTCTCAACTGTGCGGCATCGGCTCTTAGCTGTGCAGCGTTGGCGCGTAACTCGCGTAATGCCTGTCTCAGTTTTTCAGCATCTTGTCTAATGGTGTCAAAATTTGTGTCAGCGTCGGCAGCGCGATCCTTTAGCAACTCGACTTCCTCACGAAGTAAATCTATCTCCCGGCGAAATCTATTGTTCTCCACTGTAAGAGAGCCAATTTCAGCCGCGATGGCATCCAACATCTCCCAACTCGACATCTTCTATCGTTGCCTCCCCCCAATACTTTTGACCCCTGAAATGTACCCCAAAAGGGAGCATACGTAGGGGAAAGGCAGTGCAACCCGCTGAAAAAATTAAAAGAATCAGCCCACTCCCTTAGGGGAGTGGGCTTTTTATTGGGGGGCGTTAGCGATTGCCGGAAATCCTGAACCGAGTACCTATAAGGGATTGCTGCTGTCGATTGATGGCGGTTTTCTTTTGGCGATCGAACACTCAATGCTTGTCCGCAACTCTAAGACACTGGCAATATTGGAGCGAAGCCTTTCCAGTACAGTACTTGCTCGAGTTACTTCTTTCTCTAGTACTCGAAATCTAGTTTCAAATTCTGGGCCAATCTGTTTGCAGGACGACAGGACAGCATGATGCTTTAGTAGTACCTGTTTATACTCCAAGGCTTCTGTTAGCTCATGCTGTAATTCGAGGATGTAGCGATCGCACTCAAGTAAACGTTGCCGAAGGTCGTCAGCATTCATGGGGAAACGACTCCAGACACAGCTGTACTTTTCTTGTACGAAAGAGCATCCTTTTTGGATGCCATCAGCGAAAATTTTCTCGGTATCCATTCATAGTTGCAGCAGGGAGGGGCTTTATAGGGTGGATGGCGATCGCCCTGCTGCTGCATCCTCTATCCCAGTTCCTTATGGGACAATGGCCTAATAATGACCTTGGTACCCGCGTTGCCCTCGCAGTCAGTGCAGGTTTTTGTTGGAAGGGTGATCGCCGTCTTAACTTTTACGGTTCTGCTCCAGAGCTTCAGATAGTAGCTGATTCTCTTGGTTCATTTGTTCTAACTCATGTATCGTCCATACCAGCTCTTCCCGAGCCTCCTGCAACTCCTCTTGAGTTTTTTGTAATTCTTGTTGAAGAAACAGGACTTGTTCTCGTAGAAGAAGCACTTCACCTTGAGTTTCTTTCAATTTTGTTTCCAGAGGAGTCCTGTCAAACTCCGTAGACATTGCGATCTCCCTCTACCGCAAACCCTAAACACTTCTCCGTATCCACCTTTATTCCAACCCCGCTTATCGCAGCATGGAAACTAAGAACCTACGGCCTTAAGAAGGCTTGTAGGTAATGGTGTCAGAATCGCAACTGCGACAGTTAATTGTGACCATTAGCAATTGCCACCAGGATGATAAATGCCCACCATCAAGAGATAGGCAGGCATTGGACCAAAGTAAACTTTGGCTTATGAGCAGGGTTTTTATAGAGCTAACCCCGATTAAACTGTAGAGAAATTTAAACCAAGCACAAACACTTATATAGCTTCTTAAGATTTTCTTTAGATTTCTGTCATTGCACTTCTATACCATTGATTTGACCTTCAGTGGATCCTTACTGACGCGAGCTAGATCTGATTCCAGTTGGGCCAGTTCAAACTAGAGAGCGATCGCTATCCAAGCCACAATCCCGCAAGAATCATATTTTTCCGCTTCTAGGTTTTCTAGTTACAAAATCTGAGTATTGCGAACCTCCTCTCCCGCATTAAACTGCATCGAATTCGGGTTCTTTTTTTACCTCTCATTGTCTCCTCGTTCAAAGTTGCCATGCTCATGTGTACCCTCTTCATTTGTTGGAGGGTTTTTATTGGGAGGGCGATCGCCGGGAATCCTGAGCCCAGTACCTACGAGTTTTGCCGCCGTCAATTTAATGGTGGTCTTCTCTGGGTTGAGCCTGTCCCCACAAGATCCTCACAAAGGTTTTATTCAATGATTATGAGCTAATCCATTGAGTTTTACTGATGCGTCCTTTTATGCCTGAGCACCTGCAAAACACGATGCTCAATTTTGTTCTGTCAGATAAGCACAAGGCTCTACTGTTACAGTGCCAATTAATTGATATTGAAGCCGTTCTGATGATTGATGCACCAAGCGAGCAAGTTGCGAAAGAATTACATAGTTTTAGCCAAGAGTGGGCGACATCCGGTTCACCCTATCAAGTCTTCTACACGTACCTTAACGGAGAGCTGTTGAGTGAATTCAGTCTGCCACTTTGAACCTGCACAATCGGTGCTAGCAGTTCTTGGCGATCGCCACTCTATGGCACAATCTAGATTCGTAAGTTTTGATTTCCCCGCATTGCACCCACGAGCGATGCGGGTTTTTCATTGGGAAAAGTGAGAATTTCAAAAAACATAAGCAAATATAAGCAGTTGCCGTAGAGCCCAATCCCTGCGATTGCCTGCAGCAGGCTTGGTTCATATCAACTTGGGGCTTCACTGCGGCTCGTCGGCATTCCTTTGGGCAATATCGGCTCTGGCTTGTGCTTGATCTGCCCAATCCTGAGCTTCGTCTGCCTCTATCTGAGAAGATCTAATCTGGGAAGATTCTTGTTGCTTTAGAGCTTGGTCGGCTGCTTGTTGCTTCTCATCAGCAACCTCTTGCGCTTTATTCGCTCTCAACTGTGCGGCATCGGCTCTTAGCTGTGCAGCGCTGGCACGTAACTCGCGTAATGCCTGTCTCAGTTTTGCGGCATCTTATTTAATGGCTTCAAAATTGGTGTCAGCGTCGGCAGCGCGATCCTTTAGCAACTCGACTTCCTCACGAAGTAAATCTATCTCCCGGCGAAATCTATTGTTCTCCACTGTAAGAGAACCAATTTCAGCCGCGATGGCATCCAGCATTTCCCAACTCGACATCTTCTATCGTTGCCTTCCCCACTACTCTTGGCCCCTGAAATGTACCCCAAAAAGGGGCATACGTGAGCATATGACGGCATCACTCAATGGTCAGGCAATGGGCGGGGTAACTATCCTCTTCCCCCGGCAACCCGGTGTTGTACCGGATGCTGTAGCGGTTCTCCCCCAGGTATCCGGTGACCACTGCTTCCCACCCACGAGGGACCGTCACCTTTGCCCCGTTGGGAATGCTTTGAACATCAGCAGACCTGGCAGGTTTGCGATCGCCCCTACGTTGCCGTCTGGGAGTGGATGTGGTGGGCACCTCCAGGCCCAATCTTACTGCCATCGCCTCAAACTTCAGCAGCTCCTCACCAACGTGGGCCAACTCGGCTGTCATGAGAGCCAGTTCTGACCATAGGGCGATCGCCTTCCTGGCTCTGCCGACTTCATCTCCCTTCAAAGTTCTGCACCGCTTTCTCTTATCGGCATCGAACCACCGCAGCCGAGTGTAGGATTTCTTGGCCGTTCGATCCGGCGTCTCATCCAGCCAGCAATCGCGGTACTCATCCCCGCCCAACTCTTCCAACTCTGCCTGGATGGTGGCGATCGCCTCTGTTAAATGGGTTTCCCGCTGCTGCAATTCCTGAATCGTGCTCATGGTTTGTTGTGGCAATTGATAAATGAGTTGTAGTCTATTGCCACAACCAAGGGTCAAAAAAGAGCGGGTCGAGTGCCCGCTGGGGTGGAATTAGGGAGTAGGGCGATCGCCTGGTTTCTGGATAGCTTCAATGATGGCAATGATCTCCTCCGGCATCGCGGGAGGTATTGCTGCCTGGTCTGCTTGGAGTCCTCGACTAACCTGCATCTCTGTGACCCTGTGTAGCAGTGCCGCGAATTCTTCATCCGTTAGCGCTTTTACAAATGGAGCGAGTTCAAACACCTTATCCGCTGGTGGTTCTTGCAATTCTGCCTGAATAGCTGCGAGTTCTACCCTAAGATCTTCATCGGTCATGGTTCTGAGTTCCTTACTGTGGGTGTGTGGTCTTTTAGTAATTCGTTCTTTACTGGTTTAAATACAGGGCAGTCCGTAGGGCTAACCGTTATTCCTGCCATTTGACAGCTATCTATGTAAGCCATGAATTCAGGCCCATAGGGATGAATACACCCTCCACATTCTTCGTTCAGCGGATCGCAAAAGATGCAGTCAAAACAAAAGTTTTCAATCACCACATCCTCCCTTCACTGATTTAAAACCAGGACAGTCTGACGCATCCACCCTTACCCCCGCCCCTGCACATCGCACGATATAAGCCAGAAACTCGCTGCCCCGAGGATGCTTACAGGTAGGACCGTTAGCAGTGCAGTAGGTGCAGTCATTACAGTAGGTCTTAGGCATGGCGATCGCCTCCATCCTGCAATTTGTCTAGCACCTCATTTACCCAAACCAACGCTCTCACCATCACAAGGAGCGGAAGTCCCACCCATCGGTATAGGTGCCAGTAACGCGGGGTTTGCCGGCTCATTGGCGATCGCCCTCTTCATCCACTATGGATTTGAACTCAACCAACGCTGCTGGGTCGCACTTAAGAGCGCTACACAGGTTTGCAACCCTCACCAGCCATTCAATGCCATTTCTATTGTTTTCCCAATTACGGATTGTGGATTCAGTCACCCCCACTAAATCCGCAAGCTGACGCTGGGTAAGCCCCTGCGCCTTTCTTAGATCTGCAACTTTGCTCACTGGTATTTCTCCCATGCTGGAAACATACCAAAATCTTAGCGCAAAAATCTTTGCGTGAAACTCTTGATACTATTAAAGTTTTAACGGTAATATGAAAAGTATGGAGGCGATACCTCCCCCGGTCCAATGGGTGACGGGCCTACGCCTAGAGCGGGCTGTGGGGATAGCCAACGAGCGTACCGCCAATAAAGAGAGGACGTGACAACGTGCGATTGCAGCCGAGCTGCCTGGGGAGGTGCAACGCCCCCCGATCGCGTTAGCCCGGATTTCTACACATTCACCTCGGGCTGGAGATTGAGATGTCTGGATTTGAGATTTTCCTGGATCTGATCGTTGTCGTTGGCCTGTTCTTGCTGGTTGGGCGTGACCACAGCGCTGCGCCGCAGCCCGCCCCCCGGCAGCAGGATGACACGCCTCCCACGAAACCGCCCATCGACACGGAAGCGGTGGTAAAGGAGGCGATCGCCACCATGCCCCCTCTGACCGTTGCTGAGCTATCCAGGCTTACCCGTTTGATTGATGGAATCCTGGCTTGATTCTCCCAAGATGGGGGCAAAGTGCGACCGCCCCTAAACCCCATACATATTCACCATCATGAATAGCACTCAACTCCACAAGTTACAGTTCCTTGCTGCTGACTCCCAAGCCTTCTACCTATCCTGTAAATCCGCTGCTATCAAGTTCGATTACCCCTACCCAGACCAATACGCCGATCGCATCCGCAACGGTATCAAGTCCGGGGAATGGTCATCTGATGTGGAACGGGTTGCAGCCGAAGTTATTGCTAGTTCCGAAGCTACAGCCCAGTAGGAGGGCTCACCCATGACCGCAACCCTAACTATTGGCCTTGCCCAAAGTGACGCCCGCTAGGTAACCACCCGCAATGGCCCCCGCCTGGTTTGTGACTTCAGAACCCGCGACGGGGAAGACGCCACGCTCTGGAAGCCGCTCACCGATGAAGTTTTCGCCACCATCAAGCGGAATCAAAAGGTGCAATTAATCCATGACAGCAAGGGGTGGAACCTAATCAACCCCGCCACAGTGGAGGATTCCCCGGTCGCAGCTCCCCAGATGACCTCTGATGCCCTTGCACCTGACACCAAACGGGCGATCGCCGCATACATGGCCTGGTTGAAGCGAAGCTGTCATGAAGTGCAATTAGGCTGAAACCTTTGTAGGATAGGAGTTTCAGTACAGTTATTTTGTACTAAAAAATCCGCCATTTTCCACATTAGCTTCTGCTAAATAACGAATTTACGTTGTTTCAGGCTCCGAATTAGAGCTAATTGCATCTGGTGACAGCGTCGCTTCAATCACCCCAACAAGCGATTGACGGCATCTTTAAGCGGTTTGGGCCTAACTCTGCGGAGGCTGCTGCATGGGAAGCCTACCAGGGCCAAGGCAACGGGCAGAAGCCTGAAGGGGAAGCGCAGGCAAAAAAGTAGAAGCCCCCAGCAATGGGGCTAAACCCATCCCAGAGATCCCTCCAGAAATCGCCGCGATGGCGAATGAATACCTCCGCACCCTTCAAATCAGGGCACAGGAGGGGGAGCCAGGCGCACTGGAAGAACTCAAAAAGGCGGTCGCTTACTGTCAGCAACAAATTCAGGCAACCCAACGGATGGCGAGTGACCTCCGTGCCGATGAAACCGATGTGAAGTACCGCCATGATGGCGGCATTGAATTCAACTTGTAACGACTGACAACCGGGGGCATGGAGGCGATCGCCCGATGCCCCTTTTTTGTCCCTCCACTACGCAACAGGAGACATCCTCATGAATTTTTCAGACGTGAAAGCCATTCAGCAAATTGCAGAATCGAACATTGACCCTCGTGCTGCGCTGGTGCAGCAAGCAGGCGATCGCGTGCTCCAGGAGTATCACGGCTCGCTGATGCTTCCGCTGGTCGCGACGTTGGGAGGTGTGGGGTACTGTTTATCGGTGCTGGCATCCGGGCCGCTAGCGATCGCCGTCGGGCTACTGGGTGGATGGTACATGGTCGATAAGGTGAATCGGGGAGAGCGAGCCTTTGATGACATTGAGAATGGGAGGATTGAGCGCTATCTCAATGAGCAACAGCGTCGTGTTCTGGCCCAACTCCTCCCGTTAGTAGAACCTCCTATTCTGTCTGCTGCTATTCCTCAGGCCGTTGATGTTGCAGCCGTACCTGTTGCCCCTGGCAGTATCGCTGCACCCCCCATTTCAGCCCAGTGGAATGCACCCCAATGGGCACTATGGAATCGGCTCATAGCTGATTGCCCTGATCTTCGCTATGCCTTGATGTGCAAACTGCTGGCGGTTTCTGGCCCTCAACAGACGGGCAAAAGCTCCTTGGCCAGTGCCATCGCCTATGTGCGTAGCTACCTATTGGGCTGGCCCACCATTGCTGTGACGCCTCATGAGGACGGCCAGAAGCTCTTTGATGGCGTCGTCGTGGGTGCTGGGGGTGACTTTGATGCCATTCAGGCGTTTTACAGCGATATGGTGGAGAACTTTAAGACGGGAGGCGATCGCCAAAGTTTGATTGTGGATGAGCTGACCCAGTACAACGGAGGCCATGAGGAGCTGGGTCAGAGCCTGGTGCGAACGGCTCTCAGTGTAACGGACAAGCATGGCATCAAAGCGATTTTGATTAACCATGCCCGCACCGTTTCGGCTGGGTTTAGCAACATCAAGGGCATGAAGGAGTTGATTGATAATTCTGCGGTGCAACTCACCCGGCAGTATGGGGAAACGCCCTGGGGAGAGCAGACCCGCTCTGCTGAGGTAAAAATGAATCGTCCTGGTCAGCAAGAAACAGTGCTTACTATTCCAGAGTGGCTCTATCTGCCAACCTTACAACAGCACTATCCGATTGCTCCTACAAGCGAAGCCCGTGAGCCTTCTTCTATCCCTGCTTTGCCTGTACCACCACCTCAGCTCCAGGAAGAGCCAAATCCTTTTCAGTTAACCACTGAAATGTTGGAGAAGCTCTACCACCAGACAGCCCCAGTGGAGGTGGAACCACCTGCCAGCATAGGTGAACACGAGAAGGCCAACGAGCTGGACCTAGATGTCTTGGAAGAGTTACCCCGAGAGCTACGGGCGATCGCTCAGTTTGCGCATCGTCGTGGGGAATGGATTACCGCAAGAGAGGCCCGTTCTGGCATTCATATGCTCAAGACAACCCAGATCACCACAGACATGATTCGGGGCTATTTTCGGCAGTTAGCAGCACAGGGAATTGGGTGTGTGGAGGGTGAGGGCGAGACTACGCGATACCGCTGTTAAGGGCCTATTTTGCCTTGATCTGGGTGTGGAGCGTGGAGCGGTGTGGATGCTGTGGAGTGGAGTGGATGAACGCTGTGGAGCGCATCCACACCGCTCCACAAATGACATTCACACCTCTACTCTCCACAGTCGCTCCACAGGCGTATCCACACCAATCTCTACCCAGACAAGATAGATTGGTGTGGATACGCCCCTTCCTCCTACAGACTCACACTACTGCGTCGGAGTCACAATGTAGGACGAATTGATCGCTGGGGCTTTACCGTCTCTGACTAATCCTTGATAAATGGCAGCCGCAACCTGGGCACGAGTTGCATTGTTTTGCGGGCGGAGCCTCGCAACGTTAGGGTAATTCACCACTAACTGATTGACGGTTGCAGCGGCGATACCTCTGAGGGCATAGCCAGAAATGCTAGAAGCATCCTGGTAGATATTTAGAATACTGGATGGCTCTTGAGTGAGGGTTTGTGTGTAACCAAGTCCATTGGCAAGCGAGACAAAGACTTGCTCACGAGGAATGGCTTGTTCGGGTCTGAAAATATTACCAGGATACCCCCTCATGAAACCCGCCTCGATGGCGACATTAATGGAGGTCGCTGCCCAGTAGGTTGTACTGACATCATCGAAATCTACTGACTCGGTAACGTCAGGTCTCTCCCAGTAATTAGCATTCGCCCGTCGCAACATGGCAGCAAACTGAGCACGGGTGACGGGTCCGTCAGGGTCAAATGTTCCATCAGGAAATCCCTCAATGATGCCCATCTTGGTCAGTTCTGTAATAAAGCCTTTTGCCCAATGATTGTCGGGGACATCACTAAAATTGACGGTTTGAGCAAAGGCAGGAGCAGGGGACACGAGGGGAGCAACAGTAGCAGTCGTTAAGCCAAGTGCTAAAAAGGCAGCAGTTCCAGCCTGCCAGCAAGAAATGTTAGACATTGTGTAAATGACCTCAACTCAAACTATTACCTGTTTATCTCAACTTGCGGCGAATACGACGGTATCGAATTGCCGTACCTGCCTTAGGAGCCGGGTACTGCGATGTCAAAAATGCTGTATTACCCCTCTCAAACTCCAGCAACGGACCAACCGGTGTATTGTCTGAACGCCAAAGACGAATTGTGTTCACTTCAGACCACACCGCAGCCGCATGATTGGCAGGAATAGTTAGTTCAACATCCTCTTCCCGCAAATCAAACGTAGAGACACTGGTTGTACTAGAATATCCGAGATCAATACTAAGTTGAGCTGTGACTTTTGAGGAGCCTATTCCCAATTCGATTCCACTTTCATAGCTTACCGAAATACCGGTGGTTAATGAGAAGGTCCGGCTAGATTCAGTGGTAATACCGGTAGAAGTTACAAGAGTTTGAGTCTGGTCTACTTCAGTCCCATTATCTTCAAAAATCAGCAACTTATAAGATACCGAACGCTCGATATCGTAGAAGGGCGAATGTTCTAGCTGCCAATTGAGGTCTTTGTCAGGATCAAGAATAGCTGTGAATGGAACTGTAACGATTCGATCTACTACTTGCGCTGTTCTACCAGCTGGTCTGGTTCTACTAGAGAGCTTAGGTTTAATAATTTCAGCCTCCACAACCTCGGTTGGCATTGGCAGGCGAAGTGTGTACGCCACAGGAGATGAATTCGGTGCAGCAAAGTCCGGCTTCGTACTACCAGTAAAACTATTTACCTCGAATAAGCCATCTGAGGTATCTCTTAAATAAGCTTCGCTAGCTATAATTTGCCAAGCACTGAAGCAGAGTGCGTTTGAGCCATCAGTAGTCCAAATACTAGATTTGCTGATGCATCCCTCAGCGGCTAGCTCGATAGCTACACACATTACATCTAACTTCTTAGGTTTTTCATAACCACTACTGAATACGTCGCCAAGAGCAACATAACCATCAGGCGGCTTTGGTCTCCAGCAAGCGCCGTTACTAGCAGCATTTGACTTTCTATCGTTCCAAACTAATTCGTAGTCTTCGGGCTCGCGCAAGGCAGGTTTTGACGAATGCTCTGTCACGCTTTTCACGCATATCGAAACACATTTCCCGTTCGGATCATCAAGATTTGATCTTCCAATGCTGCCAAGTGGATAAAATCCCTCAGGAGGTATTGGGTGATAGAATGCGCTATGTGCATAAGCATCACCACCTATAGTGTTCCAACGATACTCATACTGAGATGTAAATTGAAGAATAAGGTCTCCAAATTGAACTGCTTTTCCATGTCTCGACTCTGAGCTACTCACACTAAAACACCTTTTAGTTATTAGGAAAAAATTCTAAATTTAAGCAGACATCCCAACGAATCACTAGGATCGTTATGGAGTTGCTGCTGCTGGTGCGGGAGTGACAATATAGGGTGAATTAATCGCTGGTGCGTGCCCTGTAGAGACCAATGCTTGGTAAATGGCAGCCGCAACCTCTGCACGAGTTGCGCCGTAACAACATGGAGCGATCCTTGTAACGTTAGGATAATTCACCACTAAACCATTGACTGTTGCAGCGGCAACACCTCTGAGAGCATAGTCAGAAATGCTAGAAGCATCCTGGTAGATATTCAGAACACTCGATGGCTCTTGAGTGAGTGCCTGTGTGTAACCAAGTCCATTGGCAAGCGAGACAAAGACTTGCTCACGAGGAATGGCTAGTTCGGGGTTAAAAATACCGTCATGATATCCCCTCATAAAGCCTGTCCTGACGACACTATTGATAGCAGTTGCGGCCCAGTAACTTGAGCTAACATCAGAGAAAACTGTAATTCTGTTGATGTTAGGTCTCTCCCAGTAATTAGCATTTGCCCGTCGCAACATGGCAGCAAACTGGGCGCGAGTGACTGGCGAATTAGGGTGGAATGTACCATTAGGAAACCCTTCGATGATGCCCATCCGGGTGAGTTCTGTAATAAAGCCTTTTGCCCAGTAATCATCGGGCACATCACTAAAACTAAATTCTTGAGCTGTAACAGGAGCCGGGGAGACAAGGGGGGCAACTGCAACACCGCTGCTTAATCCAAGAGCTAAGAGCGCAGCGGTTCCAGCCACCCAACGCGAAAAACCAGACATGCGGGCAAACTCCAACAAACAAATCCGTTGGTAGCAACATATCACCCAATACTGGGTATATATTGAAACACAAGGTTAAGAATGTTCTAAGAGGGCGATCGCCCCATGCCACAATTTCAATAATCTTGATTCCAGCCCGCATCCTGTTACCTGATGCGGGCTTTTGTCTGAGCTAAGGTTAATGGCGATCGCCCCCTTATTCTATGGAGTCGTTGCTGCTGGTGGAGTCACAATGTAGGGTGAGTTAATCGCTGGTGCGTGCCCTGTAGAGACCAGTGCTTGGTAAATGGCAGACGCAACTTCTGCACGAGTTGCGCCGTAACAACATGGATCGATCCTTGTAACGTTAGGATAGTTCACCACTAAACCATTGACTGTTGCAGCGGCAACCCCTCTGAGAGCATAGTCAGAAATGGCAGAAGCATCCTGATAGATATTTAGAACACTCGATGGCTCTTGAGTGAGTGCCTGTGTGTAACCAAGTCCATCGGCAAGCGAGACAAAGACTTGCTCGCGAGGAATGGCTAGTTCGGGGTTAAAAATACCATCGTGATACGGTCTCATAAAGCCTGTACTGATGACATTATCAATTGAAACCGCTGCCCAATAGCTTGATCTAACATCAGAGAGATCTACACTATCGCGAATGTCAGGTCTCTCCCAATAGTTGTTATTTACCCGACTTACTAACGCAGCAAACTGAGCGCGGGTGACTGGACCATCGGGGTCGAATGTGCCATCAGGAAAACCATCCATCATATCCATACGTGCCAGGGCAGTAATAAAGTCTTTCGCCCAGTAATCATCCGGAACATCACTAAAGTTGCTTTCTTGAGCTGTAACAGGAGCCGGGGAGACAAGGGGGGCAACTGCAACACCGCTGCTTATTCCAAGAGCTAAGAGCGCAGCGCTTCCAGCCACCCAACGCGAAAAACGAGACATTCGGGCAAACTCCAACAAACAAATCCGTTGGTAGCAACATATCACCCAATGCGGAGTATCCGTTGAAACACAAGGTTAAAAAGATTGAAGGGGCACTTAAGGAAATTCCTGCAAGATTGGCTCACTTGTGACAACGATCTGAAACGCTGGAAGGGTAAGGTGATTGTCACCATACAACCACGCCGAAAGAGACTTGCTTCTCACCCTGATCGCTTCACGGGAAAACGTTATCTAGAAGGATACGCTGTTTCGTTTCCTTTACTCCTACATTACAAATAACCATAGCTCGCGTCGTCGCCAAGGCTTCTGTCCGCTCTGGCTTACCGAGAATCATTCATTGACTAAAGTAGTTGTTTTGTTTGAAGAACTTTAGATATAACTTATATCCGTTTCTACTAGTTCATAGAATTTACGTTGTTGCACAATCCAGATCAGGTCTACTTGTATCTGGCGACAGCTTCGCTTTAACCGTGCTCAATAGGGGTAGAAGGATCTGCATGGTAGTGAGACCATGCAGGGCAAAGGCTTCATGGTTTTTCCCATAAGGTTTTGCAGGAGCATGGCCTGTGGTCCACAGGAACTATTACACGTTCTAAGGACGCCCCTCCATGACTCACTCACCTCGACCGCTCACCGAAGCGGATCTTGCGCACTTTACTGGAACGAGCACGTATTATCGGCACTGGCTAGGGATGCTGTTCACTGACGGCGTATTGTATCTGGCTGAACGTGGTGGTGCCCACTGGCTGCTCGATGCGATCGCCGCTTGGCAGATTGATCCACGAGTGAGAGAAGACCCAATGCTCAAAGAGTTCCAATTCTGGACACTCACCGTAAACGAAGACCGTTCAGCGGTCCTCATATGCGAAAGAGACTCAGATGATGTCGTTGTGACACAAACCATTCCCTTCACCGACTTTCCGCTTACGCGGGTTCGGTTGTATTTGCAGCAGGGGGTACTCTGCCTTCCGTCCGAATACTAAAGAAGAGAAGGGACATGCAGGTTAAGTACGTCTTGTCCTGCATGATCTGTATGCCTTACGTAAATTGCAACCTAAGGTACTGAGCGTGTGCAGAAATGAAATAGGGAGTGTCTACACTTAGTTGCCGACGGTAAGCGTTGGCACGTAGCACTGATTCCCACGTACAAATTCATGAAAATGGGTAAGTGGAAGAGCATTCCAACGATGTCCTAGTGCCACAGAAAATGCTGCGGGACCAACAAAATATAGGTCTATTGCTGCTGGTCGTAATTGTGAGACAGCCTGTGTGAGTGCATTTTTTAGAAGCTGCACAGACGCTTGTGCCTGCACCCCATTGGCTATTGGCGCGGGGAGAAAAGCAGACAAAATATCGGTAGGTGATTGGAGCTCAAGAGTAGACAGAATATCAGCGGTAGGGTCGCGCACAATACCGATGCCAACCTTAAGGTGTCCATCAATAAGAGCCCTTGGTTTAGTCAGACACCACGGTAGGGGAGCCGTATCGGGTGTGGGATGTTCATTAGTGGACCAGATGCCCTGCTTAGTAGGGATGTCAATCTCAAATCCAATTGCTGACCGAAATGCCCACCCTAACGCAAAAGCAGTGGTTAACCGATAAGAGCCTGAGAGGGCTATGTGCTGGTAGCGATTCTCTCGAGCCCAACGAGCAGTAGCTGTAAGAGGGTGCAGTAAGTCACTCAGCCATCGTTCCGGTGCCGGAAATCCATTTTCATTACCAGAGAACTTGCGTGCGTCAATTTCGATCGCATTTATACCTGGGGCATTGTGATCTGAACAGATATGGATACTAAGCTTGCGATCGGGAAAAAGCTGAAGTTCAAGAGCGTCCTCAAGTACAGTTACCAGTTGTGCTCGGGTGAGCATGAGCCCACGAGACTGTGCCATAAGGTCAAGTAGGGCACTAAACCCTTTTGCCACCCTGCGCATACTTACCTCCAGGGTGGGGAATGCTCTATTCAGTGCTGTGGCAAAAACGCCTTCAGCTTGAGTGCGATCTGGCAAATTTCTCAAAGAAATTTCGATTGAGCTTGCAAAGAAATGCCCAAGATGAGAGCCAAACTCCTCACTAAGGTCGTTACGTAGTTTTTCATCACTCACATGCGCAACATCAGCAAAAGGGCTGTAAAACGGTCGGGCTCGGCGAACGCGCTCAGGATCACGCGCAATCCAAGCCATATTTGGGGGCAGCGATGGCGTGACTAATGTCTGCACGCGAGCAACGCAAGGGTGATTCTCTTCAAAGGCATAAAAGGAATTAAATACTTCAACAAGGCCAGCACGAGTGAGTACTCCTGATTTAGCCTGGAAACGCTCTAACAAATGCCCATGCGGTGCATGTGGTGCAAAGAATCGAGCCTCGACATCTTCTAGTCCTTCTAAAATCATGCCTTCAAAAGCAGGATTTTGAAGGCAGTCTGGTAACCGGGCGAGCGCATCCCACACCTGGTAATCAAACCCTTCTTGCGCGATGATACCGCCCAATCCCTTTGCACTCGTAAGTGTTGGTTCTTCTGCCGTCATCTTTCTATCTCTAACGTGATTGGGATTTCACCGCCTGATGGATCGAAGAGCCATGCACGAGTGATCAGGTGACCGTTATCGAGTCGCACGATCATGAGTACCGCAAAATTACCCTGAAATTCCGGATCAGAAACGAGTGCTCGCATAGTAGCCAGATCTACACTGCTGGGTTTCACCTCAAAGCTTGGGTGGCTGTGCCATTCACCGATGTAGTTGAACTGAGTGTAGCGATATTCTGTACGTTCAAAGAAGCGTAGTGCGTCTTGAGCAGCCTGCACAAGATCGATGATAAACCGTGCGAATGTTCCTGGCTGCTTTTGAAGAGTGAGTTCAACTGCTCGAAAATCTGAGGGCATAAGTTGCTCACCGAAAATCTGCCCCCCAATTTCCTTCTTTCCTGCTCGACGAAGGGCCGTAATGAGTTGCTCGATTTGATCAGGTGGTAGGCGGAGTCTCATTGAGGGCCTTCTTTGCCAATGCCATCACGAAATCACGTATTTCATTATCTTCCACCGCTGGATCTGGTGGGGATACTGATCCCATATCAAGGCTAAGGCTGTCACCGTGTCGCCTAAAAAGCCATCCCTCGCGAAAACCGAAAAGGAGCCATGCAGCATCAGATGCACTCACACGCTCATCGAGAATATCAAGAATGACTCGTGCGGCATGAGCAGCGGCAATGGTGACCGCAGCATCATCAGCGACGAGAGGTTCTCCTGACGCACTCAACGCTTCGTAAGCTCGATGACTACTGAGTGGAGGCTCAACGTTTTGCTGCTCACAGTATGCAATATAAGCCGCTCGTCCATGCACATAAGCAGGATCCCTTTCGGGGAGAGAGCGAGCCACTAAGCACCCCAATCCTCCCTCAAATACCTCAACAGAAACAAATGGTTTATTACTTTCAGACGCTATCGCCCCAAGCAGCAAGGTAGTTGGCGCATCACCAGTGGCGTCCACAAGAAGATCACAATTGGCAATGACATCGAGTTGATTTGCGTGGGCTCTCGCTGAGCGCTGCCAGTTTAAGTTCTCAGCAATCACCTCAATTTGAGCGCCTGGCATAATGTGATGTAATCGGCGTTTCACACCATTTGCTTTGCGAAAGCCCACGTCTCTCCAATCAAGAGTATGGCGCTCAAGATTGGCAGGTAACAGCACATCACCATCAACAAGTACAAAATAGCTAATGCCTGAGCGCAGTAAGATTTCGGCAATCTTTGAACCAACTGAGCCAAGTCCAATTAACGCAACACTTTTAGGTACCTCTGGTATCGCTCGCCCAGTTCGAGTTCCTGCATCATCAGGCAGTACAAACCACTCACACTTCAAAGTGAAATCTGTACCCATGGAATGAATTGGGATGATGCGATCGCCATCGATAGCGATCACCATAAGCGCATCTGTATGATTATCGAGATTGATTCCGAGCGCTGAGGCAAGTGCAGCACGGTCTCGATGCAAAGGATCAGGCAGTGAGGAATGGGCAATGACTATCGGTAACTCATGCCCAAATGCACCAGGAGGGGAAGAGGCGATATGTCGAGGATGACGACGATCAGTGGCATCAAATACAAGGATGGGCCACATACCATCATGAAGCATCCATCGAAACGCACGGATACCCTCAGCAGTGCCAGCTTGAAGACGTGCAAGACATCCAGCACTGATGAGAACTGAGGTGATTCCCCACAAAGAAGACTGAACACTACCAACTTGGTGGGCAGAAGGAACCGTGCCATGCTCTCCCGCACCAAGAGGGTTTTCAGTAAGCAAGAGGTTATACGCACTTCGTACAACATCAGCACCGGAGGCGTATGGTGACCAGTTATCTGGTCGAAGTTCTAGGCATAGAGCACCGCCCTTCCCATACTGATGGGAACTCCACTGTGCCTCAGGATCGTGCGGTTCAACCCATGCTGGTACCAAAGGAAATTGGTCTGGATAAATGAGACAAACAGGATACTCCACTCCGTGGGCAGTGATGACGCCATCAGCTGAGAAGCGGAATCTATTGACCCGCCAACCAGAGAGGCGAAACCACCCTTCAGCAGCAGCCTGTTCGACTGCTGCCATCTCGCTACGAACGCGAGCAAAGTCTTTAAGCCACCACAAGGTCATGCAAATCCACGCGGCCTGGTAGGCGCAGCTGAGACGTGAGGAAAGACGTAACTTGACGAAGTTACCGGTGCAGCTGCATACGTAGCAATATTTTCCGCTTTGGCAGGATTTGCAGTAGCTTTAAACCGATTACCAAACAGTTTGCGCCAAAGACGAGTTGCCTCTTCCATATCATCCTCATTCTGAGCGGTCCGTGCATAGCCCGCATGAACATGCACACGTTCAATGAAGTTTTTCCAATCAGTAATGGATACTTTGGCTAAAATGTCGTTCCCAGGTAGGCCCGGATCCTCTATAAACGGCTTGATGCCCATCTCTGCAAGACCTGCATAGGCCGCAGAAATATTTTCGAGCATTTGGGCAAAAGCTTCACCATAGTGGCTTTCACCACTCGGAGCGTGCTTTGACACGAGGACTTCGAGTACAAAACCCTTAGGCCGCTTTCCTGTTTTATTCTCGCGCCGCCACCACTTAAAAAGCTTCACTAAAGGCTTAAAACGTCCCTCAAAATACCCGTTTTGCTCGCCACTCCAGTCGTTATGACGCGGAGGGTTTGTTGACTTCCAATCTCCCAGATCTCTATCAGGGATCTTGTAGACTGTGCCATCCTCAACGACAGGCACCACATCAATCTCCGCTTTACTGGTGATCACCCTTACAGAG
The DNA here is from genome assembly GCF_039962325.1 of Leptolyngbya sp. PL-A3. Taxonomy (NCBI): domain Bacteria; kingdom Bacillati; phylum Cyanobacteriota; class Cyanophyceae; order Leptolyngbyales; family Leptolyngbyaceae; genus Leptolyngbya; species Leptolyngbya sp. PL-A3. The sequence continues at coordinate 24,438 of NZ_JAMPLB010000069.1, forward strand.
CGCTTATTAATCCGCTCAACAGTAAAAGATACCTCAAGCGCAGTACTCAACTCAGTCAGGACGACTTCAGGATCGGTGGAAGTATCGTAGTTAGTAACAACTATGATGTCGATGTCTGGCCTCTCATAGCCATCTTCTGATCGTTTGGGGCGTATCGCAGTATCTCTGGCGTAGCTTCCCGCGAGAAAGTCTCGAACATGCCGATCAGTAAATTCATCGCAGCAACTCAAATAATCGCGAAGTGCGGTATGAGCTGACGATGCGTCGCTTTTGGTAGTAGGACTGGGTTCAATATCGCGCAGCAGTTCAAGAAAGCGAGCATTGGGAACCATAGTGTTTAACCTTGAGGTGAGAGGAGTTGCATACGGGCATAGGCTATAACGCTGTGTATATGAGGACCTTGAGTATCTCATGCTCCTCATGTGCGGTCAGAAAGGCTCGTTTGGCCACATGCAGTAGCAACAAGTGAGGTGACTAAAAGTGAGATATTCTTACTCTTTTTCTTTTTTTTGCCACCAATGTTCTTATTTTGGCATATCTACTCTTGAGTTCGCAACTTTCTCTGGAGCTTTTGGCCAAAAAGTGCGATTCTAGAACATAGGAGGACGAACTATGGCACTTACAAATGAAGTCATTGGAGAGAGGCTGCGGGAAGCCCGCAAAAACGTGCAGTTAAGCCAAGAGGCAGCAGCAGCAGTGATCGGGCTCGATAGAACTGCACTCATAAAGATTGAGAAAGGTACTCGTACCGTCACAGGTGTTGAATTACAGCAACTCGCACAGCTTTACCGAAGAGACCCGGCTGAATTCTTAGTTGATCAACCTCTTCAAGAAGATCTTCTCATTACTTTTGGTCGCATAGAGGGGAACGCTCCCCTTGGGTGGAGCAAGGAAATCGCCCACCAGATTGAGATCCTTAAGGAAGCAGTACGACTGAGAGACATGTTGGGGGATCCTCTATCTGCGTTCCCTCCCATCTACCAATTACCACTGCCTAGGTCTTACGAAGAAGCAGCTGCCCAGGGGAAAGAGATTGCAGTACTTGAGCGAGAGCGCTTAAAGCTCGGTGCGGGACCTATTTCTGATGTTGCGAACCTTATCGCATCCCAGGGAATATGGACTGCTGCCGTCAACTTTCCTGATAATGTGTCTGGATTGTTCATTGCGCACCAACAATATGGTTTGGCAATATTTGTACATCAAAGACATGCACGTGTGAGGCGGCGCTTCTCTTACGCGCATGAATATGCACATGCCTTAGTTGATCGCAATCGTAGAGAGCCAGAGCCTACCTCTACTCAAAACAAAAATGACTTTATTGAAAAGCGCGCTAATGCATTTGCAAGTGAGTTTCTCATCCCTGCTGCTGGTGTCTACGAGTCTTTAGAACGTATGCATAAGGGCCGCCCAAGCCGTGCTTCGGCGTGGATCTGGGACGTAGCAGCTGATGAAGCCGTACATCATGAAGTGCGGCATGATGGAACTGCACAACGAATTAGCGTTCATGATGTAGCCCTGCTTGCCCATGAGTATGCAGTCAGTTATGACGTTGCAGCAATTCGATTAAGAGACATTGATGCCATTAGCAGAAATCAATTAACTACATTGCTTGAGCAAAGAGACCAAGGAAAGCAACTGCTAAGAGCCCTTAAAATGCTTGCACATTCTTCTGAGGAGGAACAAGAGGAACAGCCCTACCTTATTCGTCAATTAGTTATTCTAGGGATTGAAGCCTTTCGTCGGAATAAAATTTCTGCGGGTCGTTTCCGTGAAGTATGTGAGCTTGTAGGGATTCCTTACGAAGAGCTTATGCCTGTTGCAGTTGCTGGCAAGGAGGATTAGACCACCGTGGAGAATGACCAAAGCGCATACGTCTTAGTCGATGCGTCTCCACTTATTTCATTTCTCAAAATTGGGAGGTTTGATTTACTTGGAATATTTAATATTCCCCTTGCGTGTACTGACTTTGTGCGAGCAGAGGTAAGAAGACCTCGCGAATCTCTCGAAAACCTAATTATATCTCAGCAGATAAAAGAGATTCCTCTTGTAGATCCCACACATCTCCTTGAGGTTGAGAAGCTCCGTGCAGAAGGTTTAGGTCGAGGAGAAGCAAGCTCTATAGTGCTTGCACAGGATCATGCCTACAGGCTTATTCTTGATGACAAACGAGCGAGGAAGAAAGCTCTCAAAATGAACGTAACCCCTTATTCCACTGTTGATGTTATTGTGTGTAATATTCAAGCTAGGAAGCTTACACTGCAAGAGGCAGACAGCTTTATTTTCGAGTGGAAAGCACTCGGAGAATTTCCTGTATCGTGCAAATCATTTCAAGAGTTTCTTCCTTAAAAAGATTCATTAAAGTATTCATCTTCACTTGTAACAAAGCTCAAGAAGTAAGTGAAAATACCTTCCTAATATAGACGGCAAAGTCCACATATGTAAGCGGACCTTTTAAGGGTAGGAAGATCGAATCTCCTCTGGACAAGAAACAAAAAAATTGTCTTAAGAAATTTTTCCTTTGGAATCTTGAGCATCCTCTGGTACCCCACTCCTGAAGTCAAAGGTTCGCCCAGGAGGGCAGAGATATGCTTCACATCTATTTTGGAGCGTTCGATTTTGTCATGTACGCGATCGCGGTCATCGGTGCGATCTTCCTCGCAGATGCAATCTGTGATGAGGGTAACGAGCAACAACGGTTACAGGAAGGGGGAAAGGGGGCTTCTCAAGGGCTAGCACAGCCAGAGGAAGGCCCCCTCATAGTAAACGGTCCAATTTTTGAACTGCACGGTACACTGGTCGTCAAAAAGTCTGACGTTCCAATTGTGCTTCCAGAGGGACTAAAAGCACTTTCACTACGCGGTAATCCAGTCATTCGGCTCTCTGACCTTGTAGAAACATACGGGATGGTTGCCCTTGACGCGACACAGGTCATCCAGAAGTGGGAGCAGTGGAAAGAATGGAAACGCAAGAAAAAGCCGAGGAAACAGACACCAGAACCAAAAGCAAAAGGAGGACCACTCAGTAACGGCAGTTGGGACCAAGCGGCAACAGCGCTCGCAGATCAGCCTCCATTACTGGGACTACCAGAGGTTACGCGCTCTCAACGGATGGGTTAATTGGCGTCGTCGTTAAAGAGATGGAGCAGGAAAGTCTCCATCGACTCATGCACCAATGAGCCTAAGTCCTGGCGGGGCAACGCCAGTAATCGACGCGACGACAGGTACAATTCAAAGGGCGCTTAGGGTTTCTCAAAAACTTCAATCACAACAGGGGAGGGCGAGCGCTTCAAGCTCTCCCCTGTTGCCATTAGCTCAAAGCCGTATCCGCTCAATTTCATCGAGGCTAATATTATTCTCTCGTCTATCATATAATGCGGTAGTCCTGACGTCTTGATGCGCTGCGATTTTTTGTGCGTTGTCACGACTTCCACCATTTTTTAGATAATTAGTAATGCCTGAAGCCCGAAATGTATGATTACACGCATCAGTGTTGACACCAGCCAGTAGTGCGCGGCGCTTAATCATGGCCCACGCCTCCTGGCGCTGAAGTCCGTTTTCGGTCAGCTTCCGTGTTGTTGCGACTGTGGTACGAAAGAGGGGAGTACCCTTCGCATCCCAGAGGCCACCTTCTTCGAGGTACGCATCGAGAAATTCCTCAACTTTATGGTGGACTGGCACTTCATGGTATTTGCCTCCCTTTTCGATGAGCCGCAACCAATACCGCTTGCCCTTAGGGAAATAGTCTTCAACCTTCATCGCTAACACGGCGCTGATCCGGGCAAAGCTAAAAAACATAGTGGCAATAAGCGCACGATCGCGAAGTCCCACCACATGTGACACATCAATGGCACTGAGCAGCTCCCGCATCTCCTCATCTGAGAGGACGGGTGTCTTGCCAATCTTCACCCTGTGCTTTGGCCCTTTCACCTCTGCTGCGGGGTTGGCAGGAAGAATGCCTCCCTTGACCATCCACGCAAACATGGAGCGGATCGCCGCAAGGTGCTGATTGATCGTCGGGGCAGATCCAGGATGGCGCTCAAGGTAGGCTGCGATCGCAAGCGAGCTGATACTCCCAAACTGCAACCCGCGCTCATCACACCACTCAAGAAACTGCCGGACTGCCTGGGTGTAGGCGGCACGGGTATTTTTGTTGCGGATACCCACGAGGAAAAACTCGACGAACCGTCGTGCTGTCTGCTCACCGGCGTCAACTACGATCGCCGGAAGGTGAAGTTCAGGACCCTCAGAGGAGGATCCTGGGGTGGAAGGTTTGCCGGGAACAAGTAAGTCACTCACGGGGCACCTCGGGGGGTCAAAATTGAGTATAGTTGGCTTTATGACATAAAGAGGGGTTATGTAATAAAGATGCAAGGGAAGGGGAATGGTATTCGCTGGGTAGAAATTTGTCGATGGAAAAATGGCGGGAACGCTACTCGACGTTCTCAAGGAATTGAGCAATTTGTTCGGGAGCCGGGAGTTGCCCTTTTAGTTCCTGTGGCAAGGTAGAGACCATACGATAGGTCGCTACACCGATCGGCTTGTCCGAATCTTTAAGGGCATACTCAACGATCATCTTGTCTTTTGATTTGCAAAGCACGATGCCAATTGAGGGGTTCTCATCTTCCAAACGAACCTGATCGTTAAGTACTGCGAGATAAAACTGCATTTTCCCCACGTGCTCTGGCTGGAATCGTCCTATTTTGAGATCAAGGGCAACAAGGCACCGTAACCGCCGGTGGTAAAGCAGTAAATCGATGAAAAACTCTTGGTCTCCTACTTCAAGCCGATACTGGCTTCCTACATAGGCAAACATGCCTCCCATTTGTCGTAAAAACGTGTCAATCTTGCCAATCAATGCGTGCTCAAGCTCACGCTCGCTGTGCTTATCGTCAAGCTCTAAGAAATCAAAAACGTACTCATCTCGCACCGCAAGTTTCGCTTGGTGCTGAAGAGACTCGGGCAGGGTTTCAGAAAAATTCGTCTGACTAAGAAGGGTCTTTTCATAGGTCTGGTTCTCAATCTGGTGGATGAGCACGTTCTTAGTCCACCCATATTTGCGAGTCATACGAAGGTAAAACTCGCGCTCTAGGTCATCCTTGCACTTCTCTAGAATGGCAAGGTTGTGACTCCATCCAATTTCTCGCACCATTGGTGCGAGTTTTTCAGAATCCCTGTAGGTCTCGTAAAAGAGCTTCATGCGCCAGAGGTTCGACGAGGAAAATCCAGTAATTCTAGGAAATTCTTCTTTGAGGTCCCGGGCTAGGTTTTGCACAACAGCTTTTCCCCAACTCTCCCCCTGCTGGCGCGTCACAATAAGGTGTCCGATATCCCAATAGAGCGCAATAAGCTCGCGGTTTACCGCTCGAAGCGCTTCGTATTGTGCGGAGCGTATGCGCTCCTTAATCTCACCCAGTAATGCACCATACCCTTGCACAGCAGCCACAGTCGATCCTCAGTCTTCAAACAACCCTCACTTATACAGAATACAGAAACACAGGAAGTGATCCTATAAGTCAAGATGTGCTTGCCAAGCAAAGCATTGATGAGTCTAAATTCCTTCAGTTTCTTGAGGAAATTATGGCCCTTTGAAAAAGCCTTTTTTACGGTTCTCAACGACAACTCATCCACCATATAGTCATAGAAACATCTTTGAGAGAAGCGTTCCTCAAAGATGGTGTGTATATTTTTTCTCCAAAGCACAAGTTCGCTCAACTACCGCCACGTGAACCATCTGTCCACACACCTGTTGAGCTACCTTGATAACGATCTCGGTGAAATCCCCCTAATTGCTCCTTCAATAACTGTTGTGCACGAGGTGTAGACGGTAAAATTCGTTCTACTTTTCGGATCCACTTGGCGTAATCAATCCGTACCCGCCTTGAGAGAGTTTTTTGCTGACGCTCTAACTCCCGTATGCGTGCATTAAGAACATTTACCTGCATTTTGGCCTGTCCAATCTCTGAGTTAGAAAGCTCAATGCTTCTGCGGTAAGGAGACTCTTGGTAAAGCGCAGACAGCCGTGTTTCTTCCTTCGCTACTAAGTGGGAAAGCCGTGCCCCTTCACGCCCAAGCGCCCAAGCCATAGCCATATTAATCGACGGACCAAGTCCGCTTCCTAAAACGATCGCCACTTGCCAAAATGGATTGTCCCGCACTGCGAGCGCCAGATATCGAACAATAAAGGGAGCGCCAAATCCAATCTCAGCTCCTAGTACAAGCACAGTCCATAACACGGGAGATTGAAAGATGCGCTCAACCGGTGAAGGGCGTTTTTGATGCTCCTCCATATACGACATGCGACTATTCTGTACAGCCGTTTTAACCGCGATCTTAGCGCCAATGGAAGCAGCAGCAGCTAACCCCACAAGTAAGGGAAACACCACAAACCCAATTGGATCGGAAGGGTGCAACGATCTCGCAAACAGTTCTTTCATTGAGTGAAAGAGTACAGGGGCAAGCCAGGGAGAAAGAAGATAAGCGATCACCGATTTTATCTGATATTGCTCCATCTCCTTACTGACAGAAGAGACATTAAAATCAGCTCTCATTTCACCAAAAGACTCATGGAGCCGAAAAACCAGCTCATTTCTTTGCTGAAAAAGCGCCTCTCGTGACTCCTTATAGTGCTCAAGCTTTACCTGAAGCTCACACACCTGCCGAGTACCATTATAAATTCGATGAAACCATTCTGAATACAGCAAGGGATGATGTTCCCTTAAGTAAGTAGCAAGAGGCTGTGCATGAGGGTCATTAGGCAAATCTACCGCCTCAAATGTTGCACCCCCCCAAGTTACCGCAGGCAAAAGACTAAACCACCCTCCTGATCGTTCCTGAATAGGATCAATAATCCACCTTTCAAACCAATGAGGACGGTCAACTGTCACTTCGTAGGGATCTCTTTTAGGACGCCAAAATACCATAGTGATGACTCCTTCACGAAAGAAGACGGAGTAGTTCATCAAGTTCGACCAAGCCATTACCAAAAAACTGCACCTGGTCATCAATCGGGGTAAAGGCCTGTGAGAGTGAAAGTCTGTTATCTTCACTCACTCCGGCAATAAAGAGCTTCAGATGGGGAAATGCTGAAAGTTCTTGACTAAGCTCATGGACTGCACTCAGGGTTGCAACATTACGAGTTCCCTCAGTCAGCAGAACAATGCTGAGCGAATCATTCTCGTTTAATCGCTGCGCATATTCCTTTGCATGTGTCAGACTTGAAATAAGAGCCTGATCATCACATGGAGTTTGAACCAGACGCTCAATGATCTCATCAACGGCTTCTTTTCTTGGTGTGTTGGAGTAGTAATTGGCTACTTCACTTTTGTCCTGAACATCAACGACTAGCCATTGGTACTGAGCCGTTTGAAATGCAAATTCATCTAGAAACGCAACGGCAAACGCTACTTCTTCGTTTGTACTGGCATCAACGGAAATGAGGATAGTCTTAGGTGGCTGTGGTACAGATGTCGGTACACAGCTTATTAAAGAAAAAGTGGACAGAAACGCTGTCGCCAGTATCTTTGCTCCTCTTGGCAACATTGCATAATCTCCATAGATAAAAGGTGTTAAGAGTTCTGATTCCAAAAATCTGATGCATCTTCTTGACCTTCCTCAGTGTGGTGAGGCTCCGAAGTTACTTGTCCATCAGCTAGGTACAGGACAAAAATTGAAGGACGTGGAAAAACTCATCGATGAATAACTCCAGATTCAGTAGGATTTGACGCAGGTGGTCGAAACCATAGCGAAAGATACTCTTGGCTT
>NZ_JAMPLB010000007.1:0-202554 GCF_039962325.1 Leptolyngbya sp. PL-A3
CTCTAACTGCTCCAGGCTCTCCGTCACCGTGACTTGAAAAGGACGTCCTGTCATCGCCCATCACCTCAAAGAGGACTCTTCTAGTTTGGCGCAGCTTCATATTTGTTTGGTATCAGGTTAATTTAACCTTGGTTCGGCTTAAGATTCTGGTGAGACATCCACAGCACGAGGCGATCGGGGGAAAGCCAAAACCTTTGCTTCACTACCTTCGCGAGCAACCCGAATCAACAATGCCGCAATGATCAGACTGGAAAGCATCGAACTGCCGCCATAGCTGAGAAAGGGAAAGGGCAATCCTGTCGTAGGTAATGCTCCAGTCGCTACGCCAATATTTAGCAAAGACTGTCCAACTAGTAGGATGACTGCTCCGATCGCCACTAACTGATGCACAGGCTTACGCGCTTTCAGAGCAACCTGTAAACCCAACGTTGCAAAAATCGCAAGAAACATCAGCAAGGCAATACAGCCAATAAGCCCGAACTCCTCGGCATACACCGAAAAAATGAAATCGGTATAGTGGATTGGCAAGTAGTAAAGCTTTTGCTGCGATTGCCCGAACCCGGTTCCCCACACGCCGCCCGAGCCCACAGCTAAGAGGCTTTGGATCAATTGAAAGCCATCTCCTGCGGGGTCAGCCCAGGGATGCAGGAAGGACATCACCCGCTCCCGCTGATAGTCTCGGAGACCAATACTGATGCACGCGACTAGGAAGCCGGCGATCGCCGTCCCGCCTAACTGTTGTAACGGTAGCCCCGCCGCCAGAGCAATCAGCCACAACGACATGCCACACAGTGCTGCCGTACTCAAGTTTGGCTGAAGCAGAATACTGGCCAGCAGCAGCGCAAATATTCCCAACCAGGTTAAGCGAGATGATTGCTTCAACCGATCCCACTGCCCAAAAATACGAGCACTTTGCAGAATGAGGAACGGCTTAATCAGTTCAGAGGGCTGCACGATCGCCAATGGCCCCACCGAAAGCCAACGACTGGCCCCATTAACCGATGTTCCAAGCCCCGGAACCAGGGTCAGTATCACCAGCCCCAGACATAGCAGCATGAGCCAATCTGCCATTCCCAAAATGTAGCGTAGGGGAGTATTGATCAACGTGCCAAATCCGACCAACCCGACGGCCATCCACACCAACTGCCGTTTCAGGTAGTAGAGCCCATCCCCGGTCTCAAAGTCGGCAGTTGCATAGGAGGACGAAAATAACATGATGATCCCCAGCCCCAACCAGAGAAACACTAGCCAGCGGAGAATACGGGCTTCTGTAGCCCAGCTTTTAACCGAGCCGTCAATTATGGAGAGGAGCGATCGCATGGGTTCAGCACATGCCTTTGCAAAGATTCAATGCCCCTCAGAGTAGCTCAAAAACGAAGACTGAAACAATAATAATCACAGGACTTCAGCAATTCTCATTTTGAAATCAGGCCCGAAAACCGCGCGCCTTTGGCGCGCGGTTTTCGGGCATCAAAGCCAAGAGTTCACGCCCTACGGGCGTGAACTCTTAGCTTTGATGCCCATACTGAGAATTGCTGACAGGACTTACGCTAGTTTGCTAATCAGGATATTCAGTTGATGTGTGGTGTGCCCCGTACTAAATACCTGGAAAAGCAAAAGAATGGCGTGGTACGAAGACCACGCCATTCTTTGTAAAAACCTGAGGCGGGATGGCTACCCGATCGGTCGGAGGATGAGGCTATTTCAACCCGGTGTTGGTGCCTGCTCTACCCGTAGCGAGTTCGACCTTAACAATTTTGCCGCCCATTTTCTGAATGCGTTGCTGTTCCCGGAACCAGTTATCGTAGGGAACCAGTTTTGTAAAGAAGGTATTTTGAAGCTCACGCTGCGTCCGGATGCGGGTTTGGCTCGGAACACAGGCTGTAACTTTGAACATCCTCATAGTTTTGTCTCCTGACCGGGTGAGAGCCCTTAATCGCTAAAACAACTGTAAATCGTGAGTATTCACGGAATTCTATCAAATTGCTGGGAGTCTAGAGTCAATCTAAAATCGCTCAACCTGAACAAACAAGCTTTTACCATCTAAGACTCACTCCAGACATCCCAGACTAAGGGAATGGAGATACAGACTAGAAAACGCTCAAATGATGAGGGTTTCTGCTCCGCAAACTCCGATTGAGCTTAGCTCAAGCCAGAGGAGATGTAGTCGAAGTAAACACCCATTTCCTTACCAGCATCAGCGCCCACCAGGCTAGCGGTCACTTCTTTCATGGCTTGGATAGCTTGCACGGTGGCAGCGATGGGTACACCCAGGGAGTTGTAGGTTTCCTTCAGACCATTCAGCACGCGCTCATCCAGGATGGAGGGGTCGCCAGCCAGCATGGCATAGGTGGAATAGCGGAGGTAGTAGTCGAGGTCGCGGATGCAAGCAGCATAGCGACGGGTGGTGTACATGTTACCACCGGGACGGGTGATATCCGAGTACAGCAGGGACTTAGCTACAGCTTCCTTAACGATGGCAGCAGCGTTAGCACTGATGGTGGTGGCTGCACGAACACGCAGTTCGCCAGTTGCGAAGTAGCCTTTCAGCTTATCCAGGGAAGAGGAATCCAGGTACTTACCCTGAACGTCTGAAGAGTTAATAACAGCAGTAATTGCGTCTTGCATGATTGATTTCCTTAAAACATCAAGTCAACGACAATGCTCAACGGTTGTTTTATGTAGCCTTGCAGAGGGGCGATCGCCTTACTGCATTGCACCGATGACGTAGTCGAAGTAAGAACCAGCTTCCGCTGCATCTTCACCGGACATCAGAGAGGTTGCAACGCTCTTCATAGCGCGTACACCTTCTGCAACACCATCGATGGGGGTGCCCAGGGACTTGTACATTTCGCGAACGCCAACGATACCGATTTCTTCGATGGGAGTTACGTCGCCAGAAACCACACCGTAGGTGATCAGACGCAGGTAGTAGTCCAGGTCACGCAGGCAAGTAGCGGTCATTTCTTCACCGTAGGCGTTGCCACCGGGAGAAACAACGTCAGGGCGCTTTTGGAACAGTTGGTCGCCAGCTTGCTTAACAATGCGTTCCCGAGAATCGGTCAGCACTTGAGCGATGCGGAGACGACGCTCACCAGAGGTAACAAAGGACTTGATGCGATCCAGTTCACCGGGGCTGAGATAACGAGCCTCAGCATCGGCATTCACGATGGATTTCGTGACAATACTCATTGATGGATTCCTCCAAAAGCAAGATGTACCAGAGGTAAATATAACTGGCATTCGTTATTGGGAAGACGGAGATTTCAGACTTTTCCCTGAAATAGGCCAGGTTTTCTTGTATCTCCTCTCACGGCCCTTACGCGGTTGTCCAGAAACAATGATGGACTTTGCCGTATCTAAAATCTCTCTAAGGAAAGACTATAGAACATTGCCACACCCATCCCGGGTAAGACCGGAATCGCTAGTTACGTATATCCAGCGACCTTCCGAAATTATTCTGCGGTATTCCGTTGACACTCTTAGACATGCCGCAACATTTTGTAATGTTTATCCTCATTTACAGGGATTTACAACCCTAAGGATCCTTGAAAAACCTTTTTTGGGAGAATGCGGCTCTGTCGCACTCTCCCAAAAAAAATGCAGATTTTTAGTTTTGAAAGGATTCTCAGTTGCTTTTTGAGGGGGTAATGCTGTGCCCGTTCCGAAAAACAACTCAAGCGCTTTAAGCAACGCAATGGCACCTCAAATTTGGTAGTCTAGCTCTTATTCGGTATTTGGGGTTCAAGCGCTGTGGATATTCAAATTGGCAGAGGTAAAACAGCTCGCCGAGCGTACGGATTTGACGAAATTGCACTAGTTCCGGGTCAGCGCACCCTGGATCCATCTTTGGCTGATACCCAGTGGACGATTGGTGGTATCACCCGAGAAATTCCTATCATCGCAAGTGCGATGGATGGGGTTGTCGATGTCACCATGGCAATTCGCCTTTCTCAAATGGGGGCTTTAGGGGTCCTGAACCTGGAAGGGGTTCAGACTCGCTATGAGGATCCCAATCCTATTCTCGAAAAGATCGCTTCGGTCGATAAGCACGAGTTTGTGCCCTTGATGCAGCATCTCTATTCCGAGCCCATCAAACCGGAATTGATTCAGAAGCGCATTCAAGAAATTAAGCAGGGGGGCGGTATCGCTGCTGTGAGTGCTACCCCGGCGGGTGCTGCTCGGTTTGGCAGTGCCGTTGTGGAAGCTGGAGCTGACCTGTTCTTCATTCAAGCAACTGTTGTATCGACGGATCACCTGTCACCTGAATCTATTACTCCCCTCGATTTAGCTCAGTTTTGCGAATCGATGCCGATTCCGGTTGTGTTGGGGAACTGTGTGACTTATGAGGTAGCCCTGAAGCTGATGAAAGCAGGTGCTGCTGGGGTTTTGGTCGGCATTGGACCTGGAGCTGCTTGCACCTCTCGAGGCGTTCTTGGGGTTGGTGTTCCCCAAGCTACAGCAGTAGCAGACTGTGCAGCTGCTCGGGATGACTACTTCCAGGAGACGGGGCGTTATGTTCCTGTTGTTGCAGATGGTGGCTTGGTAACTGGAGGCGACATCTGCAAATGTATTGCCTGCGGTGCTGATGCGGTCATGATTGGTTCGCCGTTTGCTCGTGCTGCTGAGGCACCCGGTCGTGGTTTCCACTGGGGGATGGCAACGCCTAGCCCCGTACTGCCTCGAGGCACTCGCATTCGGGTGGGTACCACTGGAACTTTAGAAGAAATTCTGCGAGGCCCAGCCAAGCTTGATGATGGAACCCACAATTTGTTGGGTGCGCTTCAAACCAGCATGGGCACTCTCGGAGCCAAGGACGTTCGTGAGATGCAGCAGGTGGAAGTGGTGATTGCTCCCTCGCTATTGACGGAGGGTAAGGTCTACCAGAAAGCTCAACAGTTGGGGATGGGTAAGTAGGTGTCCCAAAGTTTTGTTTGAGATGTTAATTTTCCGTGTGTAGAGTATGAAAATTAACATGGCCTCGTGTTCTTAATGGCTTTGTCCAAAGGGTCGGATCGCTGATCCCGAAAAAGGAAACCAGGCCTTACAAAACTTCACCTTTCCTGACAGGTTGATAGGTGATTTTAGCCCGTCGTGTCAGGGCAAATCTAAAGTGAGTCGCTTACAATAGGTGTAGCGGAGACGTTTGTTTCCGTTCACTCCTCACACCACACTCCGCCTGGACGTTCGTTCAGGCGGTTCCTACTTTTAAAGGAATTGTGTACCCTTGAACTTGGCGAGTACGTTTTCTATTACTACAGAGACTCACCTGGGATTTCGGAAAACTCTAGCAGCCAAATCAAAGATTAAGTGCGTTAAGTAGGTCGGCATAATTAAAACTTCGAGATAAGCCTAAGTGCCCATTTTGACGTATGCTCTGCGCACGCCAGGAAGGGCTTTTTCAAGAGGCGCAAAGGCGCGACCGTCGAAAAAGCCCTTAACCTAAACTTAGGTCACTAAGTTGAGTGGCTTATACTCAATCTTTGATCTAGCTGCTGACGTTAGTGGTTTAGATGTGGGTCATAAGAAATGGTTTGGTGTTCATGAAGTATTAAGTAAAGTAAACCTTCTCCAGGAAGAACTGTTTTCAGTGATAGCCGGAGGGGCATAGAAAGTAACCGAGCTAGAGCAGAAGTCGATTTTTGCTATGGTAAGATGGCAAGCAGATTTTTATAGGCTAAGGGTTTTAGGCATGTCATCAGCCTTGTCGGTAACAGATTCGTCCTTCAAACAAGAAGTTCTCGAAAGCGAAGTTCCCGTTCTGGTAGATTTTTGGGCTCCCTGGTGTGGACCTTGCCGAATGGTAGCCCCCGTTGTCGATGAAATTGCCGACCAGTACGCCGGTCAGGTTAAGGTCGTAAAAGTCAATACAGACGAAAATCCCAGCGTTGCGAACCAATATGGAATCCGCAGCATTCCAACTTTGATGATTTTTAAGGGCGGTCAACGCGTTGATATGGTTGTCGGTGCCGTTCCTAAGACGACGCTGGCTAGCACCCTTGAAAAGCATCTGTAAGGCTGATGAGGTCTGCTCTATCTCAGTTGTCCTGCTGCTTAGTGTAGTGTGTAGACTTTAAAGCACTTTCGAGAATCAGCTTCTTATCTGTAGAGTCCCAAGCCCTTTGGGGCTCTTTTAATATCTGTGGTCGAGCTTACGCAAGCGTGGTTTAGGAAACTCTTGAGTAATGAATGCGCTGGACAGAATGTACCATTCTCATCGTTAAGGGAGCAGGCTACAGCGCTATGGAGTCACGAATTGCTTAGAATAGGGTTCTACAACACATTTTTAATTTATGGATCCAAACTCTTCGTCGTCCTCGCTGGATGAACTTCGGGCTGAACTGGATGCTCTGATGACGGATCTGCCGAAGCTAAAGCACCGCGAACTGATCCAACAGGCACTCCGCACCCTAATTCAGATGGCCGAGGTTGAAACGGATCGTCTGGACTGGAAAATTCTAAATGGGTCCTTGCAAGATATGGGACGGGCCTTTCGGCAGTTTTATCCCTATCGCCACGTCCGTAAAGTCACAATTTTTGGCTCAGCGCGGGTTGCACCTACGACCCAGGTTTACAAAATGACGGTGGAATTTGCACGCCGTCTAACGGAGATGGGCTTTATGGTCATGACCGGTGCTGGCGGTGGTGTCATGCAAGCCGGGAATGAGGGAGCCGGTTCAGCGCACTCGTTTGGCCTAAATATTCAGTTGCCCTTTGAGCAGGGAGCCAATCCCTTTATTGCTGGCGATCGCAAACTCATCGATTTCAAGTACTTCTTCACCCGTAAGCTCTTCTTCCTGCGGGAAAGTGATGCGATCGCTCTCATGCCTGGTGGTTTTGGTACCCAGGATGAGGCTTTTGAGTGTCTGACATTGATGCAGACTGGCAAATCTTCTCCCGTACCCCTGGTACTGATTGAGCCCCCGGGTAGTGATTACTGGCAGGGATGGAACCACTATATCCAGGAGCATTTACTGAAGAATCGTTTGATTAACGCGGACGATTTGCATCTATTCACCGTTACGGACAATGTGGATGTGGCCTGTGAGGCGATCGCCAGCTTCTACCGGGTTTATCACTCCAGCCGCTATGTGGGAAATGATTTAGTTTTGCGGCTCAACAGCGAGTTAAGTGATGGTGATGTTGAATATCTCAACGATCAGTTCCACGACATCCTGGTACAAAAGAAAATCACGAAAAGCGCTGCTCTTCCTCAGGAGTATGAACCCGAGATCGAACATTTGCCACGCCTGGTCTTGGAGTTTAATCAGCGAGATTTAGGACGGCTTTACCAGATGATTGGTGTCATCAATAAGTTGGGGGCTCCTGTACCTGAGTTGACTCATCCTGAGCAAAAGTAAAAAAGTGATACGTCACACCCACTCTTTCTTACTCAACACCTAAGGAGATTTCCAGATAAGAACTTCCCCATTATTTGGAAAAAAGGCGCGGCGAAGCCGCGCCTTTTTTCCAAATAATGGGGATATTGTTTCTCAGAAATCTCCTAAAGCCTAAATTTGGTTTTGAAAAGGTAGAGCTATAAGTAACCTCAGTTCGGAATAAGCTGCAGTGCTCATTTTGGCGTGCGCTTTGCGCACGCCAAAATGAGCGTTTTCGAGTGCCGCGCAACGCGCGGCACTCGAAAACGCCCTTAACCCGAACTCAGGTTAAGTAGCTCAGCTTGATTAACCATAGATACAAAAGGTTGTACCACCAGCTTTGCTGGTGGTACAACCTTTTGTATCTATGGTTATCAGGATAACTATCCGGAAAACGAATTTATTTACAGAGACTCTGTTCTGTAACATCCAAGTCTTGATTGGACTGGAGGTAATTTTGCATCCAATCACACCCTCTCTTCAACAGGTGATCCAGGTTATTCATGTTCTTGACATCCCAAATGTAGGCTATGTCATCACTTCCGGCAGTTACTAAGCGGCTTCCATCGGGGTTGAAGTCAAGGGTGTAAACTCGCCCCCCTTGCCCCTGCAAACGAGTCATCGGCTTCCCAGTGCGGCTCCAAATTCGCAATGTGCCATCAGAACTGCCCGTAGCCAACAGTTGACTATCGGGAGTGAAGCTGAGTGCACTGATTTCATCCTGGTGCCCCTCCAGAGTGGCCATAGGAGTCCCATCCAGATTCCACAAAATGACGGTGTTATCAGCTCCCCCGGTGGCAATCAAGCTGCCGTCGGGGCTAAACCGAACCGTTTTCACCCAGCCATAATGGCCACGAAGGGTACGCAGCCGTTGCCCAAGAGTATTCCATACAATGGCCACATTATCCGCACTGGCCGAGGCTAAGGTTTCACTATCCGGCCCAAAGGTGACGTCCAGTACCCCTTTGGTATGGCCATTTAAAGCCTGCAGAAAAACGCCATCCCGGCTCCAGAGGTGAACGGTGTTATTTTGGTTGGCCGTCGCAATGTATTTGCCGTTGGGGCTAATGGCGACGGCATTGATGGGGACTGCCGTGTTGCGAGTCCAGACGATTTCACCTGAGTTTGTCCATAACACCATCTGGCGATCGCGCCCCACCGATACAAAGTATTGGCCATCCGGTGTAAACGCTACCCCCGTTACCCCAGCCCGATGGACGTTCAAGGTTTTACGCAGAGCACCATCTCGCCTCCAGATTTTGAGGGTTTTATCATCACTGGCTGTAACCAACTGGCTACCATCCGGGGAAAAGCGAACGGTATTGATAGCCCCTGTATGAGATGGGAGAAATGTCAGCAACGTTGGGTTGATCTGCCAGAGTCGGACTGTGCGATCGCCTGCTGCGGATACCAGGGTTTCGCCATCCGGATCAAATTCAATGCGGTAAATGCGGGATTGATGGGCTGGCAACGTTCGTAGAAGGGCTCCATCCGCCTTCCAAATGCGAATAGTTTTGTCCCATCCCGCAGAGGCCATCCGGGTACCATCTGGGCTGACGGCGATGCTAAAGATGGGAGTGGTGTGGGCCGCAATGCTACGAATAAGCTGCCCACCTCGTGACCAGACCCGCAGTTTTCCGTCGCTGGCACCCGAAAACACCTGTCGACCATCGGCACTAAATCGTACCGCGAATACCGCTACATCATTGTGGGGCAAAACCCGCAGGGGTGTGCCATCCAGCAGCCAAATTCGTACTGTACCATCACTGCTCGCCACCGCTACCTGCTTTCCGTCTGGACTAAACTGCACGTCGTTAACGGGGCCTCGCGATCCCCGCAGCGTTTGCGCCAGAGTTCCATCGCGCCGCCAGATCCGCACCGTATTATCTTCGCTGGCGGAAGCAAGGTACTTGCTGTCGGGCGAAAAGCTGACCCGACGAATGGCTTGCGTGTGGCCTCGGAGGGTCATCAGCAAAACCCCATCGGGCCCCCAAAGATAGATTTTGCTATCATCTCCAGCCGTGGCCAGAGTTTTGCCGTCAGGGGCGATCGCCACACTCAAAATCTGTACCCCCGGCACCTGCAAGACGGTTTTGAGGCGTCCATCCTGCCGCCAGATTCGCACCGTATTATCGGCACTAGCCGATGCAAGCCATTGTCCATCCGAACTAAAAGCCACATCCCATACGGCCCCCTGATGGCCATCCAGCCGATTGCGCTCCTGAATGCCAAAAATCGATTGCTGAAGAGCTGTGATCACCTCTGTTTGAAGGTTGGGAGGGGAATTCTTGAGTTGCTGAAACCCTACTCCTGCACTGACTGCTTGAAGCAGTGCATCGAAATACTGCCCGGAGCTGAAGAGCGCTTCCGATGCCTCTGTCAGGGTCGTCAATCGCTGAATTTCTGCATTGAATTGCGACTTTTCGGCGACTTTTCGGTTACCGCTGGCCTGGAGGTAGAGCACAAAGGAACCGATGCCGAAAGCGATCGCGAGTCCCCCCGCGATCGCCAATGTGGTTGTCCAAATCTGTTGGAGTTGGGCCGCTCGCTGTTGCTGTTCTAGTTCCTTTTGCTGCCGCCCCAACTCCGCGTTGTAGGAAGCCCAGATAAAATCTTTCTGCAACTGTAAGGATTGGGGATGCTTAGTGTGACTTTGGGACAACCATCGACGGGCATCCTCTAACTCACTCCCCCGCAGCAACAGGCTCTCATCGCGGTTGCTGTTATTCCACTCATTTGCCCGCACCAGCAGCCGGGTATGCGTGCGCACATAGGGCAAATCTGTATCTAAAACATTGAGGAGATTCCGAAGGCCGATATCAAAATCATCTTCGGGCCGCAGAAACACCCAGTTAATCTTGCTGAGTTCAGGATGAACCTCATTAGGGTTCACATCCTTGCAGACAATCGGCACCAGTCGCTTGTTGTGTTGGACGGCATGCTCAATCTCCCGAGCACAGACATCTGAAGCAACAGAATCGGGGCTGAGTACAAAGATAAAGGTATCCGCTACCTCGATACCTGTCTTAATTTCTTCCCACCAATCAGTACCAAAAGGAATGCTGTCCCAATCAACCCATACCTCGCGTCCTCGTTTTTTGAGGATATCCGCCAGGGTTTTTACAAATGTTTTGTTACGGCGGGAGTAGGAGATGAAGACATTGGCCGCTTCAGTCTGTTGATCCAGCACTTTCCAGATGTCTTTTGGCATCTGGCGACGGGACGTATGGGCCAATCTGAGGTGATAGTAAACAATGCCTTCCTTTTCAATCCGTTTAATCAGGCGCTGTGTTACTAAATCTTCCAGGCTCGTGCGAAGCTTTTCCTCATCCTGCTTGAGCCCTGTAACGGCTTCGCTCAGGGTAAACTCGCCGCGACGCATCATCCAGGAGATGAGCCCTTGGTATTCAGCTGGAATCGTGAGCAAATCGGCGACCCGAAAGCCCGTCATGTGTTGCTCCGGGAGCTTTTTGCCTGACGGCACCTCCATGAATGCACCCCTATTTGCGAGATTGGGTCAGCAGGAGAACTCACAGCTTGACCAGAAAGCAGATGACGGTTGATCCGAAGACTTACCTATATTCAAATATAAATCTCTCTGAATGCAACCCATTGGATAGTTTTTTAGAAGGGGGAATTGTGCTGCTGAGGCAGTACCGATACAAATTGTCCTTCTGAAGACGAAGCACAAAGTAAATCGAACAGGAACGCCGTTCTAAACATGTGATTGGTTGTTGTAAAGACACCTAGGACTTCGTACAAAATAAAACTCCGGATTCTTTGTGGGAGGCGCGGCTAAGCCGCGCCTCCCACAAAGAATCCGGAGTTTATTCAATTTTCATCCCTAAGCTATAGCTATTGAGATTTACTGAAGGTCATGTGCGAAGTTCACAGCCAGCACTATGCTGAAAGAGTACGCCGAGCGAGTGCACCGATGCAGGTCTATCTGGACTACAGCGCAACAACCCCTCCCCATCCTGACGCGATCGCCTACATGCAACAGGTGATGACTGAGATCTGGGGAAATCCCTCCAGTCTTCATGCTTGGGGAGAGCGAGCGTCCTTGGTTGTGGAACAGGCCCGTATGCAGGTGGGAGAGTTAATGAATGCCCCTGCAGATGCGATCGTGTTTACTGCGGGTGGAAGCGAAGCCGATAATCTTGCCATTTTTGGGGTCACTCAACACTACAGCACCCCCCGGCACATCATTATTTCCAGTGTGGAACACTCGGCTGTGTCAGAACCGGCAAAATCGCTGGAAGCCCAGGGTTGGGCCGTCACCCGCTTGCCCGTAAACCGGCAGGGACGGGTTAATCCCGCTGATCTGCAAGCCGCTCTACGTCCCGATACGGTGCTGGTTTCTATTATTTATGGGCAAAGCGAAGTAGGAACTCTACAACCCATTGAAACCCTGGGCCAAATCACGCGCGACCATGGAGCTCTATTTCACACCGACGCTGTTCAGGTGGCCGGTCGCGTTCCCTTAGATATGCAGCAGTTACCTGTCGATCTAGTGTCTCTTTCTAGCCATAAACTTTATGGCCCACAAGGCTCTGGGGCACTTTACGTGCGGCCAGGCGTGGAACTTGTGCCTTTGATCCAGGGCGGTGGTCAAGAATCCCGGCTGCGTGCGGGTACTCAGGCTGTCCCGGCGATCGCTGGCTTTGGTATCGCTGCTGCTCTGGCCCAGAAATCACTACCCACAGAAGCCGAGCGTTTACGACAATTGCGCGATCGCCTCTTCGACCAACTGGCAGATGTACCAGACTTGATTCCGACGGGCGATCGCTGGCATCGGCTTCCACATCATGTCAGCTTCTGCCTGCGTCACACCGATGAGCGGTTGAATGGTCGTACCTTGGTACGCCAGATGCATTTAGCGGGTATTGGAATTAGTGCAGGGTCCGCTTGCAATAGCGGAAAATCTGTACCAAGCCCAACATTATTAGCCATGGGATGGGGCGATCGCCAGGCCCAGGGTGGCATTCGTCTGACTCTAGGACGGCTCACCACCGAGGCAGATATTGACTGGGCAGCTCTAGTGCTCAAGCAAATTCTGGCCCGCCTCCAGCCTACTCCGGCTCTCTGTCCTTAACGAGGTCGTATCTTAAAGCGGCCTAAAGGGTTGTTTCTCGTGCACCTCGCACACGAAAAAGGCACGGTGTTTACACCGTGCCTTTTTCATTTTTGGGCTTCTGAGTTATTCAACGCGGATACGAGCCAACGTTGTGCCCTGATAGTAGTGAGACAGGATATTCCGATAATCTTGACCCTGGCTGGCCATACCATAGGCTCCATACTGGCTCATCCCAATCCCGTGACCAAAGCCACGCCCCTGAATTACAAAACCCGAAGGAGGTTGTGCCCCATCGGTCGAGGCCACTTGATTGTATTGAGGTTCTATCGAGAACAGGGTGCTACGTAGCTCAAAGGCACGTCGTACCTGATCTCCTGTCACTTGAGCCTCTCCCGCATCGCCAATCACGCGCAGGGTAACGATCCGCCCCTGAGGTGTCGTCCGTACGGGTTCAATGGCAACCACATTGCCAACACTGGGAGCCAGCTGGCCCAATTGATCCGCACTGACATTTTCTGACCAGCTAAATACTGGGGCGTTCTGGTCATAATCGGGTACTCCCCGGAGGTAAGGAAGGGGATTTTGCCACACATCCTCAACGTTTTCTGTGTGTCCACCCGAAGATGAATGGAAAACCGCATTGATAATTTGACCGTTGTAGGTCAGCACCTGGCCTTCGGTTGCCTGCACGGCTGCTTGAGTACTGGGTGCTTCTTCCTTAATTCCATCGTAGAACTGCCAACGGGTCGTATCCCCGACATCAAAAACCGTGTTGGCACTGGATTGACGTTGATACAACGCGTACGAGCGAGCCGCAACTGCCTGAGCCTTCAATGCTTCAAGAGGCCAGTTGGTGGGTACTTCCCCTCCAACTACGCTATAGAGATACTCTTCGAGATCAATATAGTTTACGGCCGTCAGACCACTGGCCGTGGGAACAACACGAACCTTCCCCCGGTACCACTTGCTGCCAATCCAGATATAGCCATCGTTTTCGGGCTCAACCCAAACAGAATCTGCCTGCCATTGCCCGAGGCGCACACCCTGACCGCCTGTTTCAGCAACCAGCCCGGTACCGCCCTGAATTTCTCCCAGGACTCGTCCTGAGCCGTCCCTCACTACAGCGTCAGTATTACCGCCAACCTCAACTTGGGAAACATCCTGCTCAATGGCGACCCGCAGTTCTAACTCAGCAGCCTGAGCCGGGTTTGCCAATGCTACTCCCAGCAGGACGGACAGGGATGCGGCTACCTGGCCTAAAGTCCGAAGACGCAGGGGAATTAAAAATTGTGGGGTTTGATTGCTCACCAGTGCCTCACTTGTTGTCATATTGGCCCGATTACTTTAGATGAAATGGGAGATGGAAAAGTGCCCAACCGTTAACCAAAAAACCTTTATTTCTTTTATCCAATCAATAGCTAGCAATAGATGTTTCATTGATTGGTTTCCTGCCTGAATCGTCTGATTCTAAAGCAGCCAGCGGCCTCAACAGGAGAACTATTGAGCCCTGATGGGAAAAGTCAATTCCTCAGGATGGTCAATGGGATGGGCGCACCCAGGTGATGACCAAAGCTCGAACTTACTATAACAGCCCCAGGAAACTTTGCTCCCCATTTATCAGGAAGGCAGCTTTTGTAATATGCAGTCAGGGGATGGGTGTGTCAGTATAAATTGGAAAGATTTCGCTGCCATTCGGAGTGAGTGACGCCTTGCAAATTACGTTTTTGGGAACCAGTTCAGGGGTGCCAACGCGATCGCGCAACGTATCCAGCATTGCCCTGCGTCTGCCCCAACGGGCCGAAGTCTGGTTATTCGATTGTGGCGAAGGAACCCAACACCAACTCCTCCGCAGCGATGTTCGTATCAGCCAGATTACCCGCATCTTTGTCACCCACATGCATGGGGACCATATTTATGGTTTGATGGGGCTCCTGGCGAGTTGTGGGTTGGCCGGTAATCCCAGCCGTATTGATATCTATGGCCCTCCTAAATTGGATGAGTATTTGAGAGCCTGTGGGCGTTACTCCCAAACTCACTTTTCCTACCCAGTTAAAGTGCATACGGTCAGTCCTGGCCTTTTGTTTGAGGATGAGAACTTTGTGGTGGAGTGTGCCCCGCTGACCCACCGGGTTCCGGCCTTTGGCTACCGGGTCACGGAAAAAGACCGCCCCGGACGGTTCAATGTAGAACGGGCTACTGAGTTGGGCATTCCTTCGGGACCAATTTACGGCAAATTGAAGCGGGGCGAAGTGGTCACGCTTCCCGATGGGCGTGTCATTAATGGAGCAGAGCTGTGTGGAGAGCCTCAGGCTGGGCGTAGCTTCGTCTACTGCACCGACACGGTATTTTGCGAAAATGCGGTAGAACTGGCCAAAGGTGCTGATGTCCTGGTGCATGAAGCCACCTTTGCTCATCAAGATGCTGAACTGGCCTATCAGCGGCTGCATTCTACCTCTACCATGGCTGCTCAGACCGCTTTGGCGGCTGGGGTCAAGCAACTTATCATGACTCACTTCAGCCCCCGTTATGCTCCGGGCAATGCCGTGGTGCTAGAAGATCTGCTGGCCGAGGCACGGGCCATCTTCCCTCAAACAGTCATGGCCTATGACTTCTATACCCATGAAATTCCACAGGCCCGCGCAGAAGAAATGGCGATCGCTCACTAAGCCCGTTTTCCGGGACTGCCATTTTTGTCTGCACTGAACTTGGGCAAACCGAACCGATCACGGGGAACGTATAATACTGGCTGACTCAAGCGTCCAATTGTGGGTGCGAAACCGAGCCAGCATCCATTTGTTGGGTTTCTATTACATGTCATGATTGCCCCCACTGATCTCCTGTGGGCGTTGATTGGTCTCATTTTGACCATCGGCGGCACGTTCCTTGAAGCATTTGTCACGAATCCGCCCTGGGCTTGGGCGCAGGATGGGCTTCATCCTCACTCCCTCGGAACTACTTACCAGATTGGGGCGGTGCTCTTGGTAGGATGCATGGGTGGCAGAAATGCGGCGGCCATTTCTCAGATGGCCTATTTGCTGTTGGGGCTGCTCTGGCTCAATATTTTTGGTCAGGGGGGCGGTCTAGATTATGTGCATGAGCCGGGTTTTGGCTATTTGCTTGGATTTATCCCGGGAGCCTGGGTTTGTGGAAATTTAGCGTTCCGGGTAGCAGTTCGATTAGAGTCTCTAGCTTTTTGTTGTTTGTGTGGTTTGTTGACGGTGCACGTCGTGGGATTGAGCTATTTGGCGATCGCCCACAGCGTTCAATGGCTGCAAGCCCCAGTTTCTCCGCTTCCCAAATTGATGATGACCTACTCGGTTTACCCCCTGCCCGGTCAACTCGTGATCCTTTGTGCCGTGACGGTCATCTCATTTGTCATGCGCCATATTTTGTTCTATTGAACCTACACCGAGCTGCAAAATGCGCTTTGCTAAAGCATTTTCAGCTTGCTTAGGCAAAGTAGTTGGATGAGTGGAGGGCGCGCCCTCCACGCTCCCACATTGCTAGGGCATGTTCTAAAGCTCGCTGAAAGAGTTGTTTTTTATGCGCTTTGCGCAAAAAACAACTCTTTCAGGCACTAGTGTCGGATTCGTTAGGGTATCAGGAGCGCGTGGGAGCAATGATCCTGATATCTCAACGAACCCGACACTAGCGCTATCGGCGAAGAAACTATGAGTTTCTTGAGAGCATATCTCATGGGAATGGGGGAGATTGATGGGAGAATGACCCTGGACTATCTATCAGCAGTTACCCTTCTAATCTTCCGCTACTCCTTTATGCGCTGGAAAAACTCCTTTTTCTGGGTTACTGCCGTGGCAGGACTGGTGATCGACCAGTTGACCAAATGGCTAGTGGTGCAGAACTTTGAACTCGATGAAAGCTGGCCCTTCTGGCGAGGGGTATTTCACCTGACTTACGTAACTAATCCTGGAGCTGCCTTTAGCCTCTTCAGCGAGAGTGGTGAGTGGTTGCGCTGGCTCTCTTTAGCGGTAAGTCTGGGGCTAGTCGCCTTAGCCGTGTTCGGTCCAACAATGCATCGATTGGAGCAGATAGGGTATGGCTGCATTCTGGCAGGGGCATTGGGTAATGGCCTCGATCGTTTTCTGGCAGGGGAAGTTGTAGACTTCTTCGATTTCCGTCTGATCAATTTCCCTATCTTTAACTTTGCCGACGTTTTCATAAACATCGGCATCTTCTGTCTGCTAGCCTCTGCCTTCTTGCCGGTCCCTCCTTCTAATCGAAAGAGCCGCTAAGAATCTCATACAAAATAAAACCCCGAATTTTTTGGGAGAGCTCGGTGGCGTCGAACCTTTCCCAAAAAATCGGGGTTTTATTAAATTCACGATCTCAAGCAGCCAGGTAAGAGAAGCATTTGCCTATGAATCCGAATTTTGCCCTCCTGACACGACAGCAATTCTCAGTATGGGCATCAAAGCCAAGAGTTCACGCCCTACGGGCGTGAACTCTTGGCTTTGATGCCCGAAAACCGCGTGGTAAAGGCGCGCGGTTTTCGGGCCTGATTTCAAAATGAGAATTGCTGCTGACGCAAAGGCAAAATTAGTCTAAAGCCCAGTTCATGGGATAATGAATAAAACAAATTGTTACGACTTCTCATCTAACGGAAAACTCCAGGCCATGAGTACAGAAGCCGTTGACTCCAAAACCCTTGACCGGTATGAATGTACCGCCTGTGGCTACGTTTATGAACCTGCTAAGGGAGACAGCCTCAGCAAGGTTGCCGTTGGCGTTCCCTTTGAAGAACTGGCCGATACTTGGCGTTGCCCCGTATGTGGTGCTCGCAAAAACCGCTTTAGCAATGTGGGGCCAGCCGGTAACCCTTCGGGTTTTAAGGAAAACTTGAACTACGGGTTTGGTTTTAATGCCATGACACCCGGTCGAAAAAACCTGGTCATTTTTGGCGCGTTGGCTGTGGCATTCCTCCTTTTCTTAAGCCTTTATGGCCTGCGTTAATGTTATTTTTCTCGTCCCTGGCGTCTAGCTCTCATCGACAGCCCATGCGTGGAACTTTTCGAAACTTAATTCAGGTCGTCGTTCTGGCGATCGCCGTCTTCTTCACCAGTGGTTGCGCTCGGGGCTTTCTCCCCTCGACGGATTACAACCCCTGGCAAGCGGTTTCCCTGCCAACTCAAGAAACACTCTCAGATGTTTCCTTTACAGGTGATCATCGCCATGGCTGGCTCGTGGGTAAAAACTCTACCCTCCTGGAAACGAAGGATGGCGGGGCTACCTGGAGCCAGCGACAGTTACAACTCGGAGATGACCAGACCTACACCTTCCGCTCTGTAAGTTTTAAGGGAAATGAAGGCTGGATTGTTGGCCAGCCCAGTATTTTGCTCCACACCACCGATGGCGGTAAATCCTGGTCACGCATTCCGCTTAGCGAGCAGTTGCCAGGTTTACCCAATACGATCATTGCTCTGGGTTCCAAGTCTGCTGAGATGACAACAGATGTAGGTGCCATCTATCAAACAAAAGATGGTGGGCGTACCTGGAAAGCAATGGTGCAGGAAGCGGTTGGAGTCCTGCGAAATATTTCCCGCTCAAACGATGGGCGGTATATTGCGGTGTCTGCCCGAGGGAATTTTTATTCCACCTGGGAACCCGGTCAGGATGCGTGGGAGCAGCATAATCGCACCAGCTCTCGACGTCTGCAAAACATGGGTTACGCACCGAATGGGCGTCTCTGGCTACTGGCGCGAGGCGGGACTGTTCAGTTCTCTTCTCCCGACAATTTAGAGGAATGGCAGGATCAAATCGCTCCGGAATTCTCTACCAGTTGGGGATTATTGGATCTAGCCTATCGCACTCCTGATGAAGTCTGGATTACGGGGGGAAGTGGGAATCTTCTGGTTAGCCGGGATGGTGGCCAGACCTGGGAAAAAGATCGAGCCGTTGAGGATACTCCGTCTAATCTTTACCGGGTCGTTTTCCTGAGTCAAGACCAGGGCTTTATTCTGGGGCAGGGAGGAACAATGCTGCGATATGTACCTGAGGGTACGGAAGCCGCTTAATCCAAAACAGTGTTCAATTTTAAGAGACCCAAAAACTGTGTTTTTTAGCGCAGTTTTTTGGGTCTTGCGGAGTTGTTTCTAAAAAGAAACTGCTCACACTTCTCTTTGTTAAGGCTGCTCTCAATTGAGGGCAAAAAAAGTCTTTGGAGAGGGGTTTGAAAAACTAGTTTTTCAGTGCTAAATATACGGAAAATCAACCCTTTAAGGGACTTTTCAAATACCCTCTAGGGAAAGGGGTTATAAATCGTCGAATTGACTTGTTTGTGATTCCCCAACTCCCGTATCATAAAGACTAATGATTGGTATATATTCCGCACTGGAGGCATCTGGATGGCCGGTACTACTGGGGAAAGACCCTTTTCAGACATTATTACCAGCATTCGTTACTGGGTAATTCATAGCATTACGATCCCTGCTCTGTTTATTGCTGGGTGGTTGTTCGTCAGCACGGGCTTGGCCTATGACGTCTTTGGCACCCCTCGCCCTAACGAGTACTATACTCAAGAGCGTCAGGAAGTGCCGATTGTGATGGATCGGTCTGCCGCTAAACAGCAAATTGAAGACTTTTTGAAATAGTGAACTAGCAGACTTATGACAAGCAATAGCCCAAATCAGCCTGTTTCTTATCCCATTTTTACGGTTCGTTGGCTGGCCGTTCACACCCTGGCCGTTCCCAGCATTTTCTTCCTGGGAGCGATCGCCGCTATGCAATTTATTCAGCGTTAGGAGTCCGCGATGCCAGAACGTCTTCCAAACCCTAACAAACAGCCTGTCGAACTTAATCGAACATCGCTGTACCTGGGGCTGTTGTTAGTTTTTGTACTGGGGATTCTATTCTCTAGCTACTTCTTTAACTAAACCCTTTGTTGATGCTTAATCACTGATTTAGCATCCCGCCCATGCAGGTTATTCAGCCCATTACAAACACTGTAATTTGCTGAATTTTTATTTCAGGCTGCTTGCTGTGTTAACCAAGTTTTAGGAGATTCATACACTATGCTATCCAGTGGCAGAATCCCCCTGTGGGTTGTGGCAACGATCGCGGGCCTCGGGGTCATCGGCATCGTTGGTTTGTTTTTCTACGGTGCTTACGCGGGCTTGGGTTCTTCGATGTAGTCTTTCCAGAGCCGCTATAGGTCAACAAAATGAGGACACTAATAGTGCCCTCATTTTTTTGCAGTATAGAAGTATAAGGGGGATGGGTGCGAGGTGTGAAATGCCCCACACCCCATCCCTGAAGAGTAAGTACCCAGGGTATCCGCTTTCCGATAGTAAGGAGCTCAAGGCTTGTACGGAAAAGGAGAAGGCCAGGCATTGCCCGGCCTTCTCCTTTTTAAGGTATCTAGCGATCGCTACAGCATCACGGCAGGAGCAGTTGTGCGTCTCCTGGCTGTGGTTCTCGGGGCGTTGCGGTAGGAACTCCTGAGTTTGGGCGACTGGGAGAAGCAGGTGATGTGTTCACTCCTGTGGGCTCTTGAGCAGAACCCGACGATGATGCCCGAGCTGCTAACGGATTGAGCAGCGTCACAATTGTATCTACCAGTTGCTCCCGTTGTTCGCGGCTCAAATTGCGAACGGCTGCAATATCGCCCTGCATAGGGTCATCTCGGAAGTTACGGGAGTTGGGGTAGGTGTCAGGGTGCATGGTCTCATTGGCACCCAGGTAATCTGCCAGCGTCAGTTTCCAATCGAGTCGGAAGTAAGGCTGACGCTGCTGAACGCCCGTGTGATAGAACATTAACCGAGTGAGCAATGTACTTTCGGGAACGGTATTCCCGTCATTGTTCACGTATTGATTTTCCAATGGCAGAAATGGAAGCCGTTCGTAGAGAACCCGAGCAGTATCGGCAATATTAACCGCAGGAAGCTGAGCCGACACAGGAGCTGTAGCAAACCAGGGCTCTATAGTGGCAAGATAACTTGGGCTGGAAACGGGACGTGAAAATGCCCATGGAAAACTAACCAGGATGCTGGTGGTCAGAGCGATCGCCAGCCAACGATAGCGTCGTAGGGAGCTACGACGAGTCAGAGAAATAGACTTTGGTTGAAATAGCTGAGGCAAGCGTACCTTCATCGCAATACCCCGGACGTTACTCACCAATAATTTCGGGTTGTGTCAATTCATCAGACATCTCAATGATGGCTCGAATGACCGGCTTCATCTTGGGGTCGTCGTAGCTATCAAATTCCTCGTAGCGGCGACGCTGGGCGCGGTTTGCTACCTGTACCGTGATCCGGTAACGGTTAGAGGCGGCATTGATCAAATCTTCGGCCCGGCGCATCAAGTGACCGGCATCGAGGGTGGAGCGCTTCAGCATAGAAGTGTGTCGCATACTTAAAAGGCTTCTCCAGTTTATAGCAATAAACTCACGAACGTCTGCCTGAGCCAGTTGATTGCCCGCGTGCGAAGCGCACAGACAATCAACTAATACTAAAAACTCACGAAAATTTACCTACAGGGCTTTTCAAGCGCTTAAAATCTGGTTGTTTTTGTGAGAGCCGCACTCCGCGCGGCTCTCACAAAAACAACCTTGGCTGATTCAAGCGCAAAGCTCTGTAAGAGTATGCTGCCATTTTTTGAAGTCCTTGACTTTGCGTGTGCAGCGCGCACGCAAAGTCAAGGACTTCAAAAAATGGCGAAGGTACTGACTGAACGTACAGTTTAAGGGCAGCCTAAACTATCTCGGGTTGCGACGTGGGTGGTTGGATTCAGGCCTTCAGCGCGATCGCACAACTTTCGCTGCTCATACCGATCCAAAATGGCATCGGTGAAATCAGCCCCGGTAATGACCACATCTTCAAAGCTGGTGCGGGTCATAGTGGCCTCTTGCAGAACTGCATTTGTCAAATCAGCCCCTAACAAAAACACCCGATCGACCAACGCACCAGTCAGGTTGGCGCCTGACATATCTGCTCTGAGCATCACAGCTTTGGTCAAAATGGCATTGGTTAGATTGGCGTTGTGCAGATTAATACCTCGCATCTCCGCTGCAACAAACGCCTTTCCCGATAGGTCGGCTCCTGAAAAATCATAGTTTTCCAGATTGGCGTTGTTGTAATTAACGGTGTCAATGGCGGCCTCAACGGGTGCCGCACCAAGCAAAACCCATAAGCATGCCATTAGGAGAATGAGCAAAACTGCTAAGCTGCGCTTTAACCAACGACCCATCGGAGAATTTGCCTGTTGCATGCCTGCGTTCCACAAACCCTACTAAACTATTGATCTTTAAAGTGCCGGGTGCCTTTCAGCTGTCTGACACTTTAAAGATTAACAGTTCAGATTTTTTTGAGGGATTCTCCATGCCTCAAAAAAATCTGATGTTACTCTACCTCCTGGCTGTGCAACTCTAGCCAGTCTTCACCGACACGAAGTGTCAGATCAGAATCGAGATCGCCCGTCGACGCTGGAATGACCTGCCCCAATTGCAGCGTAGTTTGTAGCTGCCGAGCACTGTCCAGATCGCCATTTTGGCTAATGACTTCCGTTTGAGGAAGCACTTCCGACCAATCGTGGACAACATAGACGTTGCGGAAACCTTGGTCTCGAAGATAACGGGCAACCTTATTACCCACTTCCGGGGAACCTGTTGCATTTTGGACAGCAATTCTGAGGCGATTGATATCAGTTGCTTCATAGGCTTCCCCGCCGTCAGAGGCAACCCCAAAGAACTGCTGCATGAGCCGCGCCTTCCCTTCAGGGTTCAAAATCCAATAGCTTGCAACGGATTCATCAGGACGGCTAAAGCGCCCAGGCAACAGCACCATCTGAAAGTTATCTCGCTCTAGCTGTAAGCCAAAGTTCGCCAGGGCTAACATCTCTTCCATTGACATGTTGGTGTCAATGTGGCTCTTTAGTAATTCAATAATTTGAGGGATCTTAGGGATAATTGTGGGATTTGCAACACGTTCGCGCAGGGCACGAATTAACTGCTGTTGTCGCTGTACGCGGCCAATATCACCCGTCGCATCTTTACGGAAGCGTGCAAATTGCTCAGCCTGATCACCGTTCAGCACTTGCAAGCCCGGCTCCAGATCGATGTGAAGTTTTTGAGTGTTATCGGTGTACTTCATTCGGGTGGGAACGTAAACCTCAACTCCGCCCAGCAGATCGACGAGTTCCTTAAATGCAGACGTATCTACTCGTACGTAGCGGTCAATCGTAACCCCTTCAAAATTTTCTGTGACGGTGGTAGCGGCTAGCTCTGCTCCGCCCTCCATATTGGCATGGTTGATTTTTGTGATGCCCACCCCCGGAATGCGCACTTGTGTATCACGGGGAATGGAAAGGACATTCACCTTATTGCCATCGGGGTCGACGTGAACCAGCAGCATGGTGTCACTGCGCCCAGAAAAAACCTCTGGAGAATCAGGAGGTGCTGTCAGAACCCGGTCGATACCCATCACTAAAATATTGACAGGACGGGTAACTCGGTAGCCAACTGCCCCACGCACTAACTCTTTAATGGACTGGTTGGGTGGTTCTGCTGTGGCATGAGGAGTGGGGGCAAACCACATGAGCAGCGCTGCAAGAGCTGTCGATGAGGCTGCTGTAAAGAGGAGCGCGATCGCCCAACCAATCTTTTGCGCAGTACCCACTTTGCGTTGAGTTGGCACAATTTTTGAGGAGCCGGCCAACTTTAGAGGGTCAGACGGAATCTCAGGGATTTTAGCGGTTATAGATTTATCGGACTCAAGTCCAGGGTTTTGTTTTGACCGTACCACTCCGTCTCACACCTCATTATTGCGTCTCGTGTAAATCAAATAATGATTTAACAACAGTCTATACAAATGTAAACATTAGCGCCTTGTATCTGAAGAACGAATTTCCTTAATGCGCTCATCAAACCCGGATTAACTTACCAGAATATTGCTTAACAATTGGTAGAAAGGGTGACGATTTTGAGAATGGCTAAAATGTTCCAATCTTTCCGATAACTTATTCTGAAACCTTCCAAAATAAGGGTTTATACGCAATAGCCTAAAGAGTGCCGCAGGCAACGATAAAATTACGGAAATAGCCAATCTCAATGATTTAATCCTCTAAGCAAGGCATTTGACTTCGATCTACACCTTCTGGACTCGTATTCCGTCAAATTTCGTAAAAATTTTGATAAAACCCGAGGGAAACCCCGGGTCTCCAGGCGAAACCCAGGTAGGATGTGAGGCGAACCGAATGGCAGTAGGGAAAAGGTATCCATGATTCCGATTATTCTCGCAGGCGGTAAAGGAGAACGGTTTTGGCCTTTGAGCCGGAAGCACCGCCCCAAACAGTTTTTGAGCCTTGATGGAAGTGGAACCAGCCTGATTCAGGCTACCGCAGAGCGGTTACTTCCCCTTGCTGGAGATTGGGAGCACCTCTGGGTTATTACCGCATCTCACCTCGCAGAAGGGGTACGGGAGCAATTACCCAAATTGCCAGAGGCTAACCTGTTGGTGGAAGTAGAGGGGCGAGATACCGCTCCTGCTGTAGCCTGGGCGGCTCTGGAAGCGTCTCAGCGTTATGGAGAAGATGCGGTTGTTGGTTTCTTCCCTGCTGATCATTGGATTGGAGATCAGAGTCTTTTTGAGCAAACCCTTCGAGCTGCCTCGGCTCTGGCTCAGGAGCAGGGAGCGATCGCCACCCTCGGCATTCAACCCACCTTCCCTTCCACTGGGTACGGCTACATTGAACAGGGCGACTCGATTGGTCACTACCTGGAGCTTCCGGCTTATCGCGTTCAGCGCTTTACCGAAAAGCCCGAGGTAGAAACGGCCAAAGAGTTTCTTGCAAGTGGTCGTTTCAGTTGGAATAGTGGCATGTTTATCTTCCAGGCAGGTGTAGCTCTGGAAGAGCTAAAAATCCATGCTCCCTACGTGTTGGAACCCTTGCTCAAGGAAGGCCCATCAATTTATCCAAAAATTCCCAAGCAGAGCATTGACTATGCCCTAATGGAAAAAACAGCTCGTGCTTGTGTGCTACCTGCCACATTCCCGTGGGATGATCTGGGTGATTGGAACGCTATTGAGCGATTACTCAAGAGCGATAGCCCCAATGTAGAACTGGCCCGCCATGTGGGGCTCGATACTCAGGGAGCGTTACTTTACTCCAGCGATAATGATGATCTAATTGTGACCATCGGTTTAGAAGATGTGGTTATCGTGCGAGATAACAAAGTAACCCTTGTGGTTCGTAAAGACCGCACCCAAGATATCAAAAAAGTTATTAAGACTCTGCAAGACGACCCTACCCTGGCAGACTTGCTGTAACTAATATGCTGTGCATGAAGTGCATAGCATATTAGTACAGAATAGTTAGTACATGAATAGCCTTCGCGTTAGTTAGGACATCGAGAGTCAGTAGGAGTATTGCTCCCATTCTCTCCTGATGTCCTAACTAACCTGAGTTCGGGTTAAGGGTGTTTTCGAGTGCCGCGCGCTGCGCGGCACTCGAAAACACTCATTTTGGCGTGCGCAAAGCGCACGCCAAAATGAGCACTTCAGCTTATCCCGAACTGAGGTTAACTAACGCGACACTCGCAATAAAAAGTGGGAGCGAGCCCCCCTCGCTCCCACAACTGCCTTTATCAGGCCAATCAGGAGTCAACTTCCATATCTATAGAGTAGGTGTCGACCCTTATAGCGAACCTCGCCTAGTCAGGGTACCCAAACGGGTGATTTGACTTTTGACTGGGGGAATCGTTCTTCTCTAGCGTCATGAAGCGTTGGTAGAAAGCGCTGTTTGGGTTAGGGGTATTTTTGAGGATGCATCAGTTCCTCCAGTTTGTTTGAATTGCTTTAGGAAACCAGCAATCCTCATTGTGAGCTTTAAGTGTGGGACTTTGCCCCCTTAGAGTGCGGAGTCCCACACTTAAAGCCTTGAAGCCCACCCTGGCGGGCTTCAGGGCCTCATTCCAAAATGGAAATTGCTGCTAGAAAACAGCGTTGACCAATCCAACCAGGGTCAGTACGCTCCCCAAACCAACGCAGCCAATCATAATGCGGCGCAGGAGAATCGCTTGGTCCTGTGCCGCTTTGGTGATGTCCTCAGCGGTTCTGAGGGCAACAATGAAGTGCTTATCCCGCTCTGTTGGTTTCTTCAAGACCAGGCTATTACCCTGATCCACGATGCTGGCGACGATAGTTGCCTGACGATGCAACGGCAGAATCACTTCATGATAGTGATATCCCAGGGTACGGCGGCCCATACTGGGTGTTCCCGTTGCGAGCGTGAAGCCACCAAACGAGATGAGACCCCCAGGTTGTTCGGCTCGAAACTCGTCAACAACAGTAATCGTTTCAACGTCAGCCGATTCTAAATCGACTTCAATGGTTCCGGTGCGATCGCGCAACACAAACGGTACCGATTGCTCATTCGTAGACATGGTTTCCGAACTCCGCTGCGTTTCTTCGCGGGTTTTGCCCTCGCTATCTTTGACCGTGACGCGCTCCTCGTACTCTCGGCGTACCGTCATGCGGTAGTGGGCGCAGGGCTGCTCACTGAGGGGAGCGGTGAGAGGGCGATCGCACACAATCTCTCCCGCAACTTTCACATACTCCCGCCAACTGCCGCCACCAATTTCCTGGGCAATTTCTTTCGCCATGGTTTCCAACTCCGCTACGGTAGCGGCCCGCGCCATTCGCACACAGTTCGCGCGGTTGTGCTGGTTCCGTTGGATAAAGAACAGCACTCCAGCCACAACGAATACCACAACACCTGCAACTACAAAACCCATAACCATTACCGCTCAGCGATTCAGCCTTAGCGTACCCACCTCTTTCCCAGCACCAACGGCCCTTCACAGGATGCAATGATCAGAATTTGCCCGTCGTGTGGGACTTTGCTTACAAAGCGGATAAAGTTTCACACGACGGGCCAGCAATGCTCATTTTGGAATCCAGCCCGAAAACCGCTCGCCTGAGGCGAGCGGTTTTTGGGCTTCAAAGCCGAGAGTTCGTGCCCGTAGGGCACGAACTCTCGGCTTTGAAGCTCATAATGAAAATTACTGGCGACGGGCAAATTCTGATGCAGAAATCTCCTCAGTGTGCAGTGTCAGGGCTGCACCTCAGAAGTGTGTCGCAATGTTGCCGCAATTAGTTTGGGTATCTATGCCGTGGGAGACTGACAAAGCATAATCGTATAAACCCTTGATGTAAGCCACTTATAGCTGTGTCTGACACCGTGAAGTTAAACGTTGAGGCGCTCCCTCCCCTGATTTCCCCGGAGGGGTTTGCCAATTTGCCCGTGGACTCGGAAGCCGTTACTGAAACCCAAAGCCGCAAAGCCGATCACATTCGTGTCTGCCTGGAAGACAATGTGCAGTTTCGGCAAACGACCAGTGGCTTAGAAAACTACCGCTTTCGCCATTGCGCTCTACCCGAACTGGATTGGCATGAGCTCAATATCTCCACCTCCTTTCTGGGCAAGTCACTCAAGGCTCCCCTCCTGATCTCGTCTATGACTGGGGGTACGGAGCAAGCGCGCCTGATCAACCAACGTCTGGCCGCGATCGCCCAACAGTACCGCATTGCAATGGGTGTCGGTTCCCAACGGGTTGCCCTGGAAAATCCTGAAGTCCGTCCGACCTTTGCGGTGCGGGCTATTGCCCCCGACATCCCCCTCTTTGCCAATTTAGGAGCCGTTCAACTGAACTACGGCTGCACTATCGAGTCATGCCAGCGGATCGTGGACTGGTTAGAAGCGGATGCTCTGATTCTGCACCTGAACCCCCTGCAGGAGGCGGTACAAACCGGGGGCGATCGCAACTTCCGGGGGCTATTGAGCCAAATTAAAACCCTTTGTAAGCAGCTTCCTGTTCCCGTTATTGCGAAGGAAGTGGGCAATGGTATATCGGGCTCTTTGGCTGAGAAATTGTTGGATGCCGGGATCAGCGCGATTGATGTCGCTGGAGCTGGAGGCACCTCCTGGGCAAAAGTTGAAGGGGAGCGCGCGAAAGATCCGCTTCAGCGCCGCCTGGGAAATACCTTTGGTGATTGGGGGCTACCAACTGCCGAATGCTTAACGGAAATTCGAACGGTTGCCCCCCATGTGCCGCTCATTGCTTCGGGTGGGTTGCGAGATGGTTTAGATGTGGCGAAGGCGATCGCCCTCGGAGCAACTCTGGGAGGCCTGGCCCTTCCCTTCTTGCAAGCCGCTGCGACCTCGGAAACTGCCCTCCATGAACTGATGGAAGCTCTCATTGCAGAATTGAAAACAACGCTGTTGTGTACAGGTAGTGGAACTCTGGCAGACTTGCAGCAACCTGGGGTTCTCCAGCGCATCTAGAGCTTGTCCTTCAAGACCCATGGAGAGAGTAGACGCGCTGTGCCTACTCTCTTGTGTCCTGATAGGAGTCGCGATCGCGATAAATCGCCACCCGAGTTTAAACCCAGCTTTTTCAAGCGGATCCATTGCTTCCACTGCAATGGCATCATAGAGAATGTCTTTAAAGGGGAGAGACCACTTTGCCTACTCTGGGTGTCAATATCGACCATGTGGCAACCATTCGTCAGGCCCGCCGTACGGTGGAACCTGACCCAGTGGCCGCCGCAGTTCTGGCAGAACTGGCCGGGGCCGATGGCATCACCGTTCACCTGCGGGAGGATCGCCGTCACATCCAGGAACGGGATGTGCGCATTCTGCGACAGACTGTACGCACCCACCTGAACCTGGAGATGGCTGCAACCGAGGAAATGGTGGCGATCGCCCTCGACATTCGCCCTGACTATGTCACCTTGGTGCCAGAACGGCGCGAGGAAGTGACCACTGAGGGCGGCTTAGATGTGGCTGGGCAGAAAGCTCGTATTGGCTTTGTCGTGGAGCAATTACAGGGAGCGGGGATTCCCGTAAGCCTGTTCATTGATCCCGAAGAGGTTCAAATTCAGGCCTCCGCTGCCGTTGGAGCCCAATTTGTGGAACTCCATACGGGAACCTACGCCGAAGCCCAGAACGAAGTGAGCCATGCTCATGAACTGGCCGTGTTGAGCCGGGGTTGCCAGCGGGCGATCGCCAACGGTCTACGGGTGAATGCAGGTCATGGGCTGACCTATTGGAATGTCGCCCCGGTCGCGGCTCTAGAGGGGATGGAAGAACTAAATATCGGTCATTCCATCATTAGTCGAGCGGTGCTGGTGGGGCTGGAGAGGGCTGTACGTGAAATGAAACAAGCGATTCAAGGAGCTGTATGACAACCTACTATTACCTTCTCGCAAGCGAGAAATTTCTTCTAGAGGAAGAACCTCTCGATGAGGTACTTAAGGAACGCCATCGTGATTATCAAGAAAAGGGAAAAGCCATTGACTTTTGGCTCGTGCGCCAACCAGCCTTCCTAGAAACTCCTGAGTTTGCGGCAGCTAAGGCCAAATGCCCTCAGCCCAGTGTGGCCATTGTTTCAACGAATTCTCAGTTCATCACCTGGCTACGGTTACGGCTGGAATATGTACTAACCGGGGAGTTTGAAGCCCCCAGTTCTACGATTCCTGATCCATTAGCATCCCTGGCAGCGGTGTAATTGTGTTTGCGATAGCCATTTAGGCAACGGCAAAAGGAGAGGGTGGGCGCTTAATGCCCACCCTCTCCTTTTGCTGTGGCTTGACGCGGTCTGTTTAGGACAGTGTGTTTTTGAAAAACACGCTATCTGGTTCTCAACGCGTAGCGCTATCTAGAAAATACGCTGAGGTGTTGTGCTTCCCCTGCGATCGCCGTTAATTGACAAGCAACACCGCTTATCCAATGGATAAGCGGTGTTGCTGTGGAATTCTTGAGTTGCTATTTTCTGAGAAGAAACAAATGTGGTGTGGTTTCTCCGTAACGTAGGCCTGAAGAATGGAGGGAGAAATGGCGGCTTAGGTTAATGTTTCAGGACAATATCCTAACCCTGTTACGAACTGCTTACGAAATTCTTCAATTTCCTGGCGGTTGGGTTTGCCGTGGGATACGACAGCTACCTGATAACGCCGCATGACTTCAATCGGGGATTGTCCCATCTCCAAACCCCAAAACGTCATCCGAACGCGATTTTCTGGCTCATAGGCATTGCCCAGCTCATTCAAGAAGGCTCGGAAATCACCCTCCTGCTCAGGATCCAGTAATTCTTCGAGTTTTATTTTGATGACCCAACCGTTAATCTGGTGGATTACAGTCAAAAACCGGGTCTGTAGCCAGAAGGCCTGGTGGAGGTACTCTACCACTCGCAGGGTCAAACTGGCGTTAGTGAGGTAATAGACGAATTCCATACTTCCCGATCGCTCCCAGGCCAATACTGTGCTCTACTTTTCTATTTTCTTAATAATCAAGGCAATTATGGTGAGGGGAAACACGTCACTTGTTATAGGGGATTTCACCCAATCTGCGAGAATGTTCTCCATCAAGTAAAAAATATTTTTACTTGATGGATTTCCCTTAATCTGGCTTTAAGTCTCTGTGTGTGTGTTCTGATGTTTGCTCAACCCCCTGATGATGACGACTTGAAACTGGCGGCATATCAATATCACCTGCCTCCAGAGCGCATTGCGCAAAACCCTGCTGTCCCCCGGGATAGCTCTCGGCTGCTCGTAGTTACTTCCAAAACTGAATATCAGCATCATATTTTCCGTGAACTGCCGCACCTGCTACGGCCTGGTGACCTGTTAGTGATGAACGATACCCGTGTGCTTCCAGCCCGGCTCTACGGCCGGAAAGTGGGCGGCGGGAAAGTTGAACTGTTGTTGCTCGAAGAAAAAGAGCGAAATTGCTGGCTGTGCCTGGTCCGGCCAGGACGGCGGTTAAAGCCCGGTGCCCGCATTCACTTTTTTGGCGATCGCACTCCCGTCGACGAAGAGCACGATAAGCCCCCCAAACTAGAGGCCACGGTATTAGCGGTTGACCCCGCTACATCGGGGCGAATTATCCAGTTTGAGCCACCAGCGGGGCAATCCTTGCTCTCGGTGCTGGATGAGATAGGGGTTGTCCCCCTTCCCCCCTACATCACGGGTAGCGAGGCTGCCCCTGACCAGTACCAGACGGTGTACGCAAATGAGCCAGGTTCGGCAGCCGCTCCTACTGCCGGACTACACTTTACCCCCGAGCTCCTGGAAAACTTGAAATCTCAGGGCATTGAACAGACCTTCATTACCTTGCATGTGGGAGTCGGAACGTTTCGGCCGGTCGAGGTCGACGATATTACGACCCACCGGATGCATGGTGAGTGGTTGGAGATCTCGCCCGAGGTGGTCGAAAAAATTCAGGAGACGAAAGCCCGAGGTGGGCGGGTCATTGCCGTGGGCACTACCGTAATCCGATCGCTAGAAGGGGCGGCTCAGGATGGTGGCCTTAAGCCCTTTCAGGGAAAGACTGAGTTGTATATTTACCCTGGCTATCAGTGGCAGGTCGTCGACGGTTTAATTACCAATTTCCACTTGCCCCAATCCAGCTTGATGATGCTCGTCAGTGCTTTTGTGGGGCGCAAGCGGTTGCTTAACTTATACGAGGAGGCGATCGCTCAGGAATACCGTTTTTACTCCTTTGGAGATGCCATGCTGCTTTTGCCTGAAGGCCGTTACGATTCCTCTGACACCTAAGGTAACTGCGCTTTGAGGGGGCGATCGGTTGTAGCCCCCTTCAAAAACTTAGTTAGGGCATGAGTTCGAGTTAAGGGCGTTTTCGAGTGCTGAGCAACGCGCGGCACTCGAAAACACTCATTTTAGCGTGCGCTTTGCGCATGCCAAAATGAGCACGTCAGCCTATCCTGAATTGGGGACAACTAACGCAATAAAGGCCATAGATTGCGTAAGGCTGTAGAACAAAACTGTCTAGGCCAAGGGTTTTAGCTCTGGCTTAACTTTTTGATGGGTTTTGACACCTAACTCTTCAGATCGATTCCCAAATAGGTTTTGCTGAGAAATTGGGTCAGTCGCCGCAGTGCTGAAGAATTGACCGATTGAGCTGAGGCGCTGCC
The DNA here is from genome assembly GCF_039962325.1 of Leptolyngbya sp. PL-A3. Classification (NCBI taxonomy): domain Bacteria; kingdom Bacillati; phylum Cyanobacteriota; class Cyanophyceae; order Leptolyngbyales; family Leptolyngbyaceae; genus Leptolyngbya; species Leptolyngbya sp. PL-A3. The sequence goes on from NZ_JAMPLB010000007.1 coordinate 31,400, forward strand.
TACTAACTGGGCAAAAGCCTCATCAGATAGTTCGCCAGAATGATGTCGCTGAAACGCACTAACGACGATTACTAATTCATCGACAGAGAACTGATAGCCCTTTTTAGCTGCAAATTCAGTCACAGTAGGAGCACGATCCCCAAGGAGGGCTTCGGTTTCAGCCGTATCTAATTCAGCTTCGCTGCTAATATTGCCATCGCCAACTCCAAGCAATGCTTCTAGCTCATGTTGCAGGGTAATATCTGCCGCCGTCTTGTGCATGAATTCAAGCACCTGCGTCGTACTCATGTCGGTCCCTCTGTTTGAAGTCGGCAAAATCCTAACAAGGGTTGCTTGAAAACCCTGTTAATAAAAGCTGAAATTTCCGTTCCTTATGGGTTCGCTTAAGGGCAGGCAGTCTACTTCAGGAGACCCATCGTTCGTATGACAGCGCTTTGTACCTGAATCAGCCGCGCTTGCTTTTGTGAGAACCGCGCGGAGTGCGGCTCTCACAAAAGCAACTAGATTTTAAGCGTTTGAAAGCGCTGTAGTGCTGACAGATAGTGTTCTAGACGTATGGATGGGGTGTGGTGAATGGGGCGCGAAGTATTTCCCTCACCACACCCCATCCATACGTTTGAAACATGACCAGGCTGACGTAGGCTTCTCAAAACGGGCTACAGTCATGAATGGAAAATTGAAACGTGGATGACCTAACAATTCAATTCTTCTCATTCAACTTTTTAGTTCCCAAAATAATGAAAGATATTCGGCTATTGGTCATGGATCTGGATGGCACCGTGGTCGGGCATTCCAATCAAATTGAGGCGAAAGTTTTACAAGCTATCCAGGCCGCTCAAGAGCGGGGTATACAAGTCGCGATCGCCACTGGGCGTATGTATCAATCTGCGCTTCGCTTTCATCAGGCGATCGCTTCTACCCTACCCTTGATGGCTTACCAGGGAGCCTGGATTCAAGACCCACAGACAAACGAAGTCCATCGCCACTGGACGCTTTCCCGTGAGTATGCCCATGAGCTGTTGGATTTTTTTGAGCAGCCAGAATTGCGCGATCGCCTCTCTATCCACTTCTATATCAACGACCAGCTTTACGTGCGCGAAATGTTAGAGGAAACGGAGCGCTACGTTGAGCGATCGTCTGTTGCAGCTCATGCAGTTGGCGATCTGCGCCAGCTTCTCACTGTTGATCCCACCAAAGTTCTTGTGCAAAGCTCGGATGTCGATCTGATTGATCAACTCTGGCAACTGCTCAAAAAACGCTATGCCCCAACAGATATCTACCTCACCAAGTCTGTAGATATCTTTTTGGAGGCCACGAACCCCCAAGTTAATAAGGGAACGGCGGTACGATACATCGCGGAGGAATTGCTGGGATTAGAGGCGGATCAAGTCATGACCATCGGTGATAACCTGAATGACCTGGAAATGCTGGAATATGCCGGGATTGGCGTCGCCATGGGAGATGCCCCCGAAGCTGTTAAAAGAATGGCGCAGTGGGTTGCACCCAGTGTAGAAGCGAGCGGTGCCGCCGTTGCTATTGAAAAATTCCTATTAACCTAATCTGTTTCAATAGTAGACCTCCTGCATGAATCGGTTTTGAGGGTGTGAATCGTTGCGTGGCGAAGCCACACAACGATTCACGCACGAGGTCTACTGAAGATGGGCCTAATGCTTTACGTTCCGTCTAAGCAGAACGTAAAGCATTAGGCCCATCTTCATATTGAAAAAATATTAAAGGAGCTGTTCTTTCGCCTTCTAGAGGAAGTAACCTCTTTAAATGTCAGAAAGAGCACCGACGACTGACCGTGTTTCGTCTCGGTGCTCTCGCTGGTTCGCTCCTCACACATCCGCCACTCTATCAGACGATGATTGGATTTGTCAGCTCTTATTTGAAAAAGTCATCAGAACCTGACAATAGTACACATTAGTCATGCAGGTTTCAGAGTTCACAAAGAGGCTCTATTCCCTGGATCTCCAAACTCTGCGCGAGACAGTGACGACTGAAAAGAATGAGCCCTAAACGGGCCTGAGCCAACTGAGGGGCGTGGGCTTTGATCTCGCCCAAAATGCGACAAGCTGCGTCAAATGCAAAAAAACGTTCGCTGAAATGTATTTGACTTGGGGAAAATGTGCGATCGCCCAAAACTTCAACCCCAGAGACAAGTAAGTACCGCTCACTGGGGTGAACCAGTCTCAGTTGGCCCTCTTCCTGAAGCCAGGAAAGGGGATTAGGCCAATCTATCCTCTGAGGCAAACTCTTCTCGTCTGCTGGGTAGATCTTTATAAGCCCTTCCCGCTCCCCTAGACGAAGTAATGAACAGCATCGGGCATGAGCGGCTTGCAGCGGAAATATACCCTCCAGCGACCGTCGATTGGAGGTTGCACTGTCTTCTCTACGGAAGACGGAGGGCGTAAGTTCTAGGTCTGGTAACGCAATAACTTGCTGTAACCAGCTTGCTAGAGCCCGATCGCTCACCTCAATTTGAATCAAGTGATGAGCATAGACAGTCACGCGACAATTTACCCAAATTTCAGCTCGCAGCTTGTACCCGGGATCGCTTCTTACAAGTGGTTTAGAGCCATGTGTAAGAAGGTCTACCAGCTTCTGAGCGATAGTAGCGCTAGGTATAGAGAGTAGAGGACTGAGTTGAGGGGCGATCGCCCATTGATAAATGATGGCTTCTGTTCGGCGTACACGCCTGATCGCATTAGATGCCACCAGATCAGCCATAACTTTCTCCCAAGCGCTAGCACTACTGGAAGGGAATAAGTCGCACCACTCCTGAGGCAATAGCTTCAAGGTCTCTTCCAGAATGGTGTGTACCTGCTGGTTTAGGAGAGTTTGTAATCGAATCGTGGAGTGCAAGGGGCGCTAGTACTCAATAACTTAAAGTTTGTCCATGTCAAAAAATTTTCCAGGCAAACGTAAAACATTGCCATTGCCCAATCTTGAAGTGTTGAGCATCCGCATCCGAAATTAAAAAAACTTTAAAGAGTGTTTACTCTTCATAAAGTCTTAATAAAACATTGAATTCAATCTGTGAAATTTACGTAAATTGGCGTCAATGCTGCCACAAATATCGTCAGGAATCATCCTGAGCCTGAGTTCGATTCTGTGAAAACACAGAGAAGCCTAGTATTCAACTATTAATTTTTGATGAACTGAACAGGACATATGTGTCGCAATTTATCTGGACTCCGTAATTTTCCTTACTATAGTTAAGATTAAAGGCGAATATACTGTGGTCAGTTTGGGTAAGTGTGGCTCCTTGCATATTCGGCTTCAGCTGACGAGTGTTGTTTTCAAAGTGCAGTCGCCATCGCGCACTTCTACTGATACCGACGAGTGAGTATCTATGTATCCCATCACATCCCCATCAGACTCCTCCAGACCCTTCTTGACCTGGCAACGGATCACCGATTGGGCTCAGGAGCATTATCGTTGTCGGTCTTTTACGAAAGACGAAAAAATCCCTGCTCGTCCTGGCTTGCTTTATCTAGTTGAACGGGGATCGATTCGCTTGGTGGGTGAAGCTCAGGTGAGTGCATCCAGCAGTAATTCACGCATTTCTCGTCCTTTAGAGGCTGAGGAGGCATTTTTAGGTTTTGTTGGGGCTGGGCAACCCTTTGAGATTGTGGTGCAATCGCCCTTTACCCTGCAAGCCTTCGCCCATGTTGATCAAACTTCAGTCATCTGGCTGTACTGGCACGACCTAGACCATTGGCCTCATTTTCGTCGCGAAGTGTTAGACGCCTTCCGTCATCAACACCAGCGCAAACTGCTCTGGCTTAGCACCCTAGGGCAGCGGCGGACGATTGATCGGTTGCTAGGGTTTATTACTCTGCTCATTGAAGAGTTTGGTGAGCCCTTTGACGATGGCTATTATCTTCCCTGGACTTTGACTCATGCTCAGATTGGTAGCGCGATCGGCTCCACCCGTGTTACTGTTACCCGCCTGATGGGCAAACTCCGTCAACGCGGGCTGATCTGCTCCTATGCAGATAACTTGATTGCCCTACCTTCGGATAACCCTGTCTTACAGAAGCGGCAGGCATAGGTCATCAACGAATAGCCTTATAGGGCAAAAAGAAGGTGAAAGCTTTGCTTCCACCTTCTTTTTTTGCCTGCTGCGGATTTAGTTTGATTAGAATTTAAAGTCTTTGCCGTGTGAGTTAACCTCAATTCTAAGAAGGAAATAGGACAGTGCGAGTAGTTATTCAACGGGTACGGTCATCACAAGTTGTAGTTGATGGAGAAGTCGTAGGACAGATTGGACGGGGACTAAACTTACTGGTTGGGATCGCAGAAGGGGATGCTGAGGAACAGTTGCAGTGGATGGCACGAAAGTGTCTGGATTTGCGGATATTCTCAGGAAAGGAGGGCGATCGCTTCGATTGTTCGGTTCAGGAGATTGGCGGAGAATTGCTCGTTATCAGCCAATTCACACTCTATGGCGATTGTCGCAAGGGAAGGCGGCCTTCCTTCGACCAGGCTGCTCCTCCTAGCACCGCAGAAGCACTGTACAACACCTTTGTGTTAATTCTGCGGCAGAGTGGTCTACGGGTGGAGACAGGACGATTTGGTGCAATGATGCAGGTTTCTATTGAAAATGATGGGCCTGTAACATTGCTTCTGGAACGCGAGGCGATCTTCTCATCGTAGGACTTAGCGTTGCTTACGCTACCAAGGTAGTGTTCTAGATGTGTGGATGAGATGTGGTGAAAGGGGTACGAAGTACCCCTTTCACCACATCTCATCCACACATTTGAAACAGGACCCGCTATCAGGCTCAACACGACGAGAAGGTTGGTATTGAAAAATGCTATGGCTTGCGTGTGAGAGGACGAAATTAGTGATGGAGCCAATCCTTGTGGGCCTAGGTGCTTAGGTAAAACCTGATACATAAGATTAACTTATTAGTCAAAGCAGTTAGTTTTTTTGCACCTTATGAAATTGTGATATTGTGAAGAAGTATTTAAATTTAATTCGATTCAGCGTACTCGGATGGGGAACGTAGTTGCTATTAGCCAAAGATTAATATCCATGGTTCCCGGTGCCAAGAGAACATCCACTTGCGCTCCGATGACTGTGTTCTGTGATTTTGATGGGCCAATTCTTGATGTATCTGAGCGATACTATCAGACCTATCTGTTGGCCTTGGCAGATGTTCAAGCTGACTGTCATGCTCAAGGTACCGCTCTCCCTATCCATCAATTGGATAAACAACAGTTCTGGCACATGAAACAAAATCGAGTGCCTGATCTCGAAATTGCAATGCGATCGGGTTTGCCAGCTGAGTATTTCGATGCATTTTTACAGCGGGTAACTCATATCGTTAATCAGCCTGCATTACTCCATCGAGATACTCTACAGCCTGGTGTTCGTTGGGCTCTGTCTTTACTGCACGCTCAGGGAGCGCAGCTTTTTCTAGTGACCCTGCGATGCCAACAGCAGGCTGAGCAAATTTTGCAAAGTTATGGTTTAGCTCGGCTCTTTACTGATATTCGCGGAACCCATGACAAGGATGCGGCCTATCACAATCAGGCTGAGCAGAAAAATGCTCTGCTTATGCAAGTGATGGCTGACTATGGCATTTCACCCAATGCTCATGCCTGGATGATTGGGGACACTGAGGCTGATGTACTGGCAGGCCAAGCCAACCACATTCGCACGATCGCTGTTACATCAGGCATTCGCAGCCAAACCTATCTAAATCGCTTCCAGCCAACCCGTATTCACCATGATCTGCTTTCAGCCGCTCACTACCTGGTTTACCAGACGGAAGCGTTTCCCGTGTTAGTTGGCTAAAAAATTCTCATGTATCAAAGAGAGTGTGGATAAGCCCTCACTCTCTTTGATATTGCGGAGCCATTTTGCTAATTCTTTTCAAGATAGCAACGGGCAAGCGCGGTAAGTACAGTAACGGTGGTGTGAGGCACGAGGTGCTACACCACCGTACTTAATCAATGTGCATAGCACTATAGGAATAGGATTTACGTACGCTCACCCTAGTTAAAGCATTAATGTTGTGCGGTGTACTTTGCACACCACACAACATTAATGCCAGCAATTCTCAGTATGGGCATCAAAGCCAAGAGTTCACGCCCTACGGGCGTGAACTCTTGGCTTTGATGCCCGAAAACCGCGCGCCAAAGGCGTGCGGTTTTCGGGCCTGATTTCAATAGGACAAAGGCTGAGGGGCATGCCTCACCGCCTTTAGCCTTTGCTCACGACGGTTAACCCATCTGGGCCTGTTCAATGGTCTCTATCATCTGCCACCAACGTTTCAAAGGGTAGTAGATGACCGGAGCCCACAGGCTGCTTAAAATGGCCGAACAGAGGGCAATTTGCTGATGAAACAGCCAGATTTCACCAATGGTTGGATAGGTTTCAGATACTCCCCGGATGCTGCCCAGACTGAACTGTAGAGCAACGACTGTTTCTGCGACTACAGCCATGCCAAATACAATGAGGGCAATGGAAATGAAGTCTTCCTGAATATAACGCTGCTTACGAATACGGGCTGTTAAAACAGCGACGATCGCCAGACTAACCGCATGGCTCGGATGAGGCGTTGTCATTCCGTCTTGAATCAGACCAAGAATTAGGCCTGCCAGCGCGCCTTCCCAAGCCGTGCGATTAACGCTCCAAACGACGACCCAAATTAACATCCAGTTTGGGCCAACGCCTAGCAGCTCCATGCCTGGGAACCGGGTTGGCATGATCAGCAAACAGACCAATATAGAGAAGATGGTAACAGCCCAATTGAACGATCGCCGCTGCAAAGGGGACCAGCGATAGGGGTCAAACACAGGCAGACACCTCCGCTACCAATCCTGAGATTTAGAATTTGACGTCACAATCACCCAGTCCAGATAACCAATGGGAGCTGAAAGCTCAATGACTGCTTCTGGAGCTGGGCTCTTACGCAAATCTACAGACTCTACCTGCCCAACGGGTAACCCCGCAGGCATTAAGTGACTGATAGGAGACGTTGCGACCACATCTCCCGGACGAACATCGGGCACTTTCTCAAAGAACTGCATAACCGCACGGTTGCCCGCCTGACCTCGCATAACGCCCACTACACGGGAACGGCTAATGGTTACTCCAACCTGACTTGTTGGATCTGTTACTAACAATACCCGGCTGGTATTGGGTGTCACCTGGGTTATCCGACCAACCAGGCCCCCCGTTCCAGATACCACGTCTCCAACCTTAATGCCATCATTGCTTCCACGTCCTAGAACGACTTGCTGCCACCAGTGATCCGCGCTACGGCCAATGACGGGGGCAACAATCCCCTTGGATTGGCCATCTCGATAATTAATGAGTTGGCGCAGGCTCTGGTTTTGGCTTTCCAGTTCCACAACTCGGCTTTGAAGCTCTCGAATAGTGGCATTTTCTAGAACGAGCTGTTGCGTATCTTCTTGGGGTTGAAAGGGGAGGGTCAGCAAGCGGTAAAGTTCATACACCGCTCCACCCTGAGACTGTTTCAGCCCCCAGGCAAAGGATAGCGCCAAGCCAATCAGAATTAACCGAAGCCCTTGACGACTCCACCAGCGGCGTAACGTTAACATTCCGGCATGTGCACTCTAGGGTTTGCAGATTCGAAATAAGCAGGAAGCCTGTTGGCATTAAGTTGTGTGATACCAACAGGTTTCATCAACTTACATATTGCGAGAGTGACCGCTGAATACCCGCTCCAATTGCTTGAAGTTCTCAAGAACACGACCTGTACCCAGAACTACACAGCTAAGAGGATCAGCCGCAACATGAGTCACTATTCCTGTTTCATGGCTGATGAGAGTATCTAGACCTTTGAGCAATGCACCACCCCCGGCCAGCATAATTCCGCGATCGATAATATCAGCTGCCAGTTCGGGAGGTGTACGCTCCAGGGTTCGCTTCACGGCCTCAATGATGACTGTCAATGGCTCAGCCATGGCTTCGCGAATTTCGGCGCTCTTGACAGTAATCGTGCGGGGTAACCCAGACAAAAGGTGAAGACCGCGTACCTCTAATGCAATCTCGTCTTCGTCCGTGGGGTAGGCGGAACCAATGCTAATTTTGATTTCCTCGGCCGTGCGTTCCCCAATCACCAGGTTGTGGACCTTCTTCATGTACTGAGAGATGGCTTCACTCAGTTCATCACCAGCCACTCGCACGGACTCGCTCAACACAGTACCTTGCAAACTGAGGACGGCAACTTCAGTCGTACCGCCACCAATATCAATGATCATGTTGCCTGTTGGCTCGGCAACAGGCAACCCCGCCCCAATGGCTGCCGCTACAGGTTCATCAATCAGATAAACATCACGGGCTCCTGCTTGAGAAGCCGCTTCCATAACAGCCCGACGCTCAACCCCGGTTACTCCGCTGGGAATCCCGATCACGATACGGGGTGAAACGAGGGTACGCCCTTCATGAACCCGGCGAATGAAGTGCTTCAGCATCAATTCGGCGGTATCAAAGTCGGCAATTACACCATCGCGCAAGGGGCGAAGCGCAACCACGTCACCAGGGGTACGGCCTAACATTTTCTTTGCGTCTTCACCAACAGCCAGAGGCAATTTTTTGTTTTGGTCAATGGCGACGACGGAGGGCTCTTGTAACACGATGCCCCGGCCCGAAACATAAACCAGCGTGTTAGCAGTACCGAGGTCGATACCCATGTCACGCGAAAGTGAAAAGCGATTGAAGAGTCCCACGAGTTTACCTAGCTCCTAATTGTCGTCAAATGCCTGCTCTTCAGTTTCGAGCGACCCGGCGTAAACCTTAACTGCACCACTCTACAACGTCAAGGCCCTAAAGAAGGGCAGTCGAGGTGGATTTTATTACGTTTCTTGTCAAGAGTTTACAGCACCCGATTGTCCTTTGAATGATGAATAATTGAGAAAAGTGGAAGGAACAGGGCGATCGCTCGCCCACCGGGTAATACAGCCCGTACTGAAAACTTGTCAAACCGCCGAAGTATAAATTGCTTCTCGGCTCTTCTGAATTAGTACAAATAGACTAGTATTAAAAAGAGGTAGCCTTCTAAATTTGTTGAAAGCTCTACTACGATGCCTGTGGGCAGGGCTTTGTACTATGATTCCCACAGACTTTGTACAAATCCGTAAATTTCCGCCATAATAACTGACTTTGTTGCCAGGTTTTCACCACTATTGTGCTTTTGGGGTTGAACCACGATGAGTTTGAACGTTGTAACGCTGGTGGGTCGGGCAGGTCGTGACCCAGAGGTGAAATATTTTGAGTCGGGTAGTGTGGTCTGCAATCTGACCTTGGCGGTCAACCGCCGCAGCCGCAATAATGACGAACCCGATTGGTTTAACCTCGAAATTTGGGGTAAAACCGCTCAGGTCGCTGCTGATTATGTTCGTAAGGGTAGTTTGATTGGTGTGACGGGTGCGCTGAAGTTTGACTACTGGCAAGATCGCGGCACAGGCGCTGAGCGTTCCAAGCCTGTCATTCGGGTTGATCGGTTGGAGTTGTTAGGTTCGAAGCGGGATCAGGACACTGACATGTCGGGCTACGGCAGCGACGAGTTCTAATGCAGCAGGCATCTGCACTCAACTAAGCTTTGGCAGTTCGCATTCGGGTTGGTTCTTGAGTTCCTCTCAACTGTGTCACTTAGGAGTTCAAGTTGAGGGTTATCTCACTCCTGGAGTGGAAGGTTGTATTTCAAAAGTTTGGTTGATGGTTGTGGAAAGAGCGTTTTACGTTCCCTGCCATAGCCATCAACCAAACGTCCAACGCAGTGCTAAGGATCACAAACAAAATAACCTGTAATTTTTTTGTGGAGGTGGCGAAGCCGTCTCTACAAAAAAATTACAGGTTGCGAAGTATCTGTTTCTAACAGGGCTTACGCAAGTCCGCTATATCTAGAGCATTTATGCTGTGAGTGGGGTGCAGAGCACCCCACTCACAGCATAAATGCGTAAGTCCTGTCTAAGTGAGATAACCCGAAATTTGGGGCTGAGCATCAGGCCTCAAAGTTTTTGGCGGGTCTACCCGGTTGGTTGTTGTATCTGAAGATGAATGAGACCCAATATTAATAGATGAGCTGGGTAAAACAGATAAAACCAACGGGCTTTTGCCCCTCGCTCGCCATTGGTCAGGTGAAAGATTAGGGGGGAAAGGACGGCAGGAAGTTGGTTGTACCCCCATTGGAGTTCAGTGAAGAGGTGGAGCAAAATCCAGAACAGCCACCAGAGGGCGGTAAGTTTGTAGGTGCGAATTAGGGCGATCGCTCCAATTCCATAAAACCCGTAGCTAGCATGACTAAGTTCTGCCAGCACACCTCCTCCAACCCAAATGGGTAGCTCCCATTGGGGGTATTGGCGACGCCCTCGTAGGCACAACGCACCTAAAGCCAGACTGAACAGAATGTTGAGATCGGGCTCACTAATTTCAAAAGCCCAGAGGTAAACCGGGTGTGAGATAAATCCCCAGGCAATTAAGCGCAGCAAATAGCGTGGCATGTGGTGGGTATACTGCTCGCCTTGCACCAGAAGCCAGGCAAACAGTGGAAAGCTAAATCGACCGATCACTCGCAAAATCGGCAGTTCCGGAAAGAAAATAACGCCCACATGGTCAACCACCATGAGCGCTGCCGCCAATAGCTTGATGTGGTAATTGGTTAAAGGAGGGACCATAAGGGTCTGCAGTTCCCTGTGCTGAGGAGCAAACCCGGATTGATCAAACCAAGAGGGGGTGTTGACTCAATGAGCAAAGGGTTGCTCTTCACCACGTAGTGCGAGTGGAAGACAACCATTCAAGCTCCCTCTAATGGTGTGCTGCATGCCACGCATTAGCGCGTTCCCGAATTTCTGTGAGTTCTTCAGGTGGCATTTTATCCAGGTTTTTGAGAATGAACGTCATGCGACCCTGACTGGAAAGTTTCTCGCGATGGCGAGCCAGGAAATCCCAGTAAAAGAAATTGAAGGGGCAGGTCCGATCGCCTGTCCGAGCTTTTGGATCATAGCGGCACCCTTTACAATAATCGCTCATCTTATTGACATAATTTGCCGAGGAAGCGTAAGGCTTCGATGCCAGTATGCCTCCATCAGCAAATAAGCCCATACCAATAACATTGGGCTGCATGACCCAGTCGTACGCATCAATAAAAGCGGCATGGAACCAGCTCTCTACCTCCTGGGGAGAAAACCCAGCAATCAGTGAGAAGTTGGCCAGAATCATCAAGCGTTGGATGTGGTGGGCATAGCCCATGTGCTCAATTTGCTTCAGAACCTGATGGAGGCAGTTCATATCTGCCTGGTTGGAATTCCAAAAGAATTTGGGTAAAGGTTGCGTGTGGTTGAAGAAATTGCGCTGAGGGTAATCCTCATCCATATATTGGTACAGGCCATGCATATACTCTCGCCAGCCCAGAACTTGTCGGACGAATCCTTCAACTCCATTGATGGGCAGATCATGGGTTTCCCAAACCGCCTCCACAGCCTCAATAATTTCCAAAGGGTGAAGGAGCCCAAGGTTCATGTAGGGGGACAGAAGGGCATGCCACAGAGTGTGTTCGTCAGTCACCATGGCATCTTGATAGGGGCCAAAGGTTGGTAGCCGGGTGGTAATGAAGTGATCCAGTACCCGCAGCGCGTGATCTCGGGTTACTCCCCACCGAAAGGGCTCAGCTTCTCCATAGCTAGTAAAGTCGCCGTTCTTCACCCATTCCATGACCTCCTGGGTAATGGCATCAGGCTCGAACCACAAGGGATGAGGGGTTTCTAATTTTCCCTTAGGCGGTTTGCGATTGTCTTTGTCAAAATTCCATTGCCCTCCTGCAGGTTGATCCCCACGCATGAGAACAGCAAATCGCTGTCGTCCCTCTCGATAGAAAAATTCCATCAGCAGGTTTTTGCGTTTTTTAGCCCATTCGCGAAAGGCATCGGTTGTCCAAAGAAAATGATTATTGGGTAAGTAAGTGATCGGGACCGGCAGATCCAACCCGTCCATGAGTTTGCGGAAGGGGCGATCGCTCGGCTGCATAACCTGCAGTTCCGTGATCCCCTCAGTCGCGATCCACTTCTGCAAAGGTGCTTCGAAATCCTCAGCAACCTCATAGGTTACGGGCCATCCTTGTTGGCGCAGTTCTTCTGCAAAATGGCGCATCGCTGACCAGACCAGCACCAACTTTTGCCGATGATAGGGCCGCTTTCGTACCCACTGAAGCGATTCAATGAGAATGACGGGAGTTTGGGAGGAGCGATCGCCATACTGTACTAATGCTGCCTGTTGATGGGATAGCTGATCCCCCAGAATCCAGATACCTACGGTCATACCCTTTCTGATAAGCGTTTACATATTGTAATAAGCCTTGGGCTCACGCCAATACTCCGTGGCTCTGAATTGCTTGGCATCCAAAGAAATGGTTGTGGGAAGGGGCAAAACCAGTGGTTCTCCCAGGTTCAATCAATACCTATAGCGCTGTGCATGTTGATTAACGTCAGTTCGGGATAAGCTGAACCGCCCATTATTGCGTGCGCGACGCGCACGCAATAATGGGCTTTTTCGAGTGCCGCGCGAAGCGCGGCACTCGAAAAAGCCCTTAACCCGAACTGAGGTTGATTAAGTACGGTGATGTGGGGCACTTCGTGCCCCACACCACCGTTGTTGTACTTAACGCACTTGCACATTGCTATAGAACCTATCCAAAACCGAAAACCGAATTTTGGGAGAGCGCGGTGCATACACACCGTACCCTTCCAAAATTCGGTTTTCAAATAGGCTCTGAGGTCGACTTTATTTGTCGGAGGTAGCTGGCTGGCCTTTGATCAGTAGTTGAAGTGCTAATCCAATCAGCCCCAACGTTGTGACGCTGAACGTAATAGTGCCCAAAGCTCCCATCCCAATGACCAGCGATCGCACCAATGTAGAGATCCGCACCGTTAAGTAGTTATCCGAGACGATGGGAGTTGCATCTAAGGTTTGGTGAATGGAGGTCGTTAGCATGTAAAGGCCAACGGAAAATAATGCAGAAATGACTGCCCCGGTGACGCATCGAAGCACGGTGGGAGGCTTATCAAGCGGCTCTTCCTGCGTCTTGGGCTTAGCGGTTTGCAGGTTTTGAGAAGGTTCGTTCACCATACAGCGGGGGTTCCGTTTGGTCTGCAGAATCATTCTCATCCTAGAGCAGGATGGATTCCTTGTGGGTAAATAAAAACTGGACTTATTAGCAATGTGCAAGTGCATTACGTACAGCAACGATGGTGTGGGACACTTCGTCCCCCACACCACCGTACTTAATCTGCGCAGCGCTATACCTCAGTTTGGGCTGAGAGTATTTTTGAGGGCAGCTTATGCGTCGCACTCAAAAATACCGAATTGTGGAACGTTTCAGCTTGAGGCCAACTGAATACCGGTGGGGCATAGCTCTGTGACCCAGAGTTGCAGGTCGGGGTTGGGGATGGTTTCCCGTACTCGGTCTCGAATCTGTGCAGCGGCGGCGGGGGTTGCGGCTAGGGCAAACACAGTGGGGCCAGAGCCAGACATCATACAACCTAAAGGATTGCAAGCTTGCATTGCAGCTTTTAATTCTGCAACCTGCGGGTACTCCGGGAGAACAACTTTTTCCAGGTCATTGTGAAGGTATTTGCCAATCTGGCCCGTGTCCTGGTGGCTGATGGCGCTAACCAGAGCACCGGATTGCATTGCTTGACGCTGGGTGGAAAACCGATCGCTTTCTCGAATATAAGTGTGACCAAATTGTTGGCGATAGGTTTTGTAGGCCCACGGTGTCGAAACGGAGAGGCTGCGGTATTTGCCCAGCACTACAGACAGCCCACTTAAATCCGTGAGGGGTGCTAACCTCTCACCACGCCCGGTGGCGATCGCCGTTCCCCCAGACACACAAAAAGGAATATCTGACCCCAATCGCGCCGCTAGTTCCTGCAATTCAATTTGGGTGAGACCTAAGCCCCACATCAAATCCAGACCCACCAGCACGGCGGCAGCATCCGTTGAGCCACCCGCCAGCCCCGCCCCAATGGGAATGTTCTTTTCAATAAAGATGTCTACGCCACCATATTGACTGTAGGCATCCTCAAACTCGTCTGCCATGAGTTTGGCCGCCCGATAGGCGAGATTTGAGGTGTCTGCTGGAACTTCAGGGTTATCGCATTGCACCTGGATACGAGTGGTTCCGTTGGGGCGAATCTGAATGCGATCAGCCAGGGCAATGCTCTGCATCACCATTGCGAGTTCATGGTAACCGTCAGGGCGATCGCCCAAAATTTCTAGATAAAAGTTAATTTTGGCGGGGGCGGTCAGGAGATAGGAGCGCATGGGTACTGAATCCATGACATTTTTGCAACTTTCCTATCATGCCACTGTTGGGAATGTTTATCTGAATGCTTCAGTTCTACAATGCAGGTGGGATGGGAGCGATCGCCTCTATCTCCTCCTCCGCAGGAACCTCAGGTAAAGCTGTAGAACCTTCACTTAATAAGGTATTGCTGAGATTAACCCAGTCGCTAACGCTCAGGTCCTCGGCGCGGGCCTGGGGGTTCAGGTTGAGGCGGGTGAAAAGGTCGGTGAGAGTATCGCGCTCACTCCCTTCCCCCTGAACATCCTTCACAATCCCTTTGAGGTTGTTACGAAGCATCTTACGGCGGCTGGCGAACCCCAGTTTGACGAGGGTTTCCATGTGGCGTGGATTTGTGGCCGGCGTGGGGAAGGGGCGAGGACGCAGCCGCACGACGGCGGAATCTACTTTTGGAGGTGGCTGGAACGCTCGGGCCGGGACGTCGCAAATCCAGTCTGCCTCAGCGAGGTATTGAACCCGGACGGAGAGGGCACCGAAGGTTTTCTTGCCCGGTTTAGCACAGAGGCGCTCGGCAACTTCCTTTTGCATCAGCAGCACAAGGCTATCAAAGGGGCGGGGATTGGGTTGATGAATGCTACCCAGAAGTTTTTCCAGGATGGGGCCGGTGATGTTGTAGGGAATATTGGCGACAACCTTATTGGGAGTTTGAAACGCAGGTTGGTTGGCCAGGGCTGCATCCAGATCGAGGGAGAGGAAATCCCCTTCAATCAGGTGGAATGTGGAGTGTTGAGCGAACTCTTTTTGAAGGAGTTTGACCAGATCTCGATCAATTTCGACGGAAACAACGGCCCGAGCCAGGCGAAGCAAGCGACGAGTCAGCAAGCCTGTACCCGGACCGATTTCCAGTACGATGTCGTCCGGCAACCCCTCATCGGATTGCGTAGGACGGACGAGGGCTTGACCTCCTGACAGATTCGCGGCGGAAACAATTCGCTGAAGGGCTTTCTCACTGCGTAGCCAGTGCTGAGCAAATCGTTTTCGCGGTCGGAAGGTCATGACGTAAAGTTCCTATGCAGCAAGGCTCCCTTCGCTGAGGGGCACCATCTCACCTGTCGTTGTCCACCCCAATATCATCCGTTCATGGGGCTTGATGATTTTACCTGTTAACGCGCACGTTTCTTCTTGTTGGGCGATCGCGGCCACACTGGCTCGTATTTGATCCGGCGTTAAACTGGGTCTAAACTGTCCCGATTTCTGTTGTACATAGTTCCACAACACATCTCGGATAAGGGCTTGATAACCCTGGCTGCCTGCTAATTTCTTAAGATGCTCTTTGAGATCTCGTTCCAGCCGGATGCTGGTGACTTCCATTTCGGTGGTTGGGGTGCGATTGATCGTGTACATTAGGACTCTCCTTTGTTCATTATCGACATCATTGTATTACAATTGTAGTATGATAATGAGGATATGAACAACCCAGGCAGACGAAGCAGGCCGGGAGGGCACAACCCAACAACTTGCTTCGATGATAGCGCCCTTCCCCACAAAGCGTCTCAATTTGTCCATGACCTAAACGTCAACATCTTTCGTGGATTGTCTGGAAAGACGGTGTTGAAACACGTGTCTATCTAGAACCAGATTTTGTTTGCCCGATCCCAAAACGTTGCTCTGCAAAACCGTTTTTCGGAGTCATGCCGACGTTATGTTGAAATTCACGTTTACGGAAACCGGATTCTATTTAGAGTTATTACCTGAATCGCTGGAAAGCTGGCTGCCCCCTCGCCTCACATTAATGCTGAAAGCTGGACAATCGATCACCCTGGAGCGGTGTTCAGCATCCTTTGTGTTGGCTGCTAGCACTCGCTGTCGGCGGGAGTTAGCAGCGTTGATGCGATTGGAGGATGAGGGGGCGATCGCTGTTTCCCCCTGTGATGCTGAAACTTTAGAGGTGAGCCTGCGTGGTACCTGGCTAACTTCTCGGAAGGATTTGCCTGAAGGTGTGTTTCTCGCCACACTGACCCCGCCAACTGAGGCGATGCTGTATAACCTTTGGCAGCAGGAAGCCCGCCAGAATCACATAGGGGCGCAGGGATAGAACCTGCGCCCTTTTTCGGCAGTCCAATGCAGTCCAATTGCTTAACTGCTTTCCCTTCGCCGGTACTAGCCGGTCTCAGGTTCTAAGGGTGTAATCTCAGCCTGGCGTAGCTCAGGCACCCCCAGCATTTGTCGGAATGATAGTAACACGGTACACGGTTATCTGTTCAAAAAAGTATTGGCATTGAGTGATGTGTACTGTACACATCACTCAATGCCAATACTTTTTTGAATGTTATGTACCCTGGTTGGGTGTTATGTGCCCTGCTTGGGGACGCGCCGCTCCCCAAACCCCTCGGCTGGGGGAACGGGGCGCCGTCCCCCAGACCCCCTTGCGCTAAGGGGTTATCGGTAGGAGGTGAATGTGGCGCTTCGCATCGGTGGGTGAGGATCAAGTTTGTGCACCGATGGAAAAAATGCTTTGCATCCTAATCTGATTGCGCTTTTTGTCATAACCGATCACATCACCCCAGCCTGATCAAAAACCCAACAGATGCGAAGCGGCTTGACACGACTCCTGCAAAATCTCCTTGCCTAGGGGGTCTGGGGGAGGGGCACCCCGTCCCCCAGTCGAGGGGTTTGGGGAGCGACGCGTCCCCAAGCAGGGAAAATGATACCTACCCTTATTCAAAGACAACAGAAATGCTGGACTGTGCATAAAAGCCAAACTCCCAGTGTCTTTAAAGACACCGGGAGTTGGAAAGACAGACAGTTATACCGTTTGAGCAACTTGATAAACGTGGGTAAGTTTATCGAGTTGTTGCACCAGCAGGCTCAAGAAGAGGCCAACGTCAGTAACCACGCCAACAGATTCAACAGAGCCGCGATCGCTCAATTTGGTTACCACAGCGGGGTTAATGTCAACACACACCAACTTCACACCAGCAGGGGTCATGTTGCCGACGCCGATGGAGTGCAGCATAGAAGAGAGCATCAGCACCATATCCGCACCGCGGATATGGCGAGAGTAGTCTTCCTGAGCTTTGATCAGATCCATTTGGGTATCCGGCAAGGGGCCATCATCTCGGATGGAGCCCGCCAAAGAGAAGGGCACCCCATTCTTCACGCATTCGTAGAAGATGCCGGTGGTAATCATGCCCTGCTCAACCGCATTGGCAATATTGCCGTGGCGACGAACGGAGTTGATTACCTTCAAATGGTGACGGTGACCGCCACGAACGGAGACACCCCGCTTCATATCCACACCGAGGGAGGTGCCGAGAACGGCCTGCTCGATGTCGTGGACGGCGATCGCATTTCCACCCAATAACGCCTGCACATAGCCCTCACGAATCAGGCGGGAGAGGTGCTCGGAACCACCCGTGTGAATGACGACCGGACCGGCAACCACAACGACTTTACCGCCACGATCGCGAATCTGCCGTAGTTCCCAGGCAATCTGTTCGACCACCAGTTCAACGCGGCGTTCGCTGGAGACGCCTGCGCCCATAAAGCCGAATTCCTTATCACTGCCGCTGCGCTGGTCGCGGGCTTCGGTCTTGCGAACCGTCCGAATCCCTTCGACCCCGACAACGACGCGATCGCCCTTCTTTAGATCCCGCAACAGCTTGCATTCAGCGATCAGCCCTTCTGGCGTCTCACTGACTACAATGGCCCCATCCATGCGCTGGTTCTGCACGCGCACCCACTCGCATTTGACCCGTACTTCTGTCGGGTAAATAGTCGTGACGTAGAAATCGTCAGGGGCAACGCCGTCCAGTTCTACGGTTTCCAGGGGGTTGTCGCAGACTTCCTGAGGGGGGGCAACGGCACCAACATCGATGAGTTGCGACACAATGTCTTCCATCACATTATGGTCGGGAGCCGTGACCTTAATTTCGGCCTGAGACGTACTCTGGCGTTGTTCACCCAATTGGAAGTTCAACACCTGGAAGCTACCGCCCCCTTCCACAATCAGATCCAATGCGCGATTGATCAGGCCGGAGTCAAGCAGGTGGCCTTCTAGACGAATGGTGCGGCTTTCGATGGTTGCGGCACCGTGGAGCAGGGGTTGAATGGGCTCGGTGACGCGCAGAGTCAAGCACTTCGCTGCACCACCGGCTTTCAAAAATTCTGTCAGTGGCGTTTCGACGACTTCGAAACCTGCTTGCTCCAACCGTTCACGCAATTCTGCACTGGCTTTGTTCATAATCACGGTGTGATTAATGTTCACCGTGTTGCAGGCAAAGTTTGCGGCATCGGCTTCACCCACCACAATCCGCTTAGACTCAGGAACGCGCATCTCAATCAAGCGATTGGAGTAGGCGTCAAATGCTGGGGGATAGTACATTAAGTACCCATCCGTCAGCGGGCAGAAGCAGGTATCCAGGTGATAGAAGCGCTCGTCCATCAGTCGCAGAGATAGCACTTCAATATCCAGCCACTTGGCTAGGTAGGGGTGAGAATCTAACTCAGAGCGGAAGCCGTAGCCGGCCCATAGCCAACGGCCTTCCCGATCTAATAGCGCATCCCCGGCTCCCTCAAAGGGCAAGTCTTTCGGCAGTTCATGCACCGTAAAGCCTTGTTGCAAAAACCATTCTTTGAAGAAGGGTTCTTCCCCTTGCCGTTCTTTGTGGAAGAAACGGCTGAGCACGACGGTCTTATCCAGCACTAATCCAGCGTTGGCCGTGAACACCATATCCGGCACGCCCTTTTGGGGTTGCACCAACTCCACCACGGCCCGGTCTTTGATGATGTGGTAGAGGTCTTGCCATTGTTCAACGGCGCGATCGCGCGAAGATTTGTGAATGTTGCCTTCCATCCATGGATTAATCACATAATCCACGTCGTAATGATCCGGCGCACACATGAGGAAATGAATTGAGGAAGCCATAAGGAACTTACTTGCAAGTAGATGAATTATTCAGTTGCACACCCTTCATCAGGCTCAAGCAGACTCCCGCTAAAAATGTGAGAGGATGTTCGAAAAGTCCCAGAAAGGGTATATTTCGTGTGCGTAACGCACGCAAAAATAAACTTTTCAAATATCTCTGAAGGGGCAACCTAAGAAACTATTCCAATCGAACTATTGACAGAGCCAATCTCATATTTTAGTACCCTATAACCGATACCTGGGTGGATTGCTATTTTTGTCATGAACTGCTGACATAAATATTCAATTACTTCTGTCGCATTTTTTCAGGACGAATAGCGAGCTGATGGCTTTGCGTTATTTCGTAGAAGCGATGATGGGTTTCCTGTCGCAGAGTATCTAAATCCTGCTCTGAGAGGTTTTGGATGTAATTGACTTTAAACTCTTCTAGAAGGTCAATTACTAAATTTTCCAGGTTTTCCAGCGTGTTATTTTCGTAGATCTCGCTACGGAATGTTGTTCCTACACGGTTAATCAGATTACGGGTAAGCTGTAAACCTTCGGGCTTTTCAAGGGCAGTGGTAAGACTGTCATAAGCCGTTTGTGTGAGGTCAGAAACCAGTCGCTCGCCAAGCTGGTCGGGAATGTCTTTTAGGCCCGGTACCTGAGCCAGGTTTCGGTAGAAGGGAGATTGCTCTAGTACACAACTAACACTGTAGCGAATTAAAGCTTCTAGTTCCGGACGAATATTCGGAAGGACTTGATAAACGGTAAGGGTGATCAATTGGCGGGCGATCGCTTCGGCCTCATCTACACCATTAATGTCAACGTAGCGGCGACGGTTGTTGGGGTCGAGAAGCCAGTGCGTCAGCTCTTTCTGCGATATGAGATCTTGCATTTGCTCGATCACCCGGAGCACCACTACCTCGGTTAGTTCGATGGCAAAGCTGGCGGCTAATCCACGAGTCAGACGATCGCGCACCGGAGTCAGGTTTATCAGCCGCGATTCGTGAATTCGCATCAGGGTGGATATAACTCGCAACCCACGCCAGAAGGGTAAAAACAACGGTATGTCATACCAACGCCATAGCATCGCATCGAACCAGTTTGTTCCTTTATAGCGACGGCTAAGCCGAAAGGTTCGAACTAAAAAGTCTGACGCAAAGATGACGACAAAGGGTAAATCAAGAATCCAAAACCTATTAATTAAATTTCCCCGGTTGTTGAAGCCACGGTAATAGTTGCTTGCCATTAGCGGGCGAATTTCATCGTTAAAATAGTCCAGCTCCTGATCAAATCCGGCCTGACTCAGGTAGCTTCTGCTCCAGAAGCGCTGAAAAGCATCTTTGGATGATTCCTCATCCATGTGGTCACGCATGCGATTCTTGATTCGCTCCAAAGTACCCGTCTTATCAGCGGCGGCAAACGGGTTTTCGTCGACCATGGCGACGCTGCGATCGCGCAAGTTTGTCAGAAGGGCCGCAGTTTCCTGGGCGTTCAACCCCTCCTTCTGCAACCTCTCTACCTGATTCAGGTAAGTATCTGTGTCTCGATGGGGCTCAATTCCCTTAAAAGTCGCCCCATACCATTGCGTAAACCCTGGCATATAGCGTAAATAAGAGTCTCGCCAGGGGATATAGCTCCAGTCGAAGGCGACTAACCCCAAATTGACGACGGCTAACACCGCCAACACCTTGTTAGTGGCTGTGCCTGGGGTTACTGATTTGCGCTTAAACATGGAATTTGCAGAATGTGCCATCTCCCATTGAAGTACGGAAGAGAGGAAATTTCATGGCTCTTCAGGTTCAATTCAGATCTAGGGCTTGTTTTAAGGGTTATTTTTTATTCATCCCGTGGATAAGAAATAACCCTTAGAACAAGTCCTTAGAACAGAGCAGCAATTCTCAGTATGGGTTTCAAAGCTGAGAGTTCGTGCCCTTCGGGCACGAACTCTCAGCTTTGAAACCCGAAAATAGCCCGCCGAAGGCGGGCTATTTTCGGGTTGGATTCCAAAATGAGAATTGCTGAGAACAGAGCCCAGCACTTGACCGCTTCAGTTTATTTACCTTTGAAGGTGGTAGGCGCAATCATGAAATTCTCTATTACAGGATAGGGGCTAGAAAAAAAGGACTCAACTTCTGAAATTCACAGTCTTTTTATAATTTTGAATTCTACTTACACCGAAATTCAAAACCATCAGAAGCTTCACAGCAATCCATCAATTCTTCATCAAAATCCAGGTGCTGTCTTTTCCTCTAATAGGTAACTTGGTAGAAGGAAAGTTTTGAGGGGTGTAATCACGGACTGTTGTCCTATGACGTATGACTTCTTGACAAAGCCCTCTTAAGAGCCATACGTAATTTCAGGACTCCCGATGCCCTTCATCTTGGTCTAAGACAATTTCTGCAAAGCATCTACCTTAATTGAATTGTCGCGGAGCTTTGTTCTCCCCACTATTTATTGCCATGGTTCCCTGGACGCCATTGGGCACTTTTTTTGTCATTTGATTGATCTCGGAGAAGCTAATCATGGTACTCGAAATTACGGTTACTGATCAGTCCAATTCTGCTCAACTTCCCAAAGAGCTAACGGATGTTAATGGCAAGCTATACGTTACAGCTCAAGATGCAAATGGCGATCGGGAACTTTACTTTATCGGCCCCAATGGTGCCCCTACAAAAATCAATATCAACACCGCAGGAAGCTCTTCTCCAGAATCTTTAACCAATGTCAATGGCACTTTGTTCTTTAGTGCATTGGATACATCAGGAGATAGAGAACTTTTCTATTTAGATGCTAATAACAACCCCGTCAAAGTGGGTGGTGCAAATGGCGTAAATTCGACAGGTAGCTCTTCTCCAGATTCTCTCAATAATGTGAATGGCTCGCTGTATTTCAGGGCTACAAACTCCAGCGGAGCATTGAAGCTTTTTATTGTTGACCCGGATAAAAATCTGATCGAAACACCTTTGACACTGCCGGGTGATTTCTATCAAGAGCC
Source organism: Leptolyngbya sp. PL-A3 (assembly GCF_039962325.1). NCBI lineage: Bacteria > Bacillati > Cyanobacteriota > Cyanophyceae > Leptolyngbyales > Leptolyngbyaceae > Leptolyngbya > Leptolyngbya sp. PL-A3. Next base: position 53,588 of record NZ_JAMPLB010000007.1, read on the forward strand.
AGTTTTTATTGGTGATACGCCCTACTACAGCGCCCAGGATGCAACTGGTGATCAAGAACTTTATTTCCTCGGTGTAGGTTACTCGGCTAACAAAATTGACGTGAACCCAACAGGAAGTTCTTCTGCCCAATCATTAACTGAAGTCGGGTCAACTCTCTTTTTCAGAGCTAAGGATGCTGATGGAGCCTGGAAACTCTACTTCCTTGGCCCCAACAATGCACCAACTCAAGTTCCACTCAATAGTAATCTCACTCCAGAGAACTTAATTGAAGTGGATCGAACCCTTTACTTCACGGCTACAAATAGCACGACAGGTGCTCAACAGCTCTACTACTTAACCCGGAACAACGCTATTCCGGTGAGCGACAACTTTGTTGCGAATCCCATTTCATTAAATGGCATCACAGGCATAAAGGCGCTCACATCAATCAATGGGAACTTATATTTCTCCGGTACGGATGCTACGGGTGATAGCGATGTCTTCTACATCAATGACAGCAAGGTTCCCGTTAAATTGGATATCAATCCAGCCGGAAATGCTGCCCCCGATGAATTGTCTCTATTCAATGGAAACCTGTTCTTCATCGCAAATAATGGCAGCGGTGGAGGAACGTTTTATGGTCTGGTCGAACGGATCAGTGTAACGGGTGTGACCCTGCCCGACGCTAAAAGCTATGGGACAGGACAAGCCCTTAATTTCGTCGTTAACTTTGATGAGGTTGTCAATGTTGATACGACGGGTGGAGCGCCAATCTTAGGGCTTTCCCTAGATAGTGGTCCGGTCGATGCAACCTATGTTTCGGGCACCGGTACAAAACAGCTAGTCTTCAGATATACCATTACGGAAGGCAATGCTGATTTAGATGGTATTTCTGTACAGTCTCTCAATCTGAACGGTAGTGTTCTTCAAGGTAATCTCAACGGCATCCCTACTCTGACGCTTCCTGGCAACATCGATAGCAGCGGTATTCGGGTTGATACAGTAAACCCAACGCTAGCCATTGCCCCTGTTTCTTCTCTTGTTCAAGATGGACGTGTTAATCCTGCAACGGGTACCGTTACCTTCAGCTTCAGCGAGGCCATGGCAGGCTTCAACTTGTCAGATCTTCAGTTGACCCGTAATGGCGCGTCGGTGAACTTGTCGGGAGCTACGCTCTCGAATAACGGCGGTACCTATACTCTCAGTGGGTTAGCTCCTATTACAGGAGTCGATGGGAGTTACAGCCTAAGCCTGGATGTGGCGGGTTCGGGCATTACGGACGCGGCTGGCAACCCACTAACTGCTGGAGGTTCTATCTCCTGGAAACGGGGTACCACGGCTCTGCCTCCCGCTCCTCTCCGGTTTACGGGTGGATTGCGTGGCCGTACGTATAGCGGAAAGGCTAGGAATGAAACCATTCTGGGAACAACTAGAAACGATACGTTGTCGGGTGCGGGTGGTAACGATACGATTCGTGGCTATGCCAGCAACGACATTCTGAGCGGTGGCACCGGCAATGACTCGATCTATGGCGGCACTGCAAATGACCGGGTTAATGGGGGAGCTGGAAAAGATAACCTATTGGGTGAGGGGGGCAATGACCTCCTGAAGGGTGATGCTCAGAATGACAAGATTAACGGCGGCGGCGGTAACGATATGCTCGTCGGTGGTCTGGGTGTGGATACGCTGATTGGCGGAGCTGGCCGTGATACTTACAGCTATAGCCAGCTGACGGAAAGGGGCGATATCATTCGGGGCTTCCAGATCGGGCAGGATGTGATCGATCTGTCCCCCATGTTCCGGAAAGCGCCCTTTAATACGGGGGCCACAGCCTTTGCTAAGTTTGATCGGTTTGTCAAGCTAACTCAGGTTGGGGCTTCTACCGCTGTCCAAGTTGATCAGGATGGAAGTGGAGCTGGTACGACGTTTGTGACCTTAGCAACGCTAACCAACATCCAGGCTAGTGCGCTGACCAGCCGTAGTTTTGCGATCGCCTAACCTATCGCGCTGATAACGCGTTGATGGGCATAGATTGAGTGGTGTGGAGTATGAAATACCCCACACCACTTTTTTGTGTCGCACTGCGCCTTGAACCAGGAGGGCCATTTCTGGAAAGCCGAGTTCTGCGCAGCTTTTCAGAAATAATCATGAATAGACTTAGGAGGTTTCTGCATAAGAATTTACCCAGAATGTTGGTACTTTGCCCGCGAAGTGGGCAAAGTACCAACATTCTGGGGGTAATTTCATTACTGGAAATCTCCTTAGTTAGCAGATAGAAACTGCTACACGCATGCGTGTCAATATTACAGCGCTTTTCAAGCACTTAAAATCTGGTTGATTCAAACGCAAAGCGCTGTAGAACCTGGATTTTAGGCCGGAGTAGGGTGTGAGGATGACGACAATTGCCACAGTTGTGTGTGCCTCTTGGGGCCTCTGTCCTCTAACAGATGCGTCTCTAAAGACTCTCCTGATATAAGGGTAAATATTCGTTGAACGAAGAGGGAAATGCAGCCTACGCAGATCGTGCTAAAGCTGATTGCGGGTAGCTATTTTCTCTATCGCCTTAAGAGTATGGCGGGTATTGACTTGGCCCACCATTACCACGCGGTTGAGATATTCTGGCATCCTGTAGAAGTTTTACGGGATCTTATGAGGTTCTATGGGTAATTTACGAGATGGACGCTTCGCAGTAAGGGTTTATACTCTGATGTTGGGGGCTTCACCTATGTTCCAAACCCTCCGTTGAACGATTATCATAGCGACTATCTACTACCGTCAGAGGGCGGTGTTCTACGTTTCTGCAAAGGGTGCATCATGCTAGGCGATCGCGAACACTCTACGGCCAATTTGCCCATTTCAAACCCAGTTTCGACGGCTCTACGTCCAAATCCTTTCACCACCTATCGAGATCCTGATACAGGGCGCTGGGTGGTTGTTTTTCCCGCCAGTTCTCTAGGAGAAAAATCTTTAAGCCATAGTCTAAATTTGGCTCGGTAGAGCAGGAATCCGCTCAACCCGTGTGCTAAAGCGCCCATCTGGAAACAGTTCTAACAACCGAAAACCGGGCAGCACGGAGTCGGCTTCAAAGTTGTCGCTCCCTGATTTGAGCTGCACGCAGGTCGAGGGTGAGCCCAGGTAAGTAACTCCCTGGCGATCGCCCTCGAATTCCTGATGAATATGCCCAAACAGAACAATTTTGACCTGCGGGTGCTGATCGAGCACCTTATAGAAGGCATCTGCATTCTGCAACCGAATTGCATCCATGCAAGGACAATGGACCGGGCAGGGAGGATGGTGTAATACCACTAGCCCCGGCAATTCAGATGCAGCCTGCAACTGCTGATCTAGAAATGTTAGTTGGGCCTCGGCCAACTCCCCAAAAGGTTGCTCTGGAACGGCAGTATCTAATAGAACGACATTCCATCCGCCTGTCTGAAACCCTCGGGTTGTCTGAAACACTCCATCCTGCAAGATAGGCTGCATAATTGCCGGGATATCGTGGTTGCCGGGAATCCAGTAGGTGGTAGCTCCCAGCGGGGCTATGGTTTCCCGTAACCGCTCATAAGATTCAGGGGTTTCGTCCTGCGATAAGTCTCCTGTTAGCAGCACAATATCGGGCTGTCGCGGTAACGATCGCACCTGATCTGCCACGGCCTGAAGTGAGGCGGCAGACTGAATGCCCATCATGGCGCTACTCTCATCGGCAAAGAGATGGGTATCGGTTAACTGAGCAATCAAGAGGGAGTTGGAGGGCATAGGGGAACACCCATAAACAACACTTTCAGCCTACTGGATTCCGCAGCGATCTGAATTTAGTCTGTTTTAACCTCAGTTCGGGATAAGCTGAAGTGCTCATTTTGGCGTGCGCTTCGCGCACGCCAAAATGAGCGTTTTCAAGTGCCGCGCAACGCGCGGCACTTGAAAACGCCCTTAACCCGAACTCAGGTTGTTTTAGGGCTGTGGAACCTCAAGTTTTATGCCTTGTCAGGGCTCAGCGATTTTATAAAAAGAAAGGGCGATCGCTTCTATATTTTTAGGCCGCGACTTCTGATATACTAGGTAATCGTTGAGAGATACATCAATCTCCATCGCGGCGGCATAGCCAAGTGGTAAGGCAGAGGTCTGCAAAACCTTTACCCCCAGTTCGAGTCTGGGTGCCGCCTTCTGTATGTTTGTGTGCCTTTGCATGATAAATGTCGCTATTTGCGCAATCATGCCGTTTTTGGGCAATTTTTTGATGGGTTTAAATTCGCGCGATCATGTCGCTGAGACTATATAACTTCTCTGGAAATCACCTAGACTGAATCTGAAATTGAACCTTCTCAATCTGTTTTGTTGCCTGCATTTGCCCAAACAGCCGCAATGCCTGCTCGAAGGATTTCTGGCACTGTTGCAATTGACCAATCGCCCGGTAAGTGAGTCCCAGTTGAAAATAAGCATTTGCCAGATCGCAAACGGCTCCGATCGTCTCGAGTAGGGCAATCGCCTGTTGGTGGTAGCTCAGGGCAGAGTCTAAATCGTGCTGTTGGCGGCAAAATTCTGCCAGTCCATTCAGCGTCTTCGCTTTGACCTGGGTGTAATGGCTAGCTCCTGCAAATGCCAGGGCGCGATCGTACATTGCCTGTGCCCGTTCAAACTTGTGTAAATTCGTATAGGTTTGACCCAGAATTTGAATGAAATAAGCGAATCGTCCGGTTTGTTCAATCACTTTCTGGGTCAGGATGAATTGATAAGCAGTCTCCGCTAAGGAATCGGCAGTATCGAATTGTCCCAGATAGGAATGGGCGAGGGCTAAACAAACCGATGCTTTTTCTGCCCAGGGATGATGGGCGGTATTTTGCGCCAGATCGATGACCTGTTGAAAGAGTCGGGCAGCGACCTCCAGTTCCCATAAATCCATCTGATATAGCCCAATGCTGAGAAGCGAATCCACTTGCAGCATCCGCAGATAGTAAACGGTGTGCTGGTTTTGGGTGGCGGAAGAAAGCTTTTGTTGAGCAGCCTCCACAAGGCTAATGGTTTTTTCCTGGCAGGCGATCGCTTCGCTAATGCGCCCCCTGATCCAATACAAATCGCCCAGGATATTGTAAAGCTCGCTTAGTTTCGGGGGAGATTGAATGTGAGGAATGACTTGAACGATCGCAGCCAAAACAGGTTGCAGCAATCCCATGCGGTAGAGGGTGCTGCCCAGGGGTAAAAACTGCTGCCACTGATTCGTGCGGCTTTTGAGAACAACGCTGCCGGCGGCTTCAAAGTCTCCTATTTCGATGTAGTGATAGTGTGCTTCCAGGGCTTGCAGCGCATCTTGAACGGTTTCAATCGTTAACACCTGACTTGTCCAGAATTGGGCGGCTTTGCGGTGGCTAATTTCCCAGTCCAAACTGGCACGCAGTCGGACGATCGCCTCTGCTTGAATCGTAGGATGCAGCCAGTATTTGCCCTGCTCACACTCCACCAGCGATCGATCCCGCAGCGCAGTCACCACCTGTCGTCGTTGGTCGGGCGGCACATCCCAGAGTAAACACAGCACACCTTCTGAGGGAACGGCTGGCATTTCCTGATAGCGGTAGCATCCCAATCGGCAAAGCAATCGATAGGCAGCCGGATCTAAGGCTTGCAGGCGATCGATCTGACTGATCACCAAATTCCTCAAATCTCGCGTTGCCAGCAAATTCTGCTGATTTTCCTGCCAGTAGGCTGCCATGTCCCCCTGAAAATCCTCTGCAATAGCACCGCACAAAATTCCCATGGCTTTAGCATTGCCCCCATAGGCACGATGGATTTGCCCCAGGGTGAGCGGATCGATCGTCATTTGGCGGCTGAAAAACGTTTGCCATGCAGCCAGATCGAGCCGGGGCAGCTTGTAGTGTTTGACTGCCAGGTCGGGTTCACATAGTCGATCGCGACTGGTAATCAGGGTGACAGACTGGACTCTGGCATCAGACAGGACTCGCAGTAGCTCCACATAGGAGCGATGGGGCGAAATGAACCGACCTTCTGCGTCCAGCACGGGTTCCAGGTTGTCAATCAAGATGCCGATGCGTCGCTGGTGAAGCTGGCGTTTTAAGCGTCCCAGGGAAATGCCCAATTCCGTTCCTGGCTCTTGCTGGAAGTCTTGTTTTAACCACTCCTCCACAATGCGTTCTACTGAGGTAATATTTGAGGTTTCCTTTGCCATTAAGAGTTCCAGCACAGTTTCAAATCCCTGCGTCTGGAGATAGTGCTGTGCTAGCGTCGTTTTCCCTAACCCGCCTTCACCTTGAATCACAATGACTTTGCAACCCTGCTGCACCAGATGATCCAGGTGGGCGATCGCCGCTTCCCTGCCCAGGAGCGTTTCAGCTGGAGTGTGAGGCGGTAGTGCAGGAAGGACTGTTGTAGAAGCCCCAGACTGCTTGTGGAGATACCGCTCCAGAACCACGCGACAGGTACTTTTAGTAATACGTTCTCCTAATAGCCCGGACAGCACTTTCCAGAGGTGAGCACTCACGTCCTTGATGTGTCCCTCGGTATAACCAGAATGCGCTGCAATCTCCGGGTATTTTTGCCCACGCAATACCCTAGCCAAAATGTCCCTTTGTAGGGCATTAAGCTGTTTCCCAGTCTTGAAAGTAATTAACTGGTCCACCCATGCCAGCGCCGTTTCAGCTTCCATTGCGGAATCACTGCTGAAGTTTTTTGTACATTCTACTGAATCAGCCCAGTGGGTATGACTACACCGACTTTTCCGACTTTTCCGACTTCTACACCCATCTAATAGGCGACTGTTGCCGACTGACGCGAAATAGATGAATTGCTTAGGCTATGAACGATCGCACATTAATCTCGGACGAATATCCCTTATGACGATCGACCTGCCACTCATACACAACAAGTTGCATTACAATCAATCCGCTTCTTCCGATCCTTCAGGTTCTCCCACTCAGCAGGATTTAAGGAACCTACTGGACCATTATTTTTCAATCGCTCACTTAAACGATCGCCTTCAAGATTTACCCCATCAATTTCATCACCCCCAATGCCGCCCCTGGACGCCGATCGACTGGCAAGCAATTGCGCTCGATCAAATTGTGGGCATACAACCGCAAGTCTTTCTGTCAATTCTGCGGGGGGCGATTGATACTGAAGCTCCCATTCGAGGTTATACCCAAACCAGCCGCCAATATCTAGAACCGATCGATCCTCGGATGGCTCGCTTTGTTGGGGGAGTAGTGGGGGAGGACGGTCAATTGCTGGAACCGGGTCTTTGGGAAAAGGAGGAGCGGCAACATACACCAGCATTGCTCAAAGTTTATAGCCAACTCACAGGGGAGAAAGTTATTCCCCAGCCCCACCGGGTTCGAGCCTATCAAGCTGAAGCTAACCCAACCGTTGCGCTTTACCGTCATGGGCTGCACCGGGTTGCAACGGAGTATGGGGCTGCCTGCCTTTACCTCTGGTTGATGGCACATACAACTGGACCTTTGCAAGCGGTGCTACATGAACTGCTGCTGGATGAAATCAACCACATGGCAAAGTTTTGGGGCTTTGGAATTTGGGCGTATCCCAATTCATCGCTGCCTCATATTGGCTGGACTTTACTCCAAACGATGCAGGGGCGAGTTGGGTATCAGCGCGATCGCAGCAGTCTGGTCGGCACGCTCCAACGCATGACCGATGTGCTGGGATGGCAAGCCTGGTCAGCCAGAAATCGATGGACGTTTACCCTGACCTGCTTCCACGCACTAGGGCGGCTGAGTCGCTGGAACCAGCATCTCACCCCAGCTTTTTTGCAGGACTTATTGGGGGAAAGCCCCTGTCATTGCAGCAAGGAGAACTTTTAGTGATGGCGAACCAAAACTTTCTAACCTTACCGACGAATCTCGATCCGCAACGGTTGCCCTGCCACATCGCTGTGATTATGGATGGCAATGGACGTTGGGCAACGCAACGAGGATTGCCCCGGTTTGCGGGACATCGCCAGGGAGCCAAAGCGTTGAAGGAACTGCTGCGCTGCTGCAAGGATTGGGGCATTCCTACGCTCACAGCCTATGCGTTTTCTACCGAGAACTGGCAGCGCCCGCGATCGGAAGTTCAGTTTCTCATGGGTTTGTTTGAACAACTGCTCCAGCGAGAATTAGCAGAAATGCAGCGGGAGGGCGTCAGAATTGCTTTTATTGGCGATCGATCAGGGCTTTCCCCTGCTTTACAGCAAGCAATGCATCACGCCACGCAGGAAACTGCTCTGAATGACAGAATTTATTTTAATGTCGCTATTAACTATGGCAGTCGAAACGAACTGGTTAATGCCTGTCGTCAGCTAGCCCAACAGGTTCAGCAGGGAACGCTACGCCTCTCAGAAATTAATGCTGCACGGTTCGAGGAACAGCTTTATACAGCAGGACGTTCTGATCCAGATTTGCTCATTCGCACGAGCGGTGAAATGCGTCTGAGCAATTATCTGCTTTGGCAAATGGCATACTCAGAACTATATTAGACTTTATCAGTAATAGGGAAGCAAAAAGCTCAAAAGGCTTTCCTGGTAAAGCTTTCAGTCATTTTTGCCTCAAAAAGCTGGAAAAGCTCATGAGATAAGGCTTTAAGCCACTTTTTCGTCTAATTTCCGATTAAGCCTATTTTACCGATGTGTTGTTTCCCGACTTTGATCGCGAAGCACTGTATCACGCCTTGCTACATTATCAGAAACGCGATCGCCGCTTTGGAAAAGTTGCTGTGTCTATGCCGCAAAACCTTGTAAGTGACAAACAAAATGAAACGATCGGGATAGTCTAAGCAATGCTGTTGCGGTTGTCTCTTCAATAATCTGCATATCAATTGTCAGAAGGTGGAGGGTGGAAGCTCGATCGCGACTTGTCTTGAAGGCGTGCAAATTGCGCCATTTTATTGGCCCACCCACAACTGTTAAATTTCTAGTTCGACAATTTCTGCATGCACGGCTGAATCATTTAGGTGTAACTGGGCAACGGAGATTGGTAACTTAAATCTACGTGGGCCTGCACTACCTGGATTCAGAAACAAAACACCTTCGCGTTCTTCTATCAAGGGTTTGTGGGAATGGCCTGTGATGACTACCCCAATTCCTTTTTCTTTTGGGTCAAAGGTGAGTTCTTTGAGAATGTGCAGAACGTGAATGAGAACACGCCCAACTTCGATGGTTTCGTGTTCGGGGATGTGTTCGGCCCAAGCGCCTTTGTCATTGTTGCCTCGGACGGCGATGGTGGGGGCGATCGCCTGCAACCCTTCTAAAATCTCTGGTTTACCAATGTCACCCGCATGAAGGATGAGGCTAGAGCCCGCTAATGCATCGATGGCTTCTGGTCGGAGTAGGCCATGGGTATCGGATATGACGCCAATGAGCGTGTCCGTTTCTTTCGGTTGTTTGCTACTAGCCATTGTTCTGGAGGTCGCCGTTCTACTGCCACGCTAGGAAGAATACACGATGACTGGCTCACAGGTACTCGTCAGAACGGGAGACTTTTGGCTCAGTTGCTCTACAGAAATTGAGCAAGTAGTTTTGTTGTGCGCAATTGCGATGCTTACTCTACAAGTAGATCACGCAGGTAGTAGAAGCGATCGCTTTGCAGACTGGTTCCCTGAATACGGCCCAAGTAACCCACTAATGGAGAGGATAACTCAATTAGAATCTCATGCGTGGTTTCATTATCTAGAACCTTTCCATCCTGGCTGGCAAAATCTGCGTTATAGATAACACGAATTTCGGTCACTTCAAACTGTCGTCGATTCTGCTCAGTCTCGGCTAATTTTTTGACAGTTTGAATAAGATGTGAGCGAACTCTGAGTCTTTGCCAAACTTGTTGAATGTACTGATTTACCTTTTCCTCAGACTCCTCTCCAAAGGGCGTCCGTTCTAAATAAGACTTAAGCTCTAGCAAATTAATAGAGCCTGGATATTGAGACTTTAAATCAACTAAATTTTGTAATGTTTCAGGACGCATAACGTTCATTTCACTTTCAACAGCTGCTTTTTGTGCTGCTTTCGTCAATGGACCAGCCGCAAAAATAATTTTTACTGATTCTCCGAAAGTTTCTTTGCCAAGATGAGTAAGACCTAAGTTGATAAGCTGAGCTGAAACGCCATTAGGTACGCTTTCATTCTCACTGGCCTTACATTCTCCAACTAGGGAGTAAGGATAATCACAATACACATCTAATCCTCCTGCACCTCCAACCGCATCAGGGTTCAGGCTTGCTCTAGGATCATTTCGGGAATTACTAAAGCCAAGAGTAATTAAACTTTTACGTACTAACCTTTCAAATTCATTGCCATTACTCGAATTGCCAACATCAGCAATGCTCTGAATCCATTCAGCCTCAGGGTCAAATTGCTCATCATCTTGAATGCTCCATCCCAGTAACGCTCGAATCTCAGAATTAAGTTCCTGAGCGGCAGCGTTCGTTTTAGATAACAAAGCAAGACTGTTGTGTAGTTCTTCCAACTCGGGATAAGAGGGGGCTTCAAGTTCTATCAGTTGATTTTTGCGTTTCTGAAACACAGAATCTTTCAGAACAGGAAGCAGTTTGTTGATTCGTAAAGGAATGGTGGCTTCTTGCGCGATGTCTAAAGCAGGCAAGCTAACAAACTTCCCAAATTTGTCTGGGCTAACGATATTAGTGGCTACCTGTATAGGCTGAGGCAACTGATAAACTCGCAGATAAGCGAGGAAAATATGTCCCCTCTGCTTTAGTGCAGTGTGTAAAGCTGCTTCTGTCCAAACTGTTAATTGAGACAAAAGCTTTAACTCTTCTGCATCGTAAAACATTTTGTACGATTCACATTTCGCCCACACCTTCATCTCAACAGTTGCCTGTTTTCGCTCCCCTAGGGAAGCTTGGGCTAATTCTATAAAAGATGAATGATATTGTTCCTCAATCTTGAGTGAATCGTCTAGTAGCTCGCAGGGGTACAGAGCAAAGGTCCAACCCTGCTGTATCTGCATTTTTGGTATTGCAACGATCATTCGTCCATCGACCAAAGCAGCAATATCAGCAGCGGGCAGACACAATGCTCTGTCAAGTAAAACTGGTTCAGACATTAAGCAGCAGCACCATCAGTAGTCAACAATTCTGCTAAATCAGTAGCTTCGGCCTCATCAGAATCATCTGCAGGTTTACTTTCTGGTTCTGCCGGTGCTTCTGGCTCATCTTCGATGTCTTGAGGAACTTGGTAAGACGGGTCACTGAGAATTTCTAGGAGTAATTTATTGTGAATTCCCAAGCCATTAGCAGCTCCTTTTTCCTCAATAAACCTAGAGATGTCATCCTCTGTTACTCCATAGTCTGACTCGCGCTTCTGATATATGGAGCGAATAGCAAGCAGAGGCTTAATCTCCTCTTCCTTCAACTCAACAAATTCCCCACCATTCTTAACTAATGGATCAAGGTACTTCTTCTTGAAGTGGTATTTGATCGGTTTAGCTTTAGATCGTACTAAGCAGCCCCGAGTCAAATCAAACTGTTTGTCCTCATCCATCAGACGTCTGAAGCCAGCGCCTAAAGCAGCACCGCCTTCGTACTGTAAAACAGCAACTCCAATGGCAACTTCTTTGCCATTCTCCTCGCCAAGGATCTTAAAGTTAAGATAAGGATCTCTACGTCCTTTTTTCCCAACTCCTGTAGTTACGTTCTGAACTTTTACATTTTCAACAGTTTTACCAACCAAGCTTTGGAATCCTGTCAACAGAGCCTCAGCTACTACCTGGTTGTTATCTAGACCGTTTGTAATATCATCGCTGATTTCGGTAATGAAAGCCATCTCAACTGGGTTGTCCGGTTCAATAGGAACTACCGGGCCTTCTTCAAGGGGTGGCTTACAGTTTTCTCGGCACCATTTTAGAACCTCTCGAACAGTAGGCTTCTCTTTGCCAATCGTTCTAAGTTGTTCCTCATTGAAGGGATAAACAGGGTGGGGAGGAGTTATTTCCCTAGCATCGTAGTATTCCTTTAGAGAAAAGGCGATCAAATCAACTGTAGAATCGCTGTCCAAGTATTTTAATGGCAGGGCCTCGCCTGCGGTTTTCATTTTGCTGGAAAGACCTTTAGGCAATACATCTTGAATTCTTTCCTTCCAAGTGCCAGGCATCATTACACTTAAAATGACGCCTCGTTGCAAATTCTCGACTAATTCCTTGACTAGATTTGCTACGACTTGTGATTTGTGCAAACCGGCATCATTAATTTCTAAAACATCCAATTCATCAAAACAAACAACCAGCTCGTTATATTCGCTAATGAGTGATAGAATTTGAAGCACCGCATCAAAGGATTGCTTTTGTGTTGGCAATCTTAGATCATTCGCTTTGAATTGGGCTAGTTCTTTGCCTGCCAGCCAATTTGATGCGTATAAAGCTTCTTCATCTGAAAGTGTCCAGAAGATAGCCCGAACAATGTCAGGATCTTGAACAGTTTTAGCTCTACAGAATGCTTTAGTTAATTGGTTAATCCACTTTACATTCTGTTCTGTTTCACTGGCATCAAACTTTTTAACAAAATCCTTGGGGGCCATTGTTGGTAGACCAAGAGATTTAGCAGTATCGTTCGCCATTGATGCCGCAAGTTCTTGCCACTGCTTAACGCCTTGGCTTCCAATATTGCTTAAGCTTTCAGCCAGAAGCTGCTGGAATCCTTGTTTAATTTGGTTTAAGTCATTGAACTTATTCGCAAATACAAATAGAGCACCGCCTTGCGCCTGAAGACGATGGCGAATACGGCTGATAATGTGCGTTTTGCCGGTTCCATCCTGGGCAGTAATCAAAATCGAGGTTGTTGAGTAGTGCCCTGCCCGGATTTCATCCAATGCTTTAAATATGGCATCTGATGCATGGGCATTTAGGGTTTCAACATCAGGAAAACCTTTGCCCCAAACGTTATTGGCGTTTACGAAAGGGGGTTGGGCAAAAGGATTGTGGCTTTGAAGCGCAGCATTAATTTGCTCTATATCAGAGACAGCAGCAATGGCATTCATGATACTTGTTAGAAACGAGTTAAGGGATTGGGAGTCGTAGCTTAATGAACAAACGCTTACAGTCGTTTAGCGTAGTAGCGTACTCCCCCTAATGCTGTCTTGATGGAGTCTTGAGCCTTGTCAGCAGTAATATCTGGCATTTCCCCACCAATCAGCTGCAAAATGTCGCCACTTTGCATCTCCAGCAACCACTCATCAAATTGAGAGCGGGAAACCTGTTCACCAATTTCTCGACGAATTCGGTAAATAGGGACTAGATCTTCATGATTAAAGTCACGATTGAGGCGATCATATACTTCTAGTACAACAGGTTTGAAAGCCTCGTAAGAGGCGATCGCATCTTCTACAACCTTTCCGTTTGTATGCACTTTACCGTTAGTGCTAGGGCTGGTTGTACCCATTTCACGCACCCACTTCAGCAATGCATTGGCTGTTTTTGCCCCGACTTGAGACGAAAAGGCAAAATCAGCATTCTTTAAATTTTGGCTGAGTAATTCTACGCCCTTATCAGATAAAGAGATCGTGTTCTTAGTGACGGCGATCGCCCCATCGTCTGTTAGTTGATCAAGGACATTCTTATAATCCGTACTCTTCTTGCCCTTTTGAACCACCCGCTTGGTCAGTTCTCCGCGCCTAACCTCACCTCCTACTCCTCCTAACTCCCAGAGTGTGAGAAGGATGCGGGTTGTACTCTGTAACTCAGTTAGATTGACTGCTGCTGTGGTAGCTGGCATACATCAGTTATCCTAAATTTTCTGAAGAAGAGCGCTGTGGAGTGGCTCCTGATTCAGAGTACCCAAACATTTCCGTGTGATCACTATAAAAGCAATCTTTGTCGCAGAGTTTTTACATAGGTACTTGAGAACTTCACACAGATATACAGAATCCTATAGCATTACAAACTAAACCTTTAACAAGTTGAAAGGTTTACCAGTCAGTAATATGGTTCCTGGATTGATGATTCAAAATCAAATCTTCATCAAACCAGGGCGATTCTGCGATGGCTAAGTTATTTCCCCATCCACAAAATTTTAGGAAGCTGTCTGAAACATCGCCTCAAGGAATCGCGTTGATAATCCAGGACAGCAGCATATTTGCATACCCAGCTTGCAAAAAGCCAGCTTTGATTATCTCCTCTTCTCATAACGAGATCATATTCAATGAGGATAAATATCATGCTGCCAATATTGAATATTGCAACGACATATTCATTTACTTGATGTCGTTATTTTGTTTGATGTCGACATGTGTAAAGGTGATTGCATCCCCTTCTTTTTTCTCTTAAAATTTATTCCTTTCATTATCCTCTCTTATATTTCTTTGCTGTACTTCCGTATATATTTCTATTCGGCAAGTGATTAGCTGGCTAGTTTCAGTGATCGCCTATTTCATCTTTTTGCTATTTAATCTGAAGTATTGGAATGGTTTGTGGGAATGAATTTTGATGTATTGATGATTTGTGCTAAATAGTTAGACTATTGTTTTCTTGTCTCTTCCCTGGCATCAAAAAGAGTAATCTTTTAAAGAGCTTAGGGTATTGAACTGACTGGTTAACGCTGTATTGAACTCAATAACTAGATTTCTGGTTTTATGGGAAGAAGCAGAGATCTAAATCTTGTATGTCAGTGCCATTCGGTTATAGAACTACTGAATGATTTGTACATTGACCTTCCACTAAAAGTATTGCGATAGACTTACCACTCTAGTTGTTCTAATGCGCTGAACGTTACGCTTGCTTTGTGGAGTGCCTCAACTGGTCGTGCAATGAGGGGCGATCGCATCCAATGAAATAGCCTTAAACTGGCATTCCTTTCCAGAAATGTTTAAAACCAATAGAAGGTCCCTCCCACCCCTTATTTTTCTATGACAGATTCTAAAGAAACCCTCTTTGAGAAGTACCTGTCTCCGCTATTTCAGCATGTCTTGCTCGACCAGAATGCCTTAATGGCTTACTACCGGGGCAAAGATTGGGAAGCGGAGAGCGATCGCCTGCGCAATCCTACGATTCAATATCCCGATTACTACGAGTCGCAGAATTTTCATGGCATCAAAGGAGGTTATCTAAACCTTCAGGCCGCGCTCACCTACGATGCCGTTACCCAATACTTCTTGCCTCCCAACGAAGCCTGGGTACGCCAAGATCTGCTTCGCCATATTCGTTGTCAACCTCGCCGGATTGTGGATTTGGGATGTGGTACAGGCTCCACCACACTGTTGTTGAAGCAGGCATTTCCCGATGCCGAGGTAATTGGGATAGACTTGTCGCCCTACATGCTGGTTGCGGCAGCAGACAAGGCGCAAGCGGCCCAGTTGGACATCCGCTGGATTCATGGCAACGCCGAGCAGGTTCCATTCCCTGACAACAGCGTTGATCTGGTTACGGCCTCCCTGCTGTTTCACGAAACGCCCCTGGCCGCGACCCAGGCCATTTTGAAGGAAGCCTTACGACTCCTATGTTCGGGCGGAGAGATGCTGGTGCTGGATGGTAGCCAATCTACCCTCCGCAACACCCTCTGGCTAACACAGATCTTTGAGGAACCCTACATCCAGGACTATGCAGCAGGAAGCCTGGATGCCTGGATGGGAGCTGCCGGTTTCGGGGATATACGCACTGAGCCGGTGTGGATGTTGCATCAAGTGACCCGTGGCCTTAAACCTCTCTCTTATCAACGCATTCAGTTTGAAACGCCAACGATCGCGGCGGAGTGGGTTCCTGGCTAAATTTTGAATGTAGGGTTCCTACGAAGTGAGTTCAGTCAATCACGGGCAATGTCTGAAAGACCCAGTTCCTGCCTGGAATCGGCTGAGGGGTGGAGGGCGATCGCCCTCCACTCTCTCCTATATAAAAGAGAGACAAGGATCATCACTCATTTGACAAACACCCCCTAACTCGAAAAGATCAATAACAGCCCAATCGTTCCGATAGTCACCCAACAAACCCATGCTCAAGGCAGTTCTGTTTGACTTTAATGGCGTCATCATCAACGATGAACCGCTCCACGACAAACTGCTGGAGAAAATTCTCCTGGAGGAAAACCTGCGGGCCAAGCCTGGGGAGTTCTGGGAGATCTGTTTGGGACGGAGCGATCGCGCCTGTCTGGTAGAACTCCTCAATCGCCGTGGGCGCGTCGTCACAGAGGAGCAGCTCAACACGCTGATGGCCCGAAAATCCCTCTACTACCAGGCGGAGCTGGAAAAAATTGAAAAGCTTCCCACCTATCCCGGCCTGGAAGACTTTATCTATCAAATTCGCTCGGCCCATTTACCTATGGCCGTTGTCAGCGGAGCGATGCGGGCAGAAATTGAAATGGTGTTAAATCGCCTACATCTAGCCGAGCACTTTTCGGTCATTGTGGCGGGGGACGACATCACCACCAGTAAACCGGAGCCCGATGGCTACCTTCTGGCTGTAGAGCGGCTCAATGAAACGTTTCCCAACCTCAAGCTGCAACCCGCCAATTGTCTGGTCATCGAAGACACATTCCCCGGCATTGAGGCCGCCAAACGGGCAGGGATGCAGGTCGTCGGGTTAGCAACCACCTACCCTTTCCACATGATGCAGCGCCAATCCAACTGGGCGGTAGACTACTTCACAGATCTGGAGCTGGATCGCATTAAGCGGGTGTTTGCTGGAGATACAAAGGCTCCAGCCGTTGCCTAACGGCCTCTACGGCAATGGTACATGGGGTCATGGTTCAGGGTGCACCCCACTGTAAGTGAAGCGGGCAAAGCCCACTTCACTTACAGTGGGATGCACCCATGGTTCAAACCCGTGGATGGGGTGGGGTGAAAGGGGCACGTCATGCCCCTTTCACCCCACCCCATCCACAGGTCTAAAACACTACCGTACACGGGATTGGGCAAAGCTGCTAATATAGCTAGATTCCGGGGAGTTGGCGCAGCTGGTAGCGCGTTGCGATCGCACCGCAAAGGTCAGGGGTTCGAATCCCCTACTCTCCATCCACCTCAGTTCAGACTGTTTTCGGGTGCCACACCGCAGCACTTGAAAATACCCTCTGGACTCAGATTCGTGCGGCTGCACACCCCTAAAAGAATAACTGACTGCACGAATGACTGTCATAACAGGGAGAAGTACGCCACAATAGGAGATTGCGAGTTGTGAACCAGCTCGTCTGTTGTTGCTATCGGGTACAAAACCCCAGCGATCGCCCATGCCCCAGTCTTACGCTGAGATCGAAGCCATTCGTGAGCAGTTGGTCAAACAGTATCGAGCATTGTCTCCGCTTGATCAGTGCATCGTCCAGTTGTTCTCGATCGCCTACGAGCCCATGCGTCGCTCGGTGTTTACCACTTGTTTCCAAAACACAGGAATTCGAGATTCCAAAGGCAAGCCCGTCAACAAAAATCTTCTGTTAGAACGGCTGAATCAGCTATTAGCCGCTGAACTGCTCATTGACGACAAAGATCAAGATCCGCGCTGTCATCCGCTTCTGATCGAAGTGGCTACGCGAGATGCCTTGAAAGCAAAGCGGTTTGATGCTCTGGCCAACGCCGTTCAAGACAACCTGCCGATTCATGCCTACGGGAAAAACGGCCCCTACTATTTCAACAGCCCCGATCAACTGATCCGTCAGGTCCGGATTAGCTTCTATAGCCAAAATTTGAAGGTAGCTGAGCGCTATTACGAGAGTTACCTGAAATACGGCATCTATGGCAATCCGCGCCGCACGATGTTGACCCTGGAAGAGATTATTCGGCGCATTTGCAGCAATCCGTTTGACCCTGCTTGGATCAACACATTGCCAGCCGACCTGTTCAAAACGGTGATGACATCCCTGCTGAGCCAGGCGGCGTTGCAGTTGCAACCCCTGGAAGAAGCGCTACAGCTGCTACAGGCCGAGTGGGAAAAACCCGATGGCCGGAGCTCCTCTGATCTCCGGTTACAGGCGGTAGACCTGTTAGTCTTGCGAGGAGATTTGGCCGGAGCCCGGCAGGTTCTAGGCTCTGCCAGAGGGTTGCCAGGGGAGCAGGAGGCGATCGCCTACGCTACCCTCCATTTCTTTGAAGGCGAACAAGAGAAGGCGATCGCTCGCTTCGAGGAGGCCGCGCGCCGCATCAAGAAGGCGGGAACTTCCCGCACTGTAGTCTATGGAGACCCGCAGGAGTTCAGTGGCCTGGGAGATCTGGTTTACATCCTCACCCATCTGAAGGAAAATACCCCCCCATCGCTGGAGCTGGCCGCCAACCATGCCAACCTGATTACCAAATATCCGAAACATTGGCTGAAAAACGCTTGCATCTCGCTGCACCACGTCATCCAGCTACAACGGGGGAACCTGAGCCATCGGGACAGCCTTCAGAGCCAGGAAATCGAACCCTATAACCAGGGGCACAGTTTGGAAACCCTGGTGCAATGCCTGTGCCTTTACTGGGTTGACTCTGAAGGATCGAAGCGAGTCCTGACGCGTCTCCTCGAGCCGCTTTATAAGCAAGCGGCAGAGTCAGGATATACCTGGATGGCCTGGGAAGCCGCCCAAATGCTGGCTCGCCTGAAACCGAAAAGTACCTTTAAAGTTCAAGCAGAAATTCTCAAGCCCGAGCGCTATGGGCCAACCCTGGTCGAAGCCGTGCCCTTCCGGGAGTTGTGGGAATTGTCGCTGCAAGCCCTGGTCAATCTGCGATACCAACCCGTGGTCGCCGCCAAGCCTCCAGCTCCGATGAGGCTGGCCTGGTTCCTCACCTATGACTCCAGTGAAAACTATCTAATTCAGCCCCGCGAACAGAAGGTGAATGCAAAGGGTGTGTGGAGCCGAGGCCGCCCCATTGCCCTCAAGCGTTTGCGGGAAAACCGAGATATGGATTACCTGACCCCGCAGGATCATCAAGTTTGTGCTCACCTGGAGGTGGACTATTCCTACAACTACCAGGGCCAGTACCAGTTTGGAGAACGGGCGATCGTAGCTCTGGTTGGACACCCCCATGTTTATCTAGAGGAAGCACCTGAAATCCGTGTAGAAATTGTCAAGGGCGAACCCGAGCTGATTGTGAAGCGGGATGAGAAGGGTGAGCGCCTCACCCTACAATTCTCCCCGCCCATTTACGATCACGCAGCGGATGTGGCCCTGGTCAAGGAAACTCCGACGCGGTTTAAGGTGGTAGACATTACCGCTGACCATCGCCAGATTGCCACCATTATCGGCTCCCGGAATCATCTAGACGTTCCAGCGGCAGCGGAGGAGGGCGTGCTGTCGGCAATTAATGCCGTATCAAATATCGTGACCGTTCACTCGGATGTGGGCGGTGGCGTATCCGATGTTGAGTCCGTGCCTGCCGTGAGTATTCCCCACATTCACCTGTTGCCCATTGGGGAAGGGTTGAAGATGGCTTTAATGACGCGCCCCTTTGGGGAGAGCGGCCCTTACTTCCGGCCCGGAAGCGGTGGCGCAACAGTAATCGGTGAGATTGACGGCAAGCGCCTGCAAACAACCCGCGACTTAGCAGAGGAACGGGAACGAGCCGCAGAGGTGATCGCCATTTGCGCAACGCTGGAACGGTTTGAAGAGGAAAATGGGGAATGGATTCTACCCGCTCCGGAGGATTGTCTGGAGTTGCTGACGGAGCTGCATCAGGTGGGCGATCGCGCCATCCTGGAATGGCCGGAAGGCGAACGTCTGCGTGTGACCCAGACCGTCGGTTTTGGCAGCTTCAAACTCAAAATTCAGCAACAGCGGGATTGGTTTGAGGCCAGCGGTGAGTTGCAGCTACCTGATGGTCAGGTGATGGATATGAAGCGCCTGATGGAGTTGATGGCGACTACCCCTGGACGTTTCATTCCCCTGGCCGATGGGCAATTTCTCGCCCTGACGGAAGCTTTCCGTAAGCGACTGGATGAGTTTAGCCGCTTCTCAGATATGCAGGGGGATAAGGCGCGGTTTCACCCCTTGGCGGCGATCGCCCTCACCGACTTTATGGAGGAAGTGGGCGACCTCAAAACCGACAAACACTGGAAAAACCACCTTCAAAAACTCCGCGATATGCAGGAGTTTCACCCCCAACTGCCCTCGACCCTGCAAGCGGAACTGCGGGATTACCAGGTGGATGGCTTCACCTGGCTGGCGAAGTTGGCTCACTGGGGTGTTGGTGCCTGTCTTGCTGACGACATGGGCCTAGGAAAAACGCTCCAGGCTCTTGCCCTCATCCTCACTCGCGCTCCTCAAGGCCCGACACTGATTGTGGCTCCCACGTCCGTTTGCATGAACTGGATGGGGGAGGCGCAACGGTTTGCACCGACCTTGAACCCGATTCAGTTGGGCGGCGGCGATCGCCAAAAAGTTCTCAGCGACTTGCAACCCTTTGACATGCTGGTTTGCAGCTACGGCCTGTTGCAGCAGGATGATGTCGCGGAAATGCTGGCGAAAACCCAGTGGCAAACCATTGTGCTGGATGAGGCCCAGGCGATTAAGAACGTGAACACGAAGCGATCGCAGGCGGCGATGAGCCTTCAGGGTGGCTTCAAGATCATTACCACGGGTACCCCCATCGAAAACCACCTGGGGGAACTGTGGAACCTGTTCCGCTTCATCAATCCGGGTTTGTTGGGGTCGTTGGAGCGCTTCAATGAACGCTTCGCCACTCCCATCGAACGGTATCAAGATAAGGCAGCTCGCCTTCAGTTGAAAAAATTAATTCAACCGTTCATCCTGCGCCGAACCAAAAACCAGGTGTTGCAAGAACTGCCCTCTCGTACGGAAATTCTGCTCCACGTGGAGATGAGTGCTGACGAGATGGCGTTCTATGAAGCTCTCCGTCGGGAAGCAGTGGAGAAGCTCCGGGAGAGCACCGCTGAGGCCGGAGCTAAGCACTTGCAGGTTCTTGCAGAAATCATGAAGCTGCGTCGTGCTTGCTGCAACCCCCGTCTGGTGATACCCAATGCCCCCGTAAACAGTTCCAAGCTGGAGCTATTTGGCGAGGTGCTTTCGGAACTGCTCTCCAACAATCACAAAGCCCTGGTGTTCAGCCAGTTCGTCGATCACCTGCACATCATCCGCGATTATCTGCATGAGCATCAGATCTCTTACCAATACCTCGACGGCAGCACCCCGGCGAAGGAGCGCAAGAAGCGGGTGGATGCGTTCCAGGCAGGTGAAGGGGATGTGTTCCTGATTAGCCTGAAGGCGGGCGGTACAGGTCTCAACCTGACGGCCGCCGACTATGTGATTCACATGGACCCCTGGTGGAACCCGGCTGTGGAGGATCAGGCGAGCGATCGCGCCCACCGCATCGGCCAACAACGCCCGGTCACTATCTACCGCCTTGTCGCCAAGGGCACCATTGAAGACAAGATTGTGGACCTGCACCGTCAAAAACGCGACCTGGCCGACAGCTTGCTAGAAGGTGCCGACATCAGCGGCAAGATGTCTACAAACGAGTTGCTGAACCTCATCAGCGAAGGCTAAATTCAAGACACCGGGTGTTTCTTAGGATCAAAAACAAAATAACCTGTAATTCTTTTTGTGAGAGGGGCGGCTTCGCCGCCCCTCTCACAAAAAGAATTACAGGTTATTTAATACACAATCCTTAAGAACATCCGGTGTCTGCCAACTCACAGTTCGATCCAGTATCTGGTTTTACCGTCCGCAATAGCTGCCAGGGAAGGTGTAGTCATTGCCAGGAGATTACCCATGCAGCTGACGCGGATTGTCAAAAATAGAGCCTGTTTCGCCCTCAGTATTGGCCTATGGATCTGTTCCTTCTTCTATGGCAGCCAGTTAATTAATGCCACGCATCTCTGGGTCGGGCTGTTGCTATACAGCACCACCCTTGGCAGCTCTGCTCTCTGGCTCTATCTCGTGAGGAGCCACCAGATTTACGTATCTCGGCTTTCCCATCGCCTTCAACGGGCAGGCATCTCAGCTCATAAAGGCGAATTGTTAAAGCTGCCTGTTTTAGAACCATACAAAGTCGATCGCGTCTTTTCCCTCATTCAGGAGGGCGACGATTTTGAAGTTATTCAGTCTTTGTTTGCAATAGAGACAAAAGCATGAAATCAAAGTGGATGATGGTTGGTGTATCCAGCTTCTTGCTATTAAGCAGTGGATGCACAGCGGTCTTTGGTACCCGGATTGACCCTGGTTATTCAGGTTTGCTGGTGGATAACTATGGGGATGAGCGAGGGATTCAAAATGCCACTCTATACAATGGTGGACGCGTCACCTACAACCCCGTCACTCAGGATTTGTACGAGTACCCCGTTTTCTTCCGCACCTATCAGTTTGCCGATGCTGATACTGTCGCTTTTTCAGTGGGTGGTTCCAAAGCGTCGATGGATTTAGGGGTTACCTATCGCTTCCGCATTGAGCCTATCGAGGCATCCAAGCCCGATTACACTTACTTGCACCAATTCTTCCGCAACTACCGGGTAGACCCCGATGCCTTTAATGCGGGGGCGCTCCGTAATGCTTTGCGCGATTGTGCGAATGAGAGTGCTGCTGGAACGTCTCCAGTACAGATTGCAACCAATCCTTCTGGTTTTCAGGAGCCTTTGTTGACCTGTTTGCAGGGGAAGTTTCCTGAACTGGAGATTAAAGAAGTTTCGCTTCTAAATCCCCCTGTGCTGCCACCTCAAATTCAAGAATCCATCGATGCTGCTTTCAAAGCTCAGCAGGATGCTGAAACGGCACGGGCCAATGCCGCCCGTGCGGAAGCTGAAGGTAAGGCGAAAGTGGCTGAAGCTACTGCCAGCGCTAATGTGCGTCGCATCGAAGCCCAGGCTGAAGCCGAAGCCAATGCTATTCTCAGCCGCTCCATCACACCGGCATTGCTGGAACGGGAACGGCTAGAAATTGAACGGCTGCGCGCTGAAAAATGGAATGGTCAAATGGCTCCGAACATACAAACACCGAATGTTCAGCTGGGTAATCAAACAGCGACTCCCCCAGCACAGTAATCGTTTAGCTAATGTGTTGTTGAAATAAGCTCAGAAACCGGGTGTTTCTAAAAACACCCGGTTTCTTAAGTCTGCTTTCAAAGTTATTTATTCATGCGCTTCTGAGCACCTGTATAGATGCGGAAGATGCAGCAACTCGACTTTGACTAAATTGGGTTTTGCTTCGCTGAAGAGCTTGCGTAGTTAGCTTTTCAGCGAAGCAAAACCCGAAAGCCTGCTGCGCGGCAGGCAGAATTAGTCCAAACTCCAGATTCTAAGGAATGGAGCCTTCAACCTCGCGATACCTTTCCCAACCTGGCTCTATTTTTTGCGTTGATTCACCACATCCAAAACAGCTAAGGAGTCCAGAAAAGAACTTCTCCATTTTTTGGAAAAAGGACGCGGCTTCGCCGCGTCCTTTTCCAAAAAATGGGGATATTGTTTCTCATAAACCTCCTAAGTCATCTGATCCCTGGTTGAAAATTATGCTTCTTCAACCAGATTTGATATCAATGGTCATGATTCACATCGTGTCTAGACGAAGTAAGCTATTGAGACAAATCTTCAACGCCTGCCGTCTGCCATGACTCAAACCCGTGGGGCGATCGCCGCCGGACACCGCAAAACTGCCGAAGCTGGCATGGAAATTCTGGCACAGGGAGGCAATGCCTTTGATGCTGTAGTGGCAGCGGCTCTGGCAGCCTGTGTAGCTGAGTACGCGTTAATTTCTTTGGGGGGCGGTGGTTTTCTGCTGGCTCATACCAGCGACCATCACAACACATTATTCGACTTTTTCACCCAAACCCCTCAGCAACGGAATACTCTTCATCCAGACTTCTATCCAGTGGATGTCAACTTTGGAAGTGTGATCCAGGAGTTCCATATTGGGTTAGGGTCGGCAGCGGTTCCGGGTGTCGCGAAAGGCTTACTGCATGTTCATAAGAAGTTGGGACGGTTACCATTAGCGACCGTTGCTGCTCCTGCGATCCATTACGCTCGTACTGGGGTAGAGATGACCCCGTTCCAGTGTTACAGCTTTAGCATTTTGACCCCTATCCTGGCCGCCTGTCCCGAGATGGGGCCGATTCTGGTGCCGAATGGGAAGGGGCTACAGCCGGGAGATATTCTACGCATTCCAGCCCTAGCGGATACCCTGGAATTTTTGGTGGCTGAGGGCGCGCGAGGATTTTATGAAGGAGAACCCGCTCAGCAATTGGTGCGCGCCTGCCAGGAAAAAGGCGGATTCCTGACTCTGGCGGATTTGAAGGACTATGCCGTCATTGAGCGATCGCCCCTCGTTGCCGACTATCGCGGTAACACCCTTCTGACCAACCCACCCCCCAGTTCGGGTGGTACGCTGATCGCCTTCGCGCTGGGGTTACTCTCCCAGATTGATCTGGCTGCAATGCCCTTTGGCTCGCTGGAGCATCTCACCACCCTGGCCCAGGTAATGCGCCTTACCAATCAGGCCCGCGCTGATGGTTACGATCGCCAACTCTACGCCCCCGATGTCGCCGAACGCTTTCTTTCCCCCAACCACTTACACACCTACGCCCGCGCCTTGACTGGCAGCGTCAACAAGTGGGGAAGTACGACCCATATCAGCGTTATTGATGGGGAAGGTAATGCGGCCAGTCTCACCGGCTCTAATGGTGAAGGTTGCGGTTACAGCATTCCTGGAACGGGGGTAATGCTGAACAACATGCTGGGCGAAGAGGATTTGCACCCCACGGGGTTTCACCAGTGGCAGGAGAATGTGCGGATTTCCTCGATGATGTCGCCGACGATTGTGTTGCGCGATCGCCAACCCGAGCTTGTTCTTGGTTCTGGTGGCTCGAACCGCATCCGTACGGCTATTTTGCAGGTGATGAGTAACTTAGTGGATTTTGGCATGAAGGTCGAAGCCGCCGTCGAAAGCCCTCGCATTCATTGGGAGAATGGAGTATTTAGCCTGGAACCTGGCTTTGGGTTGGAGTTGGAGCCCCTTTCAGACTTTCCCTTTGACCAGGAAGTCAATGCCTGGGCTGCCAGCAATATGTTCTTTGGTGGGGTTCATGCCGTCAGTCAAGCACCCGATGGCACCCTGGAAGCCGCAGGAGATTCGCGGCGAGATGGGGCGATCGCTCTCCTGTAGCCTTACGCAATCTGATGGTGAAAGCGATCGCCCACGCTGTGCTGTCACGCTGTACTGTAAGGAAAGAACGGGAATTCTGGCTCTCCCTTCTGCCGTTGAAGCTGTATGAAATACCCTGTGCTCCGCGTCGTTCTGGTTGTGTTGCTGGCTGTGTTGCTGACCAGCTGTGGAGGGCGGTTGCCCGATAGCAGTTTGGTGGAGAAGGCGATCGCCCTTCAATTCAGCCAAACCCAGATCGAACTGGCTCAACAACTGGGCGTTCCCGCTGCTGCACAGCCTTCCTTCAACCTTGACAGCGTTAAAATTGACAGCCGCCAACCGCTCAGAATTAATGGGCTCAAAGGCTATCGCGTAGAAGGTAGCTATACCCTTAAACTCACCTATCCCGATCGCACCCTGGTGCAACGCCGCAATCCCTTCGAGGTGTATCTGCAACGCCAGGTGGAGGGCAAAACCTGGCGGTTAGCTCGTCTTCAGTTGGCTTCTGAGGAGAATGGTGACGAGTGGGTGACACAACTCATTCGTTAATTCGCTTTACAAGACTTCAGGCCTTACGTGTCGGTGTGATGCGCGCCGCACATCACATTCCATCCACACGTTTGCAACATGACCTAAACGCATAGCGCTATATATCGATGTGTAAGTGCGTTAAGTACAACAAAGGTAGGGTGGGGCACGAAGTGCCCCACCCTACCTTACTTAATCAATGCGCACAGCATTACAGAAGTCTGGAAATTAAAATTGGATGGAGACCCCACCGTGGTTGACGGTCAAGATTTGCGATGACTGGAGCCACTGCGCATCAAATGAACCCAGATGAGTTGTCGTAATCAAGGTTTGAAACCGATCTTGAATTGTATCCAGGAGTTTGTTCTGCCGATTGAGGTCGAGTTCTGCTAACACATCATCGAGCAGCAACAGCGGTGGCTCTCCAATGACAGACTCGATCAGCTTCAGTTCGGCGAGTTTGAGGGCGAGAACGAGGGTGCGTTGTTGCCCCTGAGAGCCAAACTGGCGGGCAGGCGTATGGTCGATGGAAAACTCAATTTCATCTCGATGCGGGCCCACGAGAGAGGTGCCCTGAACTTGCTCCGCGATCGCCCGCTCCTGAATGCGCTCCAGAAATGCCTGCCGAATCTGCTCGGGGTCATCGGTTTCCGCCGCTACGTTGGGCTGATACGCCACCTGGAGGTGTTCTCGCTGATCGCTGATGTTTCCATGCCAGACCGTTGCTAGCGGGGCAATGCGGGCGATCGCCCGAGCCCGGCGTCGGATCACCCGAGTGCCCAAAGTCGCGAGTTGTGCATCCCAAACGGCTAACTCTGTCGTATCAGGCTTGCGAATATCCTCGGGCTTGCTCTGCTGCTTCAAGAGAGCATTGCGCTGACGCAGCACCAGATTGTATTGCTGCAACAGATGCGCATAGACTGGCTCCAGTTGCACTAAAAGGGTATCAATCCAGTTGCGGCGATAGGTTGGCCCGCCACGGACCAATTCCAGGTCCAGGCTGGAAAATTCAACCGCACTTAAGATTCCTAAGTAGTCGATCTGACGCTTGAACGTTTGCCCATTACCGACGAGAGTACGACGACCGCTACGCCGAAACACGACCCCCAGGTCCACAGGACCCGTCTCCTTTTCCAGGGTGGCGGCAATGCGGCCCTCCTCGCACCCCTCCAGAACCAGATCACGATCGCGGCTGGCTCGGTGCGATCGCAATGTTGCCAGCAACTCCACCGACTCCAGCAGATTTGACTTCCCCTGAGCATTCTCCCCTAGGAGAATGGTTTTGGGTGCCAAAAACTGCACAAACTGATCGTGGTAGTTGCGGAACTGCCGCAGATGAAGGGTTTTCAGAAACATCCCGGGCCGAAACAGACAATATTGGGTGAGCGCAACCCTATCAGGGTACTGGAATTTGGCCTGTAATTGGTTTTTGTGAACTGTGAAGCTGGCCATTTCAATGTCGCAGCCTCATAGAAAAAGAGGGTGGAAGCAACGCTTCCACCCTCTTTGAGTTAGCTATGCTTGCGGGTGTGGTACCACCGGATGAATAACTTCTCCATCTCGACCCAAACAAACATCAGTGCGCTAAATCCAAGACAGATCATCAGCTCTGTGCCACTGAGCAAATGCGTTCCAAAGAAGTTGCGCAGGGGCTCCACGTAGATCAAGGCTAGTTGCAGGAGTGTTGTCAGGGTAACAGCCGCAAGTACATAGGGGTTCGACAAGGGATTCAACTGGATGGTCAATTGAGTATTGGAGCGAATCGCCAGGGCATGGCCCATCTGAGCAATACAAAGGGTTGTGAACACCATGGTCTTCCAGCGCTCGGGGTCGCCATCGGTTGCCAGTTGAGTGGTGTAGTAGTAGGAGATCGTCATCAAGGCGATCGCAATAATCCCCAATACAATCCCAATCCGAATCATATAAGCTCCTAACCCGCGAGCAAAAATGCTTTCCTGAGGATCGTGGGGTGGGCGGTTCATGACGTTGGGTTCGGCGGGTTCAACTGCTAGAGCGAGGGCAGGCAGACCGTCGGTCACCAGGTTCATCCAGAGAATTTGAAGTGGGGTCAGAGGCACACCGCCCGCCGCCAGAAGGGGAGAGGCGGCGATCGTTAACACTTCCCCAATGTTGGAACCCAGAATGTATTTGATGAAGCGGCGAACGTTGGTATAAACTACGCGGCCTTCTTCCACAGCCGCTACGATCGTGGCGAAGTTGTCATCCAGCAATACGGTGTCGCTGGCTTCTTTACTCACATCGGTTCCCGTAATACCCATGGCAATCCCGATGTCGGCTTGCTTTAGAGCGGGAGCGTCGTTCACCCCGTCTCCGGTCATGGCGACGATCTTGCCCTGCCGCTGGAGAGACTGCACAATCCGCAGCTTGTGTTCTGGCGAGACTCGGGCATAGATGCTGACCCGCTTCACCTCCTGATCCAGGTCTTCCGGGCTCATTTTTTCCAGTTCGCGCCCTGTCAGAACCGCATCGCCTGGTTGAGAAATGCCCAGGTCTTCCGCGATCGCCTGAGCCGTCAACTGATGGTCACCCGTAATCATGATGGGACGAATCCCGGCTGTGCGGCAGCGAGCCACCGCATCTCGCACCTCAGGACGAGGGGCGTCGAGCATATCCACCAGACCCAGCCAAACCATGCTCTGTTCTGTCTCGGCTTCAGAACCATCTGGGGGAAGTTGATTCAGGGGTTTGTAGGCAAAGCCCAATACCCGCAGACCCTTGCCAGCAAGACGGTTGTTGGTTTCGAGAATTTGTTGGCGTTGCTCCTCGGTGATGGGTTGGGGGCGATCGCCTTTAAAGATGAGTGTGCAGCGCTCCAGCACCAGTTCTGGCGAACCCTTACAGAAGAGAGTGTAAGGTGAGGGGTTATCTCGGTTGGGTAGGAGGGCCAGAGCGGCCTCTTTGCCAGTGCCCCCTGTCTCGACCATAACGCTCATGCGCTTCCGCTCGGAGGAGAAGGGAAACTCAGAAACCCGCTTCAGCTTATCGTCCAATAGATGACGATCAATTCCGGCTTTTGCGGCGGCTACCACTAAGGAACCTTCGGTCGGGTCCCCAATAATGATCCAGTTACCATTTTCTTTCTGCAATACCGCATCATTGCAGAGCATACAGGCTACCAACAGAGCGTTGAGTTCGCGATCGCTCTGAAGATCAATCCGCTGACCATCTCGCTGAAACTCGCCCTCTGGGATGTAACCGTGACCTGTGATACTGGTGGATGCGCTAATGGGGTGAGCCGCTTGCACCACCATTTTGTTCTGGGTCAAAGTACCCGTTTTGTCAGAGCAGATGGTTGTCACTGAACCCAGGGTTTCCACCGCAGGCAACTTACGAATGAGAGCATGGCGGCGCACCATGCGCTGAGTCCCAATGGCTAGAGTGACCGTGATAACAGCCGGTAAACCTTCGGGAACCACCGCCACCGCCATACTCAGAGAGACTTCTAAGAGTTCGCGGAACTGTCCCCAGCCAGAGACGAGTAAACCGACACCAAGCACCACGCCTACCAGAAGCATGGCCCCGGTCACGAGCACTTTACTGAGCTGATCCATCCGTTGTTGCAGAGGGGTCGGTTCCGTTTCGACCGACTGCAACATGGTGGCAATTTTGCCAAGCTCCGTTTTCATGCCTGTGTTGGTGACCAACACAGTGCCCCGACCATTAACAACCTCGGTGCCCTGAAACACGGCGTTGAGGCGATCGCCCACCGGAGTATCAGGCCCTAAATCTACATCGACCCGCTTGGTAACCGCATGGGCCTCACCCGTCAGGGCCGCCTCCCGGATCTGTAAACTACTGGCCTCCAGTAACCGGCCATCGGCGGCAATCTGCACTCCGGCCTCCAGTAGCATCACATCCCCGGGTACCAGATCTTTAGAGTCAATTTCAGCGAGCCGACCATCCCGGTTCACTCGCACTTTGGGCGACGACAAATTTTTCAGGGCTGCCAATGCTTTTTCGGCCCGGCTTTCCTGCATGTACCCCAAAAGACCGTTCAAGAACACGATCGCCAGAATGGCAATGGTGTCCTTAAACGGAATATCGTTGGCTTTGACATTCCCCTGACGCAGGTCAATCAAGTCCATTATCCCGGAGATGAGCGCCACCACGATCAGCATGATCAGCATGATGTTTTTGAACTGATCAATCAGAATGCTGAACGAACTACGCCCCCCGGATTCCTCGAGCTCATTCGGGCCGAAAAGTTGTTGACGCTCGGCTACTTCTGCCGATGTAAGACCCAGTTGGCGATCGCTTTGGAGTATTTCAACCGCTTTGTCGGCGGGAAGGGTGTACCAGAGCGTCGCATCATTTGGGAGAAGGGCTGTCATGAACTTAAAACCTTAATTGAGATGGATTTGGGGATACAACCTTGGATACAGGACAACCTAAAGATTTGGAGTCCGGGGTTGAAGCGTGTTGGTCGCTATTTCCTTCTTGAGGGTTGAGGTTACCTTCGACCTACTGGCGACTACCCGTCGAAAGGAATAACAATGCTTCATAGGCCCAATGATCAGGTGATACATCACTAAAAGGCAATTCTACCTGAGAAATACTGGGAGACAGGGGAACCGTAGATGAAGCAGGCTGATCAGGCGACGTGACAACGCTATTGGGAGGGGTAACTTCATCGGAGGCTGGGACGGATGCTTCTGGGACAGGTTGTAGCACTTCTATCGGGGTAGATTCGGTGTCTTGCTGGGATACTTGGGCCTCTGCTGCCATGCTGAATCCGCTCACCAGGGTGATAGCGATCGCTATCCATCCACCAAAATTCAACGCATTCATGGGATTTACCAAGTGTTGGGTGCGAAAAATAATCAAGTTCGGTCACGACTTGAACAATACTTATATTAACCTCTGGACCGATGTCCCCTGGGAGCAAGTTTACTAATGCTTACCCTGCAAAACCCTGACGCACTACCTGATCCATGCCTTCTCCTCCAACGTCCCGTCAGCTCCTGGTAACAGGGGCGAGTGGTTTTTTAGGATGGTATGTATGCCGTGCGGCGGCGGCGACCTTTCAGGTGACGGGCACTTACCATCGCCACCCGCTTTCTATCTCAGGTGTCAACAACCAATCCCTGAATCTGACAGATTTTGGGGCGATCGCGGCATTTTTCCAGACCTTACAACCGGACGGCGTGATCCATTTAGCGGCTGAGTCCAAACCTAATGCCTGTCAGATGGATCCGGAAGGAAGCCGCGCCATCAATGTTACCGCCTCCGTACAACTGGCGGAACTCTGTGCTGAAGCTGCGATCCCCTATGTCTTCACCTCAACGGATCTGGTATTTGATGGGCACCACGCCCCCTATCGAGAAGCAGATCCGGTTGCCCCGGTCAGCCTCTATGGCAAACAAAAGCTTGAGGCTGAACAAGAGATTTTGCGCCGATATCCCCAGGCGGCTATCTGTCGTATGTCGCTTATGTTTGGGGCGGCTCCAACGGCTCCCAGTTTTCTGCAAACCTTTCTGGAACAAATTCGCCGGGGGGAACCTATACGGCTGTTTACCGATGAATTTCGTTCACCGTTGAGTGGGCGCGACGCCGCCACGGGGTTGTTGCTGGCTCTGGAGAAGGCCTCGGGAATTCTGCATCTGGGTGGGGGCGATCGCCTCTCCCGCTACGAATTTGGTCTCATCATGGCAGAGGTGTTTGGCCTCCCTCAAACCCTCATTCAGCCCTGCTCCCAATCGGATGTACCCATGCCGGCTCCCCGGCCTCCAGATGTCTCGGTCGATATTAGCCGGGCACGGGCGTTAGGGTTCACACCGGGAAATGTGCGCGAGGAGTTAATCGCGATTCGAGAAGGCTGCTGATGGTTGATGCAGGCAACATCAGTCCGGGATGACACCTCTAACGAATGGAAGGAGGGCGCTGTACCCACGACCGTGCTCTCCCTCAATCGGGGTTAATCAACTTTTAGGCGTGCAACATACACATCCTATTTCGGTTACCCCTTGGCTTCCTGAATATTGATGAGTTGCTGGCCGATCGCTGGGTTGTACAACCGCAAGTAATTCCAGTAGTTGGCAAACACAGATTCTACATAGCCCTTGGTTTCTGGGTAGGGAATTTGTTCAACAAAGAGATCCGGATCATCTAAGGAGAAACGCTCGACCCAACCTGCGACGGCGCCAGGGCCAGCATTATAGCTAGCGACGGCTAGCAACGAATGCTCGTTGTAGGTGTCGTGGGTATAGTCCAAATACCAGGTGCCCAGGTTGACGTTGTCACTGGGGTTATCCAGGCGATACTCTGTAAGCCCCAGTTGGGTCGCGATCCATTCTCCAGTAGAGGGCATGACTTGCATCAACCCCATCGCTCCCGCCACAGACTCAATCTTGGGCTCGAAGCGAGATTCCTGACGGATCAGGGCTGTTACGAGCAGGGGATTAAGCTGCCGTTCCCGTGACCAGGTTCCGATCAGGTCGGCAAAGGGGAAGGGGTAGAGAGCTTCCCAGAAAGCGGGTTGTTGCTTTAGGGCCTGATACTGAGCCTGTTCTGCCGGGTCCTCCCGGTTCTGCAAGCTCGAGATCATAAAAATGCCGTTGAGGTTGTCCTGAACACCCAATCGCATCAAGCCATCGGTAAACTGCTCATCGACCGTTGGGTCTTTAGGGTTCTTAAATTCCGTTTGCCAGTAGGCGTAAGCTTCCCGATCTTGCCCCAGGCGATAAAGCTCCTTGACCACGTCTGACCCAGCGGGGGGGACGGGACGATGATCGAGGGGGCGCACTTCCGGTTGCAGGTAGCGCACAGTGGTAAAGTCGCCCACATCCCAGCCCAACATCACAGCCGATCGCCAGGCGTAGTAAGACTCGGGATAGCGCTGCAACACACGCTCGAAGGCAACCTTTGCTGCCGCCTCATTGCCCTGCTGCCGAGCCCACTTGCCTAACCAATAGGCTGCTTCTGGAGCATACTCACTGGTAGGGTTTTGCTCGACCAATTGCTGCGCCCAAATTTGGGCTCCGGCCAGGTCACCTGCTGCCATTCGACCTTCCGTCAGCACCCAGCGTAGTTCTCCCGCGGCCTCGGATGAGCTGAACTGTTTGAGCAGCGTTTCTCGTGCTTGCGTTGCGGCGTCTGGGCTGTTGAGTGCGTCTAGTAACTGTGCTTTCTTCAGCAAGGCATCCCCAGCCCGGTTCGGGAACCGCTGGATGACTTGATCCAGATAAGGCATCCCTTGCTCGGCGGGGCGAGCCAAGTCAGCCATACGCAGCAGAGCGGTGGCTGTTTCTGGAGCATCTGGAAAGGTATCAATGGTTTTCTGGTAGTAGGCCAGGGCATCGGCACGGCGATCGCCCAAGTGGGCCCCTCGTCCGGCCCGGTACAAATTCACAGCAGTTGGAGGAGCCTTGGCATACGCTTTCCCCGCTGAGTTGTAGCGCATGTTTTCCCAGTAAGCGAAGGCGATCGCCTCCCAATCTTCCGGTGTGAGCTGAGCGTTATATTCAGCCACTAACCGATCCAGAACCCCTTTGATATCGGGTAAATCTACGCCATAGCGAGCCAGGTGGAGGAGTAATGGGGGTTGGTTAGGATTTTCTGCCAGTTGGTTTAGCACCAGTTGCAGGGTGCGAGGGTGGGCCGGGAAACGGGCGATCGCTTCCTGCCAGTAGCGGCGATCGGTCTTACCCAGCACCTCCAGGGCATCCACAGTCATGGGGCTATCCGGATACTCTTTAATGAGGGTCTGCCAGGTCGCCGTAGCAGCGGCACTATCTCCGGTAGCGGTTTGGGCCTGGGCCCGGCGGGCCAGAATGACTGGTGCCAGAATTGGATAATCTTTTTCCAGCCCATCCAGGAGGGGAAGTGCGGCACCCCCACGGTTTTGAGCAATCAAATCAGCGGCTAACAAAAACTTGGCATGGGCCTGACCCACCGAGTTGGGGCGCTGGGCGATCGCCTGCAAAGTCGCTTCTCGCTCTTGAGCTTTTAGGCTTACCAGCGGTAATACCTCCGAAGGCTGACCCGAATTGTCTGCAAGTTGAGGGTTGGGTTGGGGAGCTGGCATTAGCCCTGGAAAGGGCAGTATCCCAAAACCGACAACCGTTGCAGCTACAGCCCCCAATGTCAGGGCGGAGGCACCCGCACCCGCGATAACCAGCTTGCGTCGTGATGGTGTCATGGAAGACCTGCCTAAAGACAGAGAAGCGAACCGTCAGCATTAGGGTAGCGCATGGAAAGGGCGTGTGGGTACTTGTGTAATGGCCTGATTAAGGTTGCCAACCGGACCCCGTTGTTCGTCGCCGCACATCCCCGCCGCAATGATCGATACTGGAAAGTAACAAAAGTTGAAACGGGATAGATGCAACGTTATGGAGCTACGTGGAACTGATGCCCCCCGGGCTGAGTGGCAGGGAGATTGTTTAATTGTTGGTCTGCTGGAAGATGCCGCGGAACTGACAGGCGATCTGTCAACCCTGGATGGCCGGTTGTCGGGCACGTTACAGGAATTGATCAGCGAAATTGAGTTCAAAGGCAAGCCGGAAAG
Organism: Leptolyngbya sp. PL-A3; assembly: GCF_039962325.1. Lineage (NCBI taxonomy): Bacteria > Bacillati > Cyanobacteriota > Cyanophyceae > Leptolyngbyales > Leptolyngbyaceae > Leptolyngbya > Leptolyngbya sp. PL-A3. Next base: position 87,601 of record NZ_JAMPLB010000007.1, read on the forward strand.
CGGAGCCGTTACCCGTGTGGGTGCGAACAGCCCGGTCCGTAAAGTGGGTGTCGTTGGCCTGGGTAAAGCCGAGAAGTTGACACTGGAAGGGCTACGGCGGGCTACCGCGAAGGCCGTACGTCTGGCCCAGAAGGAAAAAGTAAAAACCTTGGGGCTGAGCCTGCCCGTATGGAATGGAGATGCGGCTGCCAGTGCGCAGGCGATCGCTGAAGCTATTGAACTCACCCTGCACCAGGACAATCGCTTCAAGTCCGGTGATGATGACAAGAAAAATCCAACGCTAGAGAGCATCGAGCTCCTGGGGTTTGCCGGACAGGAAGCCGCGTTCACCAAAGCTCGCCAGATTGCCCTCGGTGTAATTTTGGCGCGGGAACTGGTGTCGGCTCCGGCTAACATCGTGACCCCCATTACGCTGGCAGAGACGGCGGAGGCGATCGCCAAAGAATACGGCCTGGATATTGAAATCCTGGAAAAAGAGGACTGTGAGAAATTGGGTATGGGTGCCTTCCTGGGAGTCGCTCAGGCTTCCGAGCTGCCGCCCAAATTCGTCCATCTCACCTACCGGCCTGAGGGTACGCCCCGCAAGAAGGTTGCGATTGTTGGTAAAGGGCTAACCTTTGACAGCGGTGGCCTTAATTTGAAGGTGGGTGCTAGCAGCATCGAGATGATGAAAACCGACATGGGGGGAGCCGCTGCAACCTTTGGGGCTGCCAAGGCGATCGCCCAACTCAAGCCCGATGTGGAAGTCCACTTCATTAGCGCGGTCACTGAAAACATGATCAGCGGTCGTGCCATGCACCCCGGTGATATCCTCACGGCCTCCAACGGCAAGACCATTGAAATTAACAACACCGACGCAGAAGGCCGCCTCACTCTGGCCGATGCCCTGGTGTTTGCTGAGAAGCTGGGTGTAGAGGCGATCGTTGATCTGGCTACCCTTACCGGAGCTTGCATTGTTGCCCTGGGTGATGACATCGGAGGTTTGTTCAGCCCTTATCCAGAATTGGCAGAACAATTTATGGAAGCTTCCAAGTTCTCCGGCGAAAAGTTCTGGCAACTGCCCATGGAAGAAAAGTACTTCGACTCTATGAAATCGGTCGTGGCCGACATGAAGAATACAGGGTCTCGGGCCGGTGGCGCGATCTCTGCCAGCCTTTTCCTGAAGCAGTTTGTCAAGGACACCCCCTGGCTGCACCTGGATATTGCAGGCCCCGTCTGGACTGATAAGGATACCGGCTACAACAACGCTGGCGGTACGGGCTTTGGCGTGCGTACCCTGGTGAACTGGGTACTGGCGTAAACGTTTTAGTTGCATTTTCGTGTGCGTCACGCACGAAAATGCAACCCCTTCTATCTACTCTCCCCCTTCCCATGCTTGAACTGCACTGTCACACCACCTTCTCTGACGGCACATTGACTCCAACCGAATTGGTGAAGGAGGCGATCGCTTCCGGAGTCAAAGCCCTTGCCATCACGGATCACGACACCCTTTCGGGTTGGCCCGAAGCCTACGAAGCTGCTAGCGATCATGACCTGGAAATTGTGCCAGGTTTGGAGTTGAGTACGGTATGGGGGAACCGCTCTCTGCATATTTTGGGGTTTTACCCAGACCCGGAGAAGTTGGAGGGGCCGTTGGGCGATCGCCTGAATGGCCGCAAGCGCCGTGCCCAGGCCATGATCGATAAATTAGCTCAGTTAGGCTACCCCGTCACCCTACCCGAAATGGGCGAAGGCATGGCTCCCGGTCGGCCCCACGTTGCTAAGGCACTGGTGGGAGCAGGTCATGTCAAAAGCTATGAAGAGGCGTTCGATCGCTTCCTCGCTGATGGAAAAGCGGCCTATGTGCAGTACGAAAAGTTTTCAGCGATCGATGGGGTAAAGCTATTGCGCGAGTGCGGTGCGGTGCCGGTGTGGGCGCATCCCTATCTGTTTCGGGGAGGCGACGTGGCCCAGGTGCTCGGCGACCTGATGGACGCTGGCTTGATGGGGTTAGAGGTGTACCATCCAACCCACAGTCCGGGTCAGTCTGCCGTCCTGAAGGACTGGTGCAATCAGTACGGGTTGGTGAAAACGGGCGGTAGTGACTATCATGGCCCCAATACGGGCAGCAACCATGCCCCCCACCTCAATAGCTTCCATCTTCCCCTGCAACTGCTAGATGACTTGAAAGAAGCAGCGGCCAGCCTCAAAAATTAATCCAACTGAGATATAGAAAATGCGCGGCGTTTAGCGCCGCGCATTTTCTATATCGGGTTCTTCAACTGAGCGTAGTGAACGATTAGTTGGGCCGAGACGCGGTGTTTTGCTGGCTGCTGTACATAGCCCGCAAGACCATCGCAGGGTCAACCCAGTTATTGTCGTACTTCAGACCCCAATGCAGGTGGGGGCCTGTAGTACGGCCGCTCATGCCGACCCGACCGACGCGTTGCCCAGCTTGTACAGTTGATCCTTCCACAATCCGCAGGCCGCCATCTCGGTCTACCATGGCCCGCTGACCATTAGATACTTCGACACGCCCTTCCATGTGGCAGAAAATGCTGAGCCAGTTTCCGGCTTCGACGACCACGGATGTACCGCAGTTAGAGTCATCCGACACTTCGACAACCGTGCCTGTCCACCAGTTGCGGATGTAGCTGCCGCGGGGGGCTGCCATGTCCAGACCATAGTGAAACTCGTTGTAGTTGTAGCCTTCGATGGAGCGACGATAGCCAAAGGGCGAGGTGTACGCTTGAAATTGCTCCAGCGGGAAGGAAGCACCTGACCACTGGTTATCTCGGGTAACAGCGGCAATCTGGTTGGCCGACAGGTTAGACAACCCCTGACCCTGTTCATTCGGATTACCCGTGCTGACCGCCGTGCCCTGACCACCTGCAGACGGTTGAGCCTGAGCGACTTGCTGCGGCGTGGCTTGTGTGCCCTGGGGGGATTGAATTGCGCCACTGGGAGGTAGGCCCGGGGGAAGCGTTGATGGGCTTGCGCCGGTTGCTTGGGAAGTTTCATTTAGCGATCGCGCACCTACCATATCCTGATGCGCTTCCAACACCGCTACCACGGAGAGGCTTGCACCAATTGCCAACAAAATTCGGCCGAAGCGAACAGCTCGTTTGTTCATAACGCGGGTCACATCAGAAGTTGAAGAGGAAATGTCAGTAGACACCCCATACCTTCCCAAAGAAGCCAACTATCATCCGAATGATTCTGAGAATCTTGTTCGAGAAACATTGCACAGCAATGTAACGTCCCCTCGATTCCAGAAGCACTTCCATATAGTTGCACCAGGGCTGCACCTAGTTATAACGCGGTCGGTGTGCTTAGTAACGAGTTTTTTTAGGGGATAGCCGCTTTTGGGAAATCAGCACTCTCTAAGATTGCCCAACTCCCTCTAATGAAATTCACACGGGGTTCACCGAAAGATGTCAGAACTTACGCATTTGTGTTGTGGGTGGGGTACGAAGCACCTCACCCACAACACAAATGTGTAAGTTCTGGCTGTAAAACGTTACGTGCATAGAACGGGCAGCTTGCGTTTGAGAAGCCCCCTTCTGCACAGCTTTTCAAAAGCAATCTGCCCTCACCAGATTGCTCTGGGGGTCCGTAAGCCCTGTCACAAAAGTTCAGGATGCAGATACCTGTGGTCAGAGAAAACCCTGATCTCGTATAACAGAACTCTAACAGGCTATGCAGAGTACCGGGTAAGCTCACCTGACTTCAGGAAAATTTGCAGTTAGCCTGGTGCACGTTCCAGAATGGGTGGTTGAACCCCCCATGCCTGGGTGCAGTACATTTACTACCTATTCTATGGATCGTTTACCGCTGGTACACCGATTTCGCCGCGATCGCCCAGGCCTTCTGTCCCTTTGGCGCCCGTTGTCAAGCATCACACTTGTGAGTCTACTGATCACGGTGATGACCCTGGCCGGAAGCTGTAGCCTGGGCCAGGTAAATTTGGGTACAAAACACTTCTTTCGCGGGGCCACGCCTGCAGGTTTGTCAGCCGATCCATCTCCCCGTACTGTACTGGTACATCTTTTCGAATGGCGTTGGGATGACATCGCCCAGGAATGTGAAACCTTCCTGGGACCCAATGGCTATGCTGCGGTCCAAATTTCTCCACCGCAAGAACACGTGGTGTTGGCTGACGAGCAATTTCCCTGGTGGCAACGCTATCAACCCGTCAGTTACAAGCTGGTAAGCCGAAGCGGCGATCGCACCCAACTTGCTGATATGGTCCGTCGATGCCATGGTGCTGGGGTACAGGTCTATGCCGATGCTGTCATTAACCACATGGCAGGAGTTAGCTCTGGGGTTGGCAGTGCGGGTACCCGCTTTACCAAATATGACTATCCTGGCCTGTATCGGGATCCTGACTTTAATTCCTGTCGCCGTAATATCGACACTTATCAGGATTCCGACACTGTGACCCAGTGCGAACTGGTGGGTCTGGCAGACTTAAACCTGGCCTCTCCCTATGTCCAAAGCCAGATTAGCGCCTATCTCCTGGACCTCATTAACCTGGGCATTGATGGATTCCGGATCGACGCTGCTAAACACATCCGGGCAAAAGAATTGGGTATTGTTCTGGAACATCTTCGCGAACAGGTGGAACCTGACCCCTATGTGTATCAAGAAGTTATCGATCCAGGCACCGAAGCGATCAAGAAAGTAGAGTACTATCCCAACGGCGATGTGTTTGAGTTTGAGTATGGCCACATTGTTGGGGAAAGTTTTTTGGGGCTTAACAACCGAAACCTGGCCCAACTGGAAACGCTAGGAGAATCCTGGGGGTTGATGCCTGCTGATAAAGCCGTTGTTTTTATCGACAACCACGACAAACAACGAGGCCATGGCGGTGGTGGTACCTACCTGACCCACAAACAGGCCAGTCTCTACAGCCTGGCGAATGTGTTTATGCTGGCCTTTCCTTACGGCTATCCCCAGGTCATGTCTAGCTACCCCTTCACAACATCCGACCAGGGGCCGCCCGCTGATCCGGACGGTACCACCCATCGAATCTTTGCCAACGGCACGACGACCTGTGGCCAGGAGTGGGTATGTGAGCATCACTGGACAACGATTGCTCCCATGGTTCGCTTCCGCAACCGCACCGATGGTCAACCCCTGACCCACTGGTGGACTAACGGGAGCAATCAAATTGCATTTGGGCGGGGCGATCGCGGTTTTGTCGTCATTAATCGAGATGGTCGCCCCCTCACCCATCGCTTCCAAACGGGCTTACCGGCTGGCGAGTACTGCAACCTCCTAGCTGAATCTTGTACAGAGCGGCTACGAGTTGGCCGAGACGGTCAGTTCGAAGCGAGGCTGCCAGGGATGGGGGCGATCGCTCTAGTCCGCTGAGGCGGAAATCCATCACCTATGCTTTTGTGTGGGGTGCGAGGCACCCCACACAAAAGCATAGTATGCAAACTTAGGCCGCAGCCTACTAGTCCGTAGCAACTAGTACTTTGTCAAGAAATTTTCGAGGGGTCGTAGACTCCTCAAAAATTTCTTTGCAGTTGTTCCCCAGAAACCTGATGTTTGCAAAAACATTGGGCTTCTGGGTTTTTGGCTGTCTGCCAAAATAGCTGGCTGTTCATTCTCCATAACTGACCTCTTTAACCAGACTTGAGGTGCCACATAGGAGCATAATAAAACGGTTGTGCTGTGGTAGGGACAGATGACTCCTCGTCCTTAAGTAGGGCGAATAGCCATTTGCCTTCACAGCCAAATCCTTTGCCTGGTAAAGGATTCGGGACAATGTAACGGTTTGCCCCTGCATCGAGATGATCCGTTAAGGGAAGGCGCTTGTGTTTGATAATTCAGTCATTTTAATTACAGGTGGAACGGGCTCCTTTGGGAAGCAGTGCGTGAAAACGCTTCTAGAACGGTACACGCCCAAAAAGGTCATCATTTACTCGCGGGATGAGCTGAAGCAGTATGAGATGGCCCAGGAGTTCCATAGTCCCGCGATGCGGTACTTCATCGGGGATGTGCGCGATCGCGATCGCCTCATTCTCGCTATGAAGGGCGTCGATTACGTCATCCATGCCGCCGCCCTGAAGCAGATTCCCGCTGCCGAATACAACCCCATGGAGTGCATCAAAACCAACATCATGGGGGGCAATAACGTCATTGATGCTGCCCTGGAAACCGGCGTTAAAAAAGTCATCGCCCTATCCACCGATAAGGCCGTCAACCCAATCAACCTCTACGGGGCGACCAAATTAGCCGCGGACAAACTTTTTGTAGCGGCCAATAACCTCTCCGGAGAAGGTGGCCCCATCTTCTCGGTGGTGCGCTACGGCAATGTGGTGGGCTCTCGTGGCTCCGTTGTGCCGCTGTTCCAGAAGCTGGTGCAGGAAGGCGCAGCGGAAATTCCCATCACTGACCCCCGCATGACTCGCTTCTGGATTACCCTACCCCAGGGCATCGACTTCGTACTGAAAAGCTTCGAGCGGATGCGAGGCGGCGAAATTTTCGTGCCCAAAATCCCCTCCATGACCATGCTTGACCTGGCAGAAACCCTGGCCCCAGGCGTTCCCATCAAGGTCATCGGTATCCGACCTGGCGAAAAACTCCACGAGGTAATGTGTCCTCCGGAAGCCGACTATCTGACCCTGGAATTTCCCGACCACTATGTGATTCAACCCACCATTGAGTTTCCCAATCGCTTCCACTACACCGAAAATGCCCTGGGCGAACAGGGTAAGCCTGTCCCCCCAGGCTTTCAATACAGTTCGGATAATAATGATTGGTGGCTAACAGGTTCTGAATTGCTGGACATGTTGAAGTCATGACCGATTACATCCCCTACGGACGACAAGATATCAGCCCTGACGACATTGAAGCAGTGGTGCGGGTGCTGCAATCGGACTGGATTACTCAGGGGCCGGCGATCGCCCACTTTGAGCACAGGGTAGCCGACTACTGCGGTGCCAAGTATGCTGTTGCTGTCGCCAGTGCCACCGCTGCCCTCCACATCGCGTGTTTGGCGGCAGGGTTAGGGGAAGGCGATCGCCTCTGGACTTCTCCCAACACCTTTGTTGCCTCCGCCAACTGTGGCCTTTACTGCGGTGCCACCGTTGATTTTGTGGATATCGACCCCCGCACCTATAACCTTTCGGTCGCAGAACTCGAAGAGAAGCTTCAGAAAGCGGAGCAAGCCAATTCGTTGCCGAAGGTGGTCATTCCCGTTCATTTCGCGGGGCAATCCTGTGAGATGAACGCCATTCATGCTTTATCCAAACGTTATGGTTTTACCATCATTGAGGATGCGGCCCACGGCATCGGTGGTACATACAAGGGGCAACCCCTGGGTTCCTGCCAGTTTTCCGATATGACTGTCTTCAGTTTCCATCCCGTTAAAATTATCACCACCGGGGAAGGCGGAATGGTGCTGACGAATCGGGATGATCTGTACGAAAAACTGATTCGCCTGCGCACCCATGGCATTACCCGTGATCCAGCTCATCTACAAGGGGAATCCCCTGGCCCCTGGTACTACGAGCAGATTGAGTTGGGCTATCACTACCGCATGACCGATATTCAAGCTGCTTTGGGAGCCAGCCAAATGGCACGGCTGGACGAGTTTGTGGAGAGACGGAGGGAGTTGTGCGATCGCTACCAAACACTCCTCTCCGACCTCCCGATCACCCTTCCTTGGGAACATACCGATACCGAACCAAGTTGGCACCTCTACGTCATTCGCTTACATTTAGACAAAATTCAGAAAACCCACCGACAAGTATTTGAGGAACTACGAACTGCAAACATTGGTGTCAATCTCCACTACATTCCCGTTCACACCCAACCCTACTACCAACGCCTAGGCTTTACTTGGGGGAACTTTCCTCAAGCCGAGCAATACTATCGGGAAGCCATTACTTTGCCCCTTTACTTTGGCCTGAAAGAGGAGGAACAAGACAGGATTTTGCAGGTTTTGCATGCAGCGTTATCTTAATGACTTAGTGTTTCAGGTAGCTGTTAATTAGTGGATATTTGAAGTTTGACGATACAGTATTTTGACTGGAAGTATGGATAAGAAAATTGCTATTGTTCAGTCTAATTACATCCCCTGGAAAGGATATTTTGACCTGATCAACTCCGTTGATGAGTTCATCCTATTTGATGACATGCAATACACACGGCGTGACTGGCGTAATCGTAATAAAATCAAAACCTCGAAAGGAACAGAATGGCTCACAATTCCAGTCAACGTAAAAGGAAAGTATTATCAAAAAATTAATGAAACAACAGTGGCTAGTGACGATTGGGCAATGGAACATTGGAAAACGTTAACCCATAACTACAGTAAATCCAAATATTTCTTGGACATAAAAGATATGTTTTGGCAGCTTTATGAAATAGCTAGCCAGCAGCACTACTTAAGTAAAGTTAATCATCTTTTTATCACCCAGATTTGTGATTTCTTGGGTATCAAAACACAGATTTCATGGTCATCTAACTATGAAATCGTAGATGGGAAAAATGAGCGTTTGATTAGCCTTTGCAAGCAAGCAGGGGGAACCCATTATATTTCCGGCCCCTCTGCAAAAGATTATATGGATCTTAATCAGTTTACTCAGGCAAGGCTTAAGGTTACTTTTTTTGACTACTCAGGCTATCCCGAATATGATCAACGTTTTCCACCGTTTGATCACGCTGTAAGCATTCTTGATTTGCTTTTTAATGAAGGTGATCAAGCATCTAAATTTATGAAAAGTTTTTGATTATGGATCTATCAATTGTTACAACTATGTATGGTTCCGCTCCATACCTGCAGGAGTTCTATGAACGGGTTGCAGATGAAGCTCAGAAAATTACTAGTTCCTATGAAATTATTTTTGTTAATGACGGGTCCCCCGATAACTCGTTAGATATTGCTGTCAAACTTTATGAGAATGACTCAAAAGTCCGAGTTCTCGATCTTTCACGGAACTTTGGCCATCACAAGGCTATGATGACTGGCTTATCCCATGCTAGAGGAAAGCTTGTCTTTCTTATCGATTGTGATCTCGAGGAAGAACCTGAGCTGCTTGATGTGTTCTACCAAAAGCGCATGGAGCTAGACTGTGATGTTGTCTACGGAGTTCAAAAGAATAGGAAGGGCAACTGGTTTGAGAAAGTTACAGGTGCTATATACTATCGCCTTCTCAGACAACTCTCGGGTATTGATTTTCCTAAAAACGTTGTTACAGTTCGTTTAATGACCCGACGCTACGTTAAAAGCTTACTTCGGCATCGGGAACGAGAATTGGATATGGCTGGGATTTGGTACATTACTGGCTATAAACAAGTTTCCCTTACGATTATTAAACACTCGAAAGGTGAAACAACTTACAACTTTTCTAAAAAGCTTGGAATTCTGATCAATGCCGTAACATCCTTCAGTAATAGACCCCTTATCTTTATTTTCTACCTAGGTCTGCTTATCTCGTCTATTTCTGCTTATTGCATCCTAGATTTAGTTGCTCGAAAGATATTATTTGGTATCGGTCTTGAGGGATGGACATCCCTTATTGTTTCTATATGGTTTATTGGAGGTTTAATTATTTCCTTCTTAGGGATCATTGGAATTTACATCTCCAAAATTTTTATCGAGACAAAGCAACGCCCCTATTCTATTATTCGAGAAATCTATCAGCACTCCTTGAAGCAAAAATGACTAATTCTTTTGATTCTTTACAGCAGGATGTTAATACTTACTACACCGAGAAGGTACTCACCTTTGGCACAGTTCCTAAAGGCGTCGATTGGAATTCCTTAGAATCTCAAGAATTACGGTTTGATCAATTACTCAAGATTTGTGAGCAGGATTCAAGCTTTAGTCTAAATGATTTCGGATGTGGATATGGGTATTTATTTGAATACATGGCCCGACGCAATCTTTCCTTTCATTACACAGGGTTTGACCTTTCTGAAGAGATGATCAAGTTGTGCCACGCTCGCTATGGCAACTTTGAAAACTGTCAGTTTTTATCAGGAAGTGGCTTTTCTGAAATCGCTGACTACACAGTGGCTAGCGGAATCTTAAATGTCAAGCTGCAATACTCTACGCATGACTGGAAGAAGTATGTACTCTCAATTTTGCATCAACTTAATGATTTAAGTTATAAAGGTTTTTCGTTTAACGTTTTAACTAGCTACTCAGACCCAGAATATATGCGAGATAACCTCTATTACGCTGACCCTTGCTTTTACTTTGATTATTGCAAACGGAATTTTTCTAGAAACGTAGCACTTTTACACGATTACAACTTATACGAGTTTACTATTTTGGTTCGAAAGTAAAAGTGACCAAAGTTAATTATTTGTTTTCTGATCTAAAAGGGCTTTCGTAGATGAGTAAGGTTGTTATATTTGGCACTGGGGATATTGCCCAGATCGCCCATTTTTATTTAGCCCATGATAGCGAACATGAGGTTGTTGCATTTACCGTTAATCGAGAATATCTCTCGGATCGTACGTTCTGTGGTTTGCCAGTGGTTGCTTTTGAAGAGGTTGAGCAGCACTATACTCCTGGCAAATACACTATGTTTATTGCAGTCAGCTATGCAAAGCTGAACCAGGTACGAACAGAGAAGTATGAGCAAGCAAAAGCAAAAGGCTACTCACTCATCAGCTATATCAGTTCAAGGGCAACCCACTGGGGTGATACCCAAATTGGAGATAACTGCTTTATTTTTGAAGACAATACCATTCAACCTTTCGTCAAGATTGGCAATAATGTCACTCTTTGGAGCGGCAACCATATCGGACACCATGCTGAGATTGAAGATAATTGTTTCATCACATCTCATGTTGTCATTTCTGGTGGTGTAAAGGTTGGGAAAAACACATTTATTGGTGTGAACTCAACCCTCCGTGACCATATCACGGTAGGAGCCTATTGTGTCATTGGTGCAGGCTCCTTGATTCTTAAAGATACGCAGGAAAGCGAAGTTTACACAACTCCAGGGGCAGAACTTTCTAAGGTTCCAAGTCATCGCTTGCGAAAACTTTAGGAGGTCGATAATGAAGTGGAGAAAGTTGGGTTTAATATTCTGCCCAAACAATCAGTACGAGTGGATGATTTCTCATGCTGCCAATGCGGTAGCAGAACATTTAGAGGAGGATCTCTATCGCATTTACTTTAGCTGCCGAGATGCCCAAAACCGTTCTAGCATTGGCTATGTTGTTATTAACTTAAATGAACCCGATAAAATACTGGAGATTGCCAAACAACCGATTTTAAGTCCGGGCGAATTGGGCACTTTTGATGATAGTGGTGCATCTATGGGTTGCTTGGTTACGGTTGGGGAAAAGCGATATCTCTACTATCTAGGTTGGAATTTGGGCGTAACAGTTCCCTGGCGGAATAGTATTGGGTTAGCTATTAGCCCAACTTCATCAATTGCCTTTGAACGTTTTTCTCAGGCTCCTTTGCTGGATCGTCATGCCGTTGATCCCTTTTCCATTTCCTATCCCTGGGTCATCAAAGATGGTGACCTTTGGCGTATGTGGTACGGCTCTAACCTGAAGTGGGGCACCGAACAAACTGATATGGCGCACTTGCTAAAGTACGCCGAGTCTCCAGATGGCGTTAATTGGCACCGAGAAGGACGAATTGCCATTCCTTTTAAGTCGGATGATGAGTATGCCATGTCTAAACCCTGCGTCATCAAAGAGCCGGGGCTTTATCGCATGTGGTACTCCTATCGGGGAAAAAGCTATCGCATTGGATATGCTGAGTCTGAGGACGGGGTTAACTGGACGCGATTGGACGAACAGGTGGGTATTACGGTTTCTGACTCTGGGTGGGATTCAGAAACCGTTGAGTATCCAAATGTTTTTGACCATAAAGGCGATCGCTACATGGTTTACAACGGCAATGCTTATGGAAAAACAGGCATGGGTCTGGCAGTATTAGAATCCAATACATAACGTAAGATGACAGTAAATCAGCATCTAACAACAACTCAGAACTGGCTACCCGTCGCACTAGAACAAATTAGTTACGTAGGTTTTAGCGTCGTTGAAAATGTTTTAGAACCAGCTTTTGTTGAAGAGTGCCGCGATCGCCTATACACCGTTCAGCAAAAGATTTGGGCTGAGGTGGGAAAAGACAGGCTTCATCAAGCTGGGGAACTCGGCATCTTGCGTTTAATGATGCTATTTGACCCGTTTTTCCTCAAGTTTTTACAACTCCCAGAAGTTCTGTCTATTATTGATGCAACTGTATCAGAAACTTGTATCTTGCATCTCCAAAATGGATTTATTTTGCCTCCATTTCCACCAGGAGAAACGCCAAAAGTTTTCCAAAATCAGTTTCACCAGGACTTTCGGCGTGTCCTAAATGGCTACATGGCTTCCATCAACGTGATGTTTACGATTAGTGACTTTACCCATACAAATGGGGGAACATTGGTAGTTCCTGGATCCCATCAGAAACTTTCCTCTCCCGATAAGGATTATTGCCATCAAAACGCGTTACCTATCGAGTGCCCAGCAGGTTCGATGATAGTATTTGACTCAACCCTCTGGCATGCTGCGGGGATGAATGTATCAGGCCAGGATCGTTTAGGCATTAATCATCAGTTCACCCGCTCATACTTTAAGCAGCAAATTGATTACTGCCGGGCTTTAAATAACCCAGGCCTTTTTAAAGAAGGAGCATTACCCGCAAGAACCCAACAACTTTTAGGGTGGTACACCCGTGTCGTGACCAGCCTGGATGAATATTACCAACCATCTGAAAAACGCCTGTATCGTGCAGGGCAGGGATAGATCGAATCAAAAATCAGGTAAAGCCGAGCTGAAAAAAACCTTTTTCGTGTCGTTCTAATTCGACAATCAACCTTCATAAACATTCTCAAACTGCTTTCAAGAGGGATTCATGTCATCTCCCCTACCTCCCGGAACTATTCTTCAACATATGTATTTCAAGGAGCGTTTACGCTACTTGAAGCCCGGTTCTTTTATCGAGATTGGTACAGGGCATGGCATTTTATCAAGAGTGCTGTTGGAACAGGGATGGCAAGGAGTTGGGTATGATTTAAATGAGCGATCGCTCGCCATTGCCTCTCAAATTAACCAGCCATATATTAAAAGTGGTCAATATAACATTCAATGCAAAGATTGGCTCCACAGCCAACCTTTGCATACCGTTGACATGGTCATATCTTGCATGGTTCTTGAGCATTTCAATGAGGCAGATGAAAAGCGCTATTTTGACCAGTGTCGAGAGTTTCTAAACCCTCAAGGAACCGCAGTTCTATTTGTGCCATCTTCACCAAATAACTGGGGAATTGAAGATGAAATTGCAGGGCACTACAGACGATATACCTTTGAAAGACTCCATAATCGCCTGAACGAATTCGGCTGGAAGATCGAACATATAGCAGGTTTGACTTACCCACTGTCAAACCTGTTACTACCAATTTCAAACTTCCTGGTGAATCGTGCTGAGTCTCGAAAAAAAGTTTTGGATATGCAGGCAAGGACGGTGGCGTCGGGCGATCGCGATGTTCAGTTTAAAACAACCTTCCCATCCGTTCTAAACTTGCTTCTGAACGAATATACCCTTACCCCCTTCCACCTGCTTCAAAAGCTAAACCGACGCCATCCAAATTCACTGGTTACCTATGTTGAAGCAAAAGCTACTTAATCTCTTATCCAGGAGAACCTAATGAGCCACGGTTATATCTTTGCCTCAATTCTCTTTGGAGTTTTGAGTCAAATCATCGTTAAATGGCAAATGAATATGGTTGGAGCTCTGCCAGAAGGAGTGCCGGAGAAAGTTATCTTTATGCTACGTCTCCTGATTAATCCATGGATTATCCTGAGCGTATTTTTAACCTTTCTAGCAGGGCTGTCCTGGATGGCCGCAATGACTAAATTTCCGATTAGCTATGCTTACCCATTTATGAGTCTTTCCTTTGCTTTAATTCTTATCTTAGGATCTATCTTCTTCCATGAAACTCTCACCCTTTCAAAGGGTATTGGTCTTGGATTTATTATGGCAGGCATTATCATCGCCAGCCGTCAATGAATTTTGATGAGCCAGAAACCTCGAAACCTTTTGAAATCTGGAAACGAAAAATATAAAACCTTAAAAGAACATGAATTTTAAACTCATATTTTACATTGCATTAAAAACGATAGAACCATTTTTTTGATAGTCATTAAGATCGCTAGAAGCATACAAGAATTTATACTATGAAGCACTGTTGCCAATGCAGCACCCAGTTTCACAGCAAAGATTGGGAATGCCCTGAGTGTGCCTTTCGCCCCAAAAACATAGATGGGTTTTTAGCTTTCTCTCCAGAACTAGCACTATCTAGTGAAGGGTTTGAAGCTCATTTTTTTAACCTGCTTGTAACTCTTGAAAGTAATAATTTCTGGTTCCGAGCACGAAATCATCTATTAGCGTGGGCATTAGAGACCTATTTCCCAAACGCAAAGAGTTTTTTGGAAATTGGTTGCGGCACTGGTTTCGTGCTGTCAAATTTAGAGCAAACATTCCCGCACCTAAAGCTTCAGGGGAGCGAAATCTTTACCACTGGGCTGAAATTTGCGGCTCAGCGACTTTCTAGAGCCAGCTTATTTCAAATGGATGCCCGCTCAATTCCTTTCACGGAGGAGTTTGACGTGATTGGGGCATTCGATGTGCTAGAGCATATTCAGGACGATACTCGGGTTTTGAGCGAAATGTATCGAGCAAGCCAGCAAGGAATTTTACTCACAGTGCCGCAACATTCATGGCTCTGGAGCCGAGCAGATGATTATGCCCATCACGTTCGTCGTTATGAAGCGAGGGAAATCAAAACAAAAGTTGAGGCTGCCGGTTTTCGCATTGTGCGAATGACATCCTTTGTCTCCCTATTGCTACCTCTGATGCTGGTATCTCGCTTGCGAGAAAAGGGCTCAACTCAAGCCTACGATCCGGCAGCGGAATTTCGGATCGCCTCCTGGTTGAATGCTACCCTAGAGGCTGTCATGGCTATAGAGCGTCAATTAATCCAAGCCAAGCTTTCCTTGCCTTTAGGAGGTTCTCTTTTGGTTGTTGCCCAAAAGGTGTAATTTAAGCTGACGGGCCAAGCTGATATCTGGGCTTGCCAGCCTCTTCTCATACTTTGCGCAGTGCCACGTCCGCTCATAAACCTATGCCGCAAATCAACCAGGGAATTCGGGCTGTGCTTCAAGCCCCTTTCGTTTACAGCCTTTTTGGATGGTTAACGGGGGGTACCCGGGGGCGAACCATTTTGGTTCGTGACTATATTCGTCCAGAAAGTGGGGATCAAATTCTGGATATCGGTTGTGGGCCTGCCGATCTGTTGCCTTTTCTGCCAGATGTAAACTACACCGGCTTCGATATCAGCCCTGACTATATTAGTGCAGCCAGGAAACGATTTGGCGATCGCGCCACCTTCATCTGCGAGCCTGTCACTACCACTACCTTACCTAAGCAGGAGTACTTTGACCTGGTACTCGCCATCGGAATTCTGCACCATCTAAATGACGACGAAGCTATTCAGTTGTTTCATCTGGCCCATACAGCCTTGCGTCCTGGAGGCCGACTCATTACGTTTGATGGGGTCTATGTTAAAGGGCAGTCTCCCCTTGCCCGTTGGATTATTTCAAAGGATCGTGGGCAAAACGTGCGTACCACTGAAGGGTATCTTCAGTTAGCCCAACCGGTTTTTGATAGAATCTCTGTCAATATAAATCACAAACTGTTACGAATTCCTTATACCCACCTCATTCTCGAATGCACCAAATAACGATTCCCTTTAATCGTCCGTACACTGTCGGTACTGAGTTTGCTCAAATCCAGTACGCCATTGACAAAGGATGGCTATCGGGCAACGGCTATTTCACCAAGCAGTGTCATGTTTGGTTAGAGTCGCACCTTCGGTGCCGCAAAGCTTTTCTGGCCCATTCCTGCACAGCAGCATTGGAAATGGCGGCAATCCTAACGGAAGTAGAGCCGGGGGATGAGGTCATTATGCCGTCGTTTACGTTTGTTTCGACGGCGAACGCGTTTGTGCTAAGGGGGGCAATTCCCGTCTTTGTGGATATTCGCCCCGATAACCTGAATCTCGATGAGACGAAGATTGAGGCTGCCATTACGCCTAAAACTAAGGCGATCGTCCCCATCCATTATGCAGGGGTCCCCTGTGAGATGGACACGATTATGGCGATCGCCAATCACCACCGCCTCTGGGTTGTTGAAGATGCCGCACAGGCCCTCTTTGCTTCCTACAAAAACCGCCCCTTAGGCAGTATTGGGCATTTGGCAACCCTTAGTTTTCACGAAACGAAAAATATTATCTGTGGGGAAGGGGGCGCCCTTCTCGTTAACTATCCCCATTGGCTCGAACGCACGGAAATTATTTGGGAGAAGGGGACGAATCGGAGCCAATTCTTCCGAGGAGAGGTTAATAAATATAGTTGGGTTGATATTGGGTCTTCATTCTTACCCAATGAGATTAGTGCCGCGTTTCTATGGGCTCAGTTCCAGGAAGCCGAGCGCATTACCGAAGGGCGGCGTTATATCTGGCAACGTTACCATGAGGCTTTTGCAGAGCTAGAGCAAACAGAAAAATTGCGGCGACCCATCGTTCCAGAAATCTCAGAACATAACGCGCATTTGTACTATTTACTACTTCCTAGCACTGAAAAACGAAACCAATTCATTCGAGACTTGAAGACGGATGCCATTGATGCCGTCTTCCACTACGTTCCCCTCCACTCGTCTCCAGCCGGCCAGAAGTTTAGTCGTGCCCATGGAGAGCTAACCTACACCGATGACCTGAGCAGTCGCCTGGTTCGATTGCCGCTCTGGATAGGCATGACTGATGAGATGATTGATCGTGTCATTGAGGCAGTCCATCGCCATGTCTGAACCATTTAGTATGGGGGCAGCATTGCCTCCTGTACCTACCCAAGAAGTCTCCATTCAGAAGGCCCGGCTGACTACGGCAATATTTTGTGTAATGTTGGCGATCACCCTCTCCATCTGTTACACGGTGGTGCAACCCGACATACTGCGGGGCTTTGAACAGGTTCAGAATTCTGCCGCAGTCAGTGTTTGCCTACTACTGTTGCCTCAAGGTTATCGGGAATTGCGGTCTTGGTTAAAGCAATCATCCCAGACTGACGTGGGAATGGATGCAATCGTAACACTATTAGGACTGGCAGTTCTAATTGGGCTTAGTTGGCTAAGAACTTACCTGTCCGTAAACTTCATGCCGTTTTTTTGGGTTTTGGCAGTGCTTCTCCTCTGCTTGAGTCTGTGGCGATTTATGCCCACAAGGCTGGAATGGAGACACTGGGCGGTAGGGGGAATTGTTTTTGCGTTCTATACTTACATTGCCTGGGTAGTTTGGGGCTTTCGCTATATGAGTCTCCGCCCTAACGCAAGTCTTCTGGCGGCAACCCTGCATATTGACAACCTGTTCCACAGCAGTGTTGCAGCTATGATTCAAACTTATGGAGTACCGAGTACTGGAATCGATGGTCCAGTTTACCTTCCCTATCACATTGCTAGCCACTGGTTATTTGCTCAGCTTGCACCATTACTCGACTTGAGTGTTTTTCGATTCTACAATTTAGCCTATCCAATCCTGATAGTACCCATTCTCTTTCACAGCTTCTTAAACTTTGTAGTAGATTTACGCTCTTTAGATAAACTTAGTTCTTGCAAGCAAGATCTAAGAAAAGATTGGAAATTTTGGGGATTGTTGTTTCTTGGTTTTGTCGGCTTTTTACCGATTGTTCTATATTCGAAACTTAGAATTTTTCTAAGCAGCAGCATAGTTAGTCAATCTCAACTATTTGCCCTCAGCCTAGCTTTTCTTTGTCTATCCTTATGCTTAAAGTTTCTAACTTATCAGCATAAAAATAAAAATTCTATTTCAACAGGGTTACTAATACTTTGTGTTAGCTTACTTCTATGGGCTATTACGTTATCTAAAGTATCGGTTGGCTTCGTTTTGTTCAACATTGTTTTCTATAGCGTTTTACGCCTCCGGCTTTATACACATTGGCTAGTATGGGTAGGTTTAATAGCTTCCATAGGTTTACAGCTTCAGGCCTTGAGCTTTATGGGGTATTTAGGTGGTTCTCCTATGCCCTCTAACCCTGCACAACCTTTTGCCTATCTTGCTGCTATCGAGCCTGGTCTTCGAGTCTTTTGGTTTCCTATACTCTTTTTATGGTCTGTTATCTACCTCAGTCTTCGACTTCAAGCTATAGGCCTTAGCACAGTAGGTGATTTAGTCATAGCTTGTCGCACAGGTAAAATTGTTGAGGTCGAAATTATTGTTGTTGCCTGTTTCTTAGGTTTACTTCCTGGGATGTTATTGGACTTAGCGGGCGGGGCTGCTTACTACTTCATGGATTTCCAAATTTGGTTATCCCTTAGCTTTCTTTTAGGAAATCTCCATTGCTCAGATGGACTGCAAATAGTTTTGAACCCTCGCTGCAGATCTTACATATCTTAAAAGTTATGTCTTTGATAAGGGGAAACTTAGAGTAAGTTTAGTTTTTTTCGAAATTTTTTGCAGAGCTAAATCTTAACTTCAGCGGCTTGATAGTTGAGTTCACAAATGCTCAAGTACATTGGTCAGATTCCACTCAAAACTTTATTGTTTGCCTTTGTAGGGCTCCCCATCGTTATTGCTTCGATAAGTAATGTTATAGGGGCTGTAAAAGGGGTTGAAGATTCTATAGATCTTCCTAAAGCTGATCCGAAGCGAAAAGAATTGCTTGCTGCTTTGCAAAAAATTGGAACCATGCCATCTTTGGAGAAAAGAAAAACTCTTCTTTTTATTCCCCAAAGTTATAAGTTGTATTGGAAATGGTATAGGAACTGCAAGGTTTCTCCTTTTATTGCTCCTGCTATTACAGGAGTAGCATTACTTGATGGACTACCTGCAGCAAACTGTGATGCTACATTTTATGGGTATCCGTCGTATAAGTTGCGATCGCCCAATCAACCCCCTCTCAAAGCATCAGATACAAATGGTATTTGTTTGGCAGCCCAAAAACGAGGCTTTGCAAATGTTATTGTATTAGATTCTAAGAAAAACCGTGGGATTGAAGTTCGCCACTTGAATTGTAAGCAATAGAACTCACCCTAAGTTACAGAAAAGCTACCTCTTTTTCATGCCTCTACTAAATTATCAGCCTCTTGTCAAACATGCCTTATAACATTATCGAATTTGCCAATACACATGGTGGTGATCACAACTATGCAATAGAGCTAGTTAGGTCGTTTCAGAAATACACAAAAGGTTTTGGAATTAAGTTCCAGGCCTTTCATCCTGATTTTCTCGCCACAGAAAATTACCAGTGGTATGAGGTTTATAAAAAACTTTTTTTTTATGAGACCCAATGGGAACAATTAATTAGAGAAGTTGCCCAAACAAAAGATGTTTGGCTCGATATTTTTGACTCTTATAGCGTTCAAATCTTAAAAAACAATTTTCAGGCCATCTACGGTATTAAATTTCAAGCTTCGATTCTATACAACTACAGCCTGATTAAGGAAATAACAGCTCTCGATTTATCTAGTAAAAAGCTGATTCTTAATATTGCGTCATTTACCTTAGATGAAATAGATGAAATCACTCAAAGGTTCAAACGGGACTTGCAGCCTGAGGAGCTGTTGTTAGAAGTAGGATTTCAAGCATATCCTACACAAATTGAAGACTCTGGAATTGGCAAAATTAAAGCAATTAAACAATGCTTTAACTGCCGTGTTGTCTTTGCTGATCATGCAGATGGTACGACGGAGGATAGCATTTGGCTGCCTATTATGGCGATGATGCAGGGGGCTGACGTTCTTGAAAAACACGTTATGTTAGCAGACCGAGAAACTCCTTATGATTATTTCTCTAGTATCACGCCCGAAAAATATGACTCATTCATTGAAAAACAATTTGTATATGCAGGCTTAGCTGAACAGCCTTTTATTAATGCTAAAGAGAGAGAATACTTACAGAAAACGTTAATGATCCCGTTCCTAAAAACGGATGTGCCTGCGGGAAAACTACTCGCATTGAGTGAAGACTTAGTTTATAAACGCTCCGATAAAACAGGTCTTAGTGCAAGGCAAATTAAAAGCTTGCAGGACACATTTCATATCCTGGGGACAGAAAAGGTAAGTGGGGATGCTTTCTACAGCTATGACTTTAAGAAAGCAAAAATCGCGACGATCGTTGCCTGTCGGTTGAAGTCATCAAGACTACCCAAGAAAGCTTTGTTAACTTTAGGCGATCTCACCTCCGTTGAGTTTTGTCTTCGGAATGCTCTCAAATTTCAGAATGTTCATCACACTATATTGGCAACATCTGATCTAGAGAGCGATATGCCCTTAAAGGATTATTTATTTTCCTCCAGCGTTATCTTCTACCAGGGGCATCCTGAAGATGTAATTCAGCGCTACTTAGGTGTAGCACAGCAGTTAAAAATTGACATTATTATTCGGGTGACGGCTGATATGCCGTTCATTGATAATCACATCTGCCAACTATTGCTAAAATCCCATTTTGAAAATGCTGCAGACTACACTACAGCAAGTAGAGCAGCCGTCGGAACGAACTTAGAAATTATCAGTGTGCAGACCCTTGAAAAAATACATCGCCATTTCCCAACCGCTCAGCATGCTGAGTATATGACATGGTATTTTCAGAACAATCCAGAGCATTTTAGGCTCAATTTTGTTGATTTGCCTGATGAGTTAGTTAGGGATTATCGATTAACTCTAGATTATGAAGAAGATCTGCTGCTATTTAATCAGTTGCATCAGAATTTTATCGCTCAGGGCAATGTGAGCTATACCCTAACTGATATCTTTTTATTTTTAGATAACAATCCAAATGTTGCATCAATCAATAGCCATAAATCGCTTAGGTATCGCGATGACAATCAATTGATTGCTTTATTGAATGAAGAAACAAAAATTGTTTAATTACAAGGAATTGGTAAAGGATGGACTACACGGTTGATCCTGAACTTTCTCAGCCATTTCTGCAGAAAGGGCATCGGCAGGGAGTTGACTTGGACGTCTCAATCTATCTAAGACCTGCAACTGCTGAAGATGCCCGCTTGCTCTGGCAATGGACGAATGATCCTCATGTGCGAGCTGTGTCTTTTTCCACATCTCCCATTCCTTGGGAAAACCATACTCGTTGGCTGCAGCAAAAACTGACAGAGCCAGGGTGTTATTTATGGATTGCTTCCCATAACGGGAATTCAATTGGGCAGGTACGGTTTGATACAGTGTGTTCTGGGGAGGCAAATATTAGCATTAGTCTAGCGCCTGAGATGCGAGGGTATGGATATGGCAAACTCTCCCTTAAGACAGCGTGTTATCAGGTGTTCCAAGAAACGGATATTCACACTATTCATGCTTATATTAGAGTTGACAATTTAGTGTCTATTCGAGCATTTGAGGCTGCTAATTTTATACAGTCTGGTCAACTTACCATTCAAGGATGTGAAGCTTTTCACTACCGGTGTTTAAAGCCCTAGTTCCTTGTCAACCATGCCGATACTATTACTTAGTAGATTTTGCTTTTTATGAATACGGTTACTATTGGCGATCGCCCCATCGGTCCCCACTATCCTCCCTTCATCATTGCGGAGATGTCGGGGAACCACAATCAATCTCTTGAACGGGCTCTAGAAATTGTTGAGGTGGCCGCTAAAACTGGGGCTCATGCCATTAAGTTACAGACTTATACTGCCGATACCATCACGCTGGATGTGTCGGATGGAGAATTTTTTATTGATAATCCCAATAGTCTTTGGAAAGGCAGTTCACTCCATCAGCTTTATCAGCAAGCTTATACCCCCTGGGAATGGCACTTGCCCATTTTTAAGCGGTGTAAAGAGCTGGATTTAATTGTTTTTAGTACGCCCTTTGATGAGACTGCTGTTGATTTTTTGGAGGAGCTAAACGTTCCTTGCTATAAAATTGCATCTTTTGAGAATGTTCATTTGCCGCTGATTCGGAAGGTGGCCAGCACTGGCAAACCCATGATTATTTCCATCGGCATGGCTTCCATTGCCGAGCTTGATGAAACTGTCCGTACTGTGCGAGCCGCAGGATGTGAGGATATTGTCCTGCTGAAATGTACCAGCACTTATCCTGCAACTCCTGAAAATTCCAACCTCAACACGATTCCCCATCTGCGAGATTTATTCGGTGTGCAGGTGGGCTTGTCGGATCACACCATGGGTATTGGAGTGGCGGTGGCCGCGATCGCTCTGGGCGCAACGGTCGTTGAAAAACACTTCACCCTGCGGCGGGCTGATGGGGGGGTAGATTCGGCATTTTCTATGGAGCCCGAGGAAATGCAACAGCTCGTAATTGAAACGGAACGGGCGTGGCAAGCCATGGGTCAGGTTCAGTATGGGCCAACTGAAGCAGAGCAAGCGTCATTGCAGTACCGGCGATCGCTCTACATTGCTGAGAATATGGAGGCGGGCGATCGCCTCACTTCTAAAAATCTCCGAGCTGTGCGCCCTGGTTTGGGGCTTCCTCCCAAATATCTAGAAACCCTTCTCGGGAAAACCATCAATCGAGCGGTCAAAAAAGGAACACCAATGTCTTGGGACTTGATTGGCTAGTCCGGGTCTCGTAGCACCCAAGCGACTGTTTTTCCACTGCAACCATCAGTTCACCGCACCGATTGTGCCAGGGTGGATGGAGCCCGACTCATCTACCCTGGCACAATCGGTGCGGTGCAAGATGAGTCAAAAACAGCCTCTCTGCGTTCTGCGTTAGCATCAAAAACATTGCTATACAGCCCTCGTTATGTTTACCCGCCCCGTTGTTGTGCTTCAGGCTGCTGGAAATCGCCACATTGGTGTCGGTCACCTCTCCCGTACCGCCACCCTGGCCCAGGCATTGCTAAAAACAAGCTACTGGCACCGTGTTCTGGTGATCTGGGAGGCTCCACCCGAATTGGTGGAACACTTTGCCCCCAAAGGTTGTGAAGTCTTGGGCGTCGAGGATCGGGAGACGGCATTGGATTGGCGATCGCTCCTCGCTCCCCCCGGCACTTATGCCGTCCTCATCACCGACTTGATGGACCTGGAGGATAAGGATTTCCAGGCCGCCCGTGATGAAGGGTATCGGCTATTGGTGCACCTGAACGACAGCGCTAGTGGGCGTTTTTCGGCTGACATGATTGTGGACGAAGATAGCTCGAAATCCACGGCTGATCTGCCTGCATCGTTTGAGAAGGCCGCATTGATCGGATCGCCTTATCGAGTGATTCGGGAGTCAGTGCGAGACTTACGACCGGAGCAACCCTGGCAGGACGATCGCCTTCGCTGCATTCTCGTGACTCTGGGAGGCGCTGACCCTGCTAACCTGACGCTGAACTTTCTGCAGCGGCTGCGGCCCCTCTTGGACGAGGCCGATTTAGAGGTGACAGCGATCGCCGGTCCAGCATTCCATCCCAATCATCGCTATCATCTACAAAACCTGGCCCAGAAGGAGCCACGCATTCGCCTTTTGAACGCGCCATCGTCTCTAGCGGAGTTGATTGTGGAACACGACCTGACTATTACGTTAGGAGGTATCACAAGCTATGAAGTGATGTGCCTGGGGCGGCCTTGTGGAGCGATCGCTTGGGAAAACATGGCTCCTTACGTAGAACCTCTAGCGGCACTGGATTTGCTGGAGAACTTGGGAGCTGTTGAACAGGCAGCGGATACCTTACGAAGTCGTCTGATGGATCCAGCACGCTTGAGCGCGTTAGCCAGTAAAGGGTGGCAAACGATTGATGGACAGGGGGGCGATCGCATTGTTCAGCAAATTTTGCAACGGGTTCAGTCCTGATAGGATAATTCCGGGGGATGTATTCCAATTTTGCAAATTTGGAAACCCACTTGTGTGAGCGAGCTTCACCTACCTCAAACAAGTGGGATGTATTATCCTCTATGGGTTGTGAGAGAATGGTGGGGCTCAATCTGCTGAGCCTCTTGGAATCATGCTTAGCAGGATTAACTACCTATCTGTTCTTTAGCCTTTTTCCTATGTTTGAATTAACTCTGGACGAGACCCTGGCACAGCAGGAAAACCTGGAGAGTTTGTGTCAGGAATGTCCCGAGGGGAACGTTGAAATTTTTCATGGAAATGCGTTTTATGGGGGCGATCGCATTCTCAAAACCTATGCCAATCTTCCCCCGGATTACGCCTTGAAGGGAGTGGTTCCTCATGGAGTTTATTTATCAGATACTTTTATTTGGCATAAAGAAATTTTCAGTCCTTTGCCGGCTGCTTTCTACTTTTCAGAACACCTTCAGAAAAATTACGAAAATAACTTAAAGAAGCAGCATGTTCATAAACGCTTATACCCTTTAAGTTCGCCGTTTCTCTATTTACTAGATCTCTATAAAAATGCACCTAAGCCCGAGCGCGATGGCACTCTCTTTTTCCTGACGCACTCGACTCATCACATTACCACGGCATTTGATCCTCAAGTTGTTATTGATAAGCTTCATGCGTTAGAACAACGTTACCATCCTGTTACCATTTGTCTATATTGGCGAGATTTCCAGCTCGGGTGTCAAAAGCCCTTTGAAGCGGCGGGGTTTCGAGTCGTTTCGGCGGGGCATATGTACGATCCCCTCTTCATGGCGCGACTTTATCATTTGCTGTCACTGCATCGCTACGCGGCAGGCAATGATATTAGCTCTCATGTGTTTTATGCGGTTAAAACTGGGTGTCCTTATCTCTACATTGATACTGGTAATGTCACTCGTTCTGCTGCAGACCCGAAGCGTTTAGCTTTGACCTTAGCCACATTGGATGAGCCGCGTATCCAGAAAATTAAGTCCCTATTTCAGGAGCCATCCGATTCTATTACTCCGGCACAATTAGAGTTAGTAGATTATTACCTCGGAGCCCAATATTTTCAGTCTCCTGAGGGTTTAAAACAGCAATTTTTAGACCTGGAGCCCTTATACGAGTTGGGTTACAATACGCCGCATTATTTTCAGGTATCATCCCCTGAACTTTCAGCCCAATTGGATGAGGTTCCATCAGAGGTTTCTGCTAAAGAACGGCGTTTTTTATATAACTACTTTGCGAAGTTCTGGCCAGGGAATGAGGATGTTTTCGAGATTGGGCCATTTTTAGGAGGAACCTCGCGAGCGATCGCCCTCGGTATGGCGGCAAATCCTCAACGAAACCCCGAAACAAAGTTCTATACATGCGATCGTTTTGACGAGTATTACGACCCTCAACAGCTCTCCAATTTCCTTCAAACTTCATTTGAAGAAGGGCGATTACCTGCTGATTTAAAGGCAACGGTTGAAACCTCAACTAGCTTTTTGGAAGTCTTCCAACGCTTCCATGAAAATCAGCCTTACAGCGCATTCTTGGTCTCTCAAAGTCAGGCTTTGCCTGATTATCCTGAGCAGGTCGGACAGCTTGAACAAGAGTTTGAACCTCCTGATAGCCAGTTTGGTGCTGTTTTCGTAGATGGGTGCAAAAGCTGGTATGGCACCCAGTATTTCCTGCTAAAAATGGCCCCTCACGTTCATAAAGGCACCATTTTTCTATTTCAAGACTACGGATGGTACACCTGCTTTTGGATCCCCCTGGTCGTTCAACGGTTGGCTGACCATTTTGAGCCCATTGCCCATGTTGGCTCAACCTATACTTTTCGGTTAACGCAGGAGTTGCGGGTGGAAACGGTTGGCGATCGCCTCCCTGACACTTTGTCAACTATCGATAAAGGGTGGATCGATGACGCCTTTGCTGCTCTTTTCTTGCAAGCTCATGCTCGTCAAGATACGCGTGCTCTGGCCGTTTACACCTTGCAATGGGGGGCTGCACTGGCCTACCTGGGCTGTGTGGATGAAGCCAAAGCTACCCTGGTGTCCCTGCTTACCCAACCCTGGGTGAAAGAGGTTGAGCCTTTCCTGAAAAATGCGCTGATGTTTCCCACCTACACAGGGCAGCGGGATCAAATCCCGCTGTTTACCGAGCAGAACTACCATCATCTGATGCAACAATTGGGGCGTTTTACCGCTAAAAAAATTAAGGATGAGAAACTGGCCTTCAAGCAGCAACAAATTGAGAGCCTGCAAGATAAGCTGGCTCAGAAAGTGGCTCAAACCGAGAAAATAGAGCGGCAGAAACGCAATCTGGCTCGGCAGCTTCAGGAGTATCAGGATGCTCTACACGATGCTCAGACGAAGCTAGCCGCCCTGGAAAATAGTAAGTTTTTGAAAATGCAGCGACTCTGGCTTCAGGTCAAGCGATCGCTCCGAGGCGGAGACCATTAATCATGAAAGTTGCCCTACTCAGCACGAATGATGTGGACGGGGGAGCCGCTCGCGCGACCTATCGGTTACACCTTGGTCTTCAGCAAATTGGGGTGGAATCTTCATTAGTGGTGCGGAGCAAGCGATCGCCGGACCCTCAGGTTTACGCTACTGACACCGTTTACTCCGAAGAGTACGTGCGGCGAATGGGGCTGGCGGCAATTCAATCTGTTTTTATCGACCAGGATCGCTCAGACCTCACCAATACGCTCTTTTCGCTGCCTTACCCGGGTGTGGATCTAAGCCAGTTCCCCCAAGTAATGGGGGCTGATGTGATCCATCTCCATTGGGTTAGCAGATTTCAGTCTGTGACGACCCTGCAAAGGCTGCTACAGCTCGGTAAGCCCGCCGTGTGGACGCTTCATGATTGCTCAGCCTTCACAGGAGGCTGTCACTATCCGGCGGGATGCGATCGCTACCAGACCACCTGCCATGCCTGCCCTCAGCTAGCCGAAAATCCGGCAGATTTGCCAGCTTATCTGCTGCGAGATAAGCTGGCCCTGCTGCAATCTCCCATTACCGTGGTCACTCCCAGTCAATGGCTGGCCGATTGTGCCCGCCAGAGTGCTTTGTTTCGGCAGCAGCGGATAGAAGTCATTCCCTATGGGTTGGAGACCGATGTGTTTCGGCCCTGGCCTAAGGGAGAGGCAAAGCGGGCGCTGGAGTTGGATGAGGGGGCGATCGCTCTACTCATTGGAGCCAACAATGGGAACGAGCAGCGCAAGGGATTTCTGCCATTATTCAAAGCGTTGCAGCAGTGCCGTGCGAACCCGCAGTTTGAGAGCTTGATCGAGGCGGGTAAAGTAACACTGCTCTGCTTTGGGGCCCCTAGTGAAGATCTAGAAACCCTCCAAATTCCGGTGCGCTCCTTTGGCACCATTGATTCAGATGAGACCCTCAGCCAGCTCTACGCCGCAGCCGATCTGTTCATCCTGCCGTCTCTAGAAGACAACCTGCCCAACACCATGCTGGAGGCCATGGCCTGTGGGACACCCGTTATCGCCTTTGCCAGCGGAGGTATCCCTGATGCTGTTCCGGATGGGCAGACCGGAGCCCTCGTTCCACCCGGTGATTTAGAGGCCCTGGCCCAGGCAATTGTGACGTTAACCCTGGCACCTGAACAACGCCAAACCCTGGGAGAAACAGCTCGTCGTCATGTGGAAGCGAACTATGCCTTGACCCTTCAGGCCGAACGGTACCAGGCATTATATGCTGACTTACCCTCACCACCTCTGGTCGAGCGATCGCCCGCTGATCGCGATATGAGCCTCGACACGAGCATGGGGCCTCACTTTGCGACCCTGTATCCAGACCTGGCTCAAGAAGCTCTGCTGCGGGAACGACGAGCGCTAGAGAAACGCCTGGATGCTACTCAGGAACGTTGGGAAGCAGACAAGTTGCTACTCCAGCAAACCAAACAGGATCTTCACGAAACCCGTTCAGTACTCCACGAGAAGCGGCTGGAGGTGCAGAAGTTGCGGCCAGAGGTCCAAAGGTTGCAGAAATTGCGGCCGGAAGTACAAAGGCTGCGACCGGAGGTGCAAAAGCTGCGAGAGCGGTTGGCCAATCAGCGGCAGCAGGTCAGTCAGTTAGGGGAACAGTTGGTCCACACACAAGAGGAATTGGTACGATCGCAGGCTAAAATTGCGGAGATGGAAGGCAGTCGATTCTGGAAACTGCGAAATGCCTGGTTCAGGTTGAAGCAGTTGGGACGGAACTCCGAGCCGTGAAGCAGCGTTTGTGCACCAATGAAAATTGTTCAGGTCAACACCCGAGATATTCGTGGCGGAGCGGCGCTGGCGGCTTATCGCCTGCATAAATCACTTCGACAGTTGGGGCAGGATAGCCGCATGGCGGTGCGCTGGAAGGTCTCGACCGATCCCACTGTCCTGGAGGTGACCTCACAAGCGCTCGAACTGGAACTCCAGTCTCCTGAATGGCTAGCCATTCAGCGGCGTTACTTGAACCGTAATCTGACCAATCGAGCCAAAACCCTTTTTACGGCCGCATATCCAGGGTTAGATTTAACGTCGGTCGAGGCGATCGCCCAGGCCGACATTATCCATCTGCATTGGGTCAGCCAATTCATCTCCCCCACCTCTCTGAAGGCCCTGCTGGAACTAGGCAAGCCTGTCGTCTGGACGTTGCATGACATGGCTCCGTTTACTGGAGGGTGTCACTACAGCTCGGGGTGTAGTGGCTACACCGATAATTGCGCCCCCTGCCCACAATTGCAGAATGACCCCTACCATCTTCCATCCGCGGTGCTTCAAGACAAATTGGAGCTCCTAGCGCACGTCCCCAACCTGACGATTGTGACGCCGAGCCGCTGGATGGCCCAGGAGGCACGACAGAGCCGTCTCTTGGGGAACTGCCCCATTCATGTCATTCCTAACCCGATCGAAACGGATGTTTTTCGACCCCTGGGTAAACCTGCTGCCCGGCGACGTCTAGGTCTTAAACCGGGAGCGTTCACCTTCATTGCCCAGAGCAGCATCGAGTCTCGGAAGGAATTCCCCCAAGTGTTGGAGGCGATTCGCCGCGCTCTGCAGAATGGAAAGTTTAGGGCCGCTGCCAATGCTGGTAAGATTCAATTCCTCTTTTTTGGCAACATCAGCCATCCCCTGGATGCTCCTGACATTCCATATGTTCATGTGGGCTTTTGCAACTCGCCCCAAAAGCTAGCAGAACTCTACTCAGCAGCAGATGCGTTTATTCTGCCGTCGCTAGAGGATAATCTGCCCAACGTCATGTTAGAGGCTATCAGTTGTGGCACACCTCTGATTGGCTTTGATGTGGGTGGCATGCCGGATGTCATTCGGTCGGGTAAAACGGGTTGGCTTGCTCCTGTGGGCGACTTTAAGCGCATGGCAGAGCTCATCGTCGATTGTGTACTACAGCGCGAAGCCTCTGTCGCTATGCAGTCTCTCTGCCGGGAAATTGCCGAAACGGAGTACTCCATGCCCGTGATCGGGCAGCGCTTTTTAGCGTTGTATGAGTCCCTGCTCCAATCGTCTTCAAATGGGAGTTCCAGCAGTACAAGCTCTAACTCCGGGGGCACAGCGACGCTCGTGAACACAGTTCTAACGGAAACTGTCTCACCTCCGGTTCAGACTAGCCTGGCTGGCTTCAATGCCACTCTGGGTGAACACTACGAAGCAATTCATAAGCCTGTGCTGGTTCATGCGCTGCTGCACGATACTCAGGAGCTCCAAACTCAGGAACGACGCATCCAGTTTCTAGAGGCCGAAATGACTCAGAAGAACCAATTAATTGAAGCGATGGAAACCAGCAAATTTTGGAAATTGCGGGGTCTCTGGTTTCGAATTAAACGGCGTTTAGGTCTTCCTGCCGAGGAGTAATTGTATTCCCCTCTCGTGTTCGTGTTTCCCTCAACTATCCTGCTATGAAAATCACGGTTATCACGGTCTGTAAGAATGCTGAAGCTCACATTGAACAAGCCATTCAGAGCGTTGTCAATCAAACTTACCCGAATGTGGAGTATTTGATTATCGATGGGAAGTCGAGCGATCGCACCCTCGATATCGTCCAGAAATACGCCTCGAAGATTGCCCGTGTTGTCAGCGAACTTGACGGGGGAATCTATGCGGCCATGAACAAGGGTATCCGCATGGCAACGGGAGACTTTTTGTACTTCCTCAATTCTGATGATTACCTCGTTAATCATCAGGTCTTTGAGAAGTTAGCAAATTTCATCGCCCAGCAACCAAAATGTGATTTTGTGTACGGGCAAATGGAAATGCGAATTGTGCAAAATAACCGCACGATTCATCGCGTACCCCGGCCTCCTGAAGAACTGAAAGAAGCTCTTTTGTGGTTTTCGGATGGCCCTCAACATTCTGCCAGTTTCTTCGGTCGCCATTTGTTTGAGAAGCTGGGACTGTTTGATGAGACATATCGAATTTCAGCGGATTATGACTGGTTTTTACGATTGGCTCAATATCCTGAAGCTGTAGTTTGCTATTTTCCTGAAATCATTGCTTCTTTTTCGAACCAGGGCTTTTCCTGCCGCGAACAGACTCTTTCACTGACAGAGTTTTTCCGTGTTCAAAATAGTGCTCCTCTTTTCCAGCAAGACGACTGGCTTCAGCAGCGGGTTCGCTATCTTCAGCATGAAGTTATTAGCCTTCATGAGAGCTTAAGCCGAGCTGCGAAAGCTCGTCCTGTTTTTGCGAATACACCCAGAGCTAAAGCTCTTCTGGAAAAAGGTGAAGACCTTCGCAGCCAGTTAGCTGATTTGCTTCATTCCAACCGATCTAACTCTATAAATTCCTAATCGCAATGCTGAATCGCATCAAAGTTATCAAAGAGCTACTTCTAAACAAACTGGATGAGATTCTTCGTCGATTAGAACAACTCGAAGGACTCTCAAAAACGACTCAGGATATTGCGGTTTTAACCCGTCGGTTAGACAATTTTGCAGAAGCTCAATTGGAAAATGAAACGGCACTTTTAGAGGCATCAATTCGTATCTTGCAGATATTAGAAGCAAGGCCTACGCGATCCTTTCTCCTGCTAGGTAATGCTCAGGAAACAGCGGCTGCTCAGCAAACTTTAGGGATTCCATCTTCTAACCTCCAAGCGATGGGTTGGAATTGGCACGACGATCTGGAACTGTCCGTCATTTCGGATAAGACCCAGATCATTCTCTGTAAGCTTCCTACTGAACCTCACCATTGGGAAAGCCTACAAAAACTGCAACAAAAAGTTCCTGGCTCTCTCGGTATCTTTTCCCTCATGTGATTTTCTGCGCGTAAGAATTGCAGTTCTTCAAAAACTGCAATTCTTGTATCTCAAACAGTTTTCAGAAAGACGGAATGATATAGCAAAATCTTATGAAAATTGCCCTTCATTACCCCTTTGAAGAAAACTGGTTTGCTGAAGCCGAATTAGCTCGCCGTATTGAAATCGCCGCGCAACGGTTGGGCTGGCAAGCTGTCACCTGTCGCAATGCTCAGGAGATCCAGGATTTTCAACCGGATTGCGTGCTGGCGATGCACGACAACGCTCCTAAGCTGACGTCATTTCCTACATACGGGTGTATTTGGAGCCCGCCCCACTTTTTTGAAGGGGTGGATAAGGCGATCGCCCACATCCTTTCCTATGACGGCTATCTGGTTGCCGCCCCCTACATCGAGCGGTGGTTGCATCGTTTGCTGAGCAACACCCCCAAGCCGTTTCTGCGGATGCCTTTTTACACCAGCTCCCCCGCCACCGAATACCAGCAGCCTCAACTTGACAACCCACAATTGGTTTACTGTGGCTCTAATTGGGATGGACAGCGCTTCTCCGATCTGTTCCGTGAGCTGGATCAGCGGCCCTATATGGCAGTGTACGGCAATCCTGCTGGGTGGCAGTACTTGAAGAATGCGTACCGGGGTAGCCTACCCTTTGATGGCACCAGTCTTTTCAAAACCCTCCATCAAGCAGGGGTGGGCCTGTGTCTGCATCGGGATGAGCACCGACGGGCTGGGGTTGCCTCCATGCGCATTTTTGAAATTGTTGCTGCTGGAGCTGTAGCCGTTTGTAGCGATCATCCCTTTATCCGCGACGCCTTTGGGGATTCCGTGTTGTATATTGACGCGGAAGCTAGCCCGGTAGAGCAGGCCCGGCAGATTGATCAGCACATGGCCTGGATTTGTGGAAATCGGGAGGCTGCGATCGCCCTCACCCAGCAAGCCCACGCCCACTTCAACGACCATTACACCCTGGAAAAACTGCTGCAAAACCTGCCTCAGCTTCAGCAGGAGGTACTGCCTGAGAAGCAGTTTGTGGCGCACGGCCACTTGCAGATCGAGGAGGAATGCCCGGTGCAGATCCTCTTGATGGGGGTGGGAAAGTCGGCGGAAGAGGTGGGGCGATCGCTCGACAGCCTCAGCCGGCAAACGTATCCCAATCTCTCCGTTACCTTAATCCAATCCGCCACGGATTCTGAACGGGCAGAATGGCATCACACCGATGTTTCCATGATGCGGTTGGAGGTTCCCGCTGATGTTCCCTTCAGCACTGCTTTGTGGAAGGGACTGAGCCGCATCCACAGCACGTACGCTGGAGTTTTGGACGCTGGAGATGTGCTGTATCCCAATCACATTGGGACGCTCGTACAAATTCTGGAGCAAAATCCTGAAGTGGGAGTTGCCTATAGCGGAGCTGTGGGGCGATCGGGCGATCCCCTTGAGTTGTACAGCTTTCATCCCTACAGTTCTGAGCGGTTGTTGCAGCTTCAGCCCCTGGTTGCTCCCGGTAGTTTTTTGGTGCGTCAGTCTTGTCTATCATGGTTGGGGCGTGACCCGGAACTCAGCGAAGCTGCCCACACCTGCCTGTTGCTTCACCTGGCCCAACGAACCCAATTCAAATTCAGCTACGAAGTGACCGTGGAGGTGCAACCTCCCGCCCCCATTTCTGAGACAGAACAAATTGCCCTGCGCCTCGTCTTCTGGCATCAGGAGTTTACCCCTGGCCTGACGATCCAATACGCCCAACAAAACTATCGCGATCTGTATGATGCCAGAGCCCGCATCGCGGCTATGGAATCCAGCAAGTTCTGGAAACTGCGGAGTGGCTGGTTTCGGGTGAAGCGCCGCCTGGGTATTCCTACAACGGATTAGGAACAATCTTGTCGTCAGAATCGTGATGGGGAGTAGCACGGCGCATTGCACTGTGCTACTCCCCATCACGGTTCTTCAACCGGATTTGATATAAAGTTATTCCTGACCGTTCCAGTGTGACGCATCACTGAATTCCCATGCCTTTTCCCCTTGAAGACGAATTTTGGATTGAAACCCGAGACTTTCTGAAGGAGCACGCTCAGCCCACGGCGGCGATTCTAGCTCCGAACGAATTTATGGAGTTTTTTCCAGGGAACTACCACTACAACGTCACCTATGTGCTGCCTCCGGAGCAATTTGATTTTGTAGTGTTCCATAAGGGCATGGTGCATGAAGTAGAACCGCCCTTTGCGGTGGCGGTGATGCAGCAGTTTCAGCCGGTGTTCGCAAATCCGGTATTTGTGGTGTACGCGCGCCATGCTCTGGATTCGGCGCCTCCTGTGGTCAAAGGTCATGTGCAATCGTTGCTAGACCAACTGGCGGCGCTCGAAACGCTGGACCGGATGCAGGAGAGGAAGCCTACCTTCGCTAGCGTGATCACGACCTACAACCGCCCGGGAAGCTTAGCGCGATCGCTCCCCCAAATCCTCGCCCTCGGTGCCCCTGTCGTCGTCGTCGATGACGCCTCCACCGAAGAAAACTTTCACGAGAATCAACGCATTACCGACGAACACAACGTCCCACTGATTCGCGTACCCGAAAACCGAGGCTTGCCCAACGCCATGAACATCGGCATTGGCTACTGGTTAGCCGACCCCGATGTGGATTGGATCTCCTACTTCCAGGACGATGTGGATGTACACCCTGAGCTATTCCAGATCCTGGGGCAGATTCAGGATGCCAAGGAGCGGCCATTGTTGGCGGGGAAGGATGCATCGGAGCATCCCACGTTCGCAACGGGGGCGTTGGGGGGATACCAGGTGTTGTATAAGCGATCGCTCCCCGGTCAACACCTACACGCTCACCGCGGCTACTGGGCAGGGGTGCTGCCCATCCCAACTCCTTACCTGGGTGCGCCCAAACCCGTGGGCCGTAAGCATGGCCAGGGAGCCGACGAAGATTGGTGGATCACGGCATGGTCACCCAATTCCATCACCAAGCGCGGCGGCTATCTCATTGTCGTGCCGGGATTGGTACGTACCTTCCAGGGTGGGGCGGAAGGCTCTACGTGGGACAATGCCAGCGAACGCGATGCCAGTGGAGCCGCCCTCGGAGAAACGCCTCTATTGGAACTGGCTGTCCCCAAAGCCCCGGAAGCGGAGACTCCACCCCAATGGATTGAGTGTGACCAACGACCCGCTACGGGAGAATCCGCCCTGGCAGGCAAACTAGCTGGGGTCAAAATCCTGATGGATGGCTACAACCTGCAATTAACGGACGGTACCGGCATCAAAACCTATAGCACCACCCTTGTAAAAGCTCTGCAAACGATGGGAGCTCAGGTGGATGTTCTGCTCAGCCGCAATAGCAATAAAAAAGATAAGGTTCTCGACGAAATCCTGTTTTTTGATCATCAATCCCGTCGTACCAATCTTATTGCGGAGTTAATCGGGCTGTTTAAGGGGATGGCAAAGTCCTACACCGGGCCTTTCTATCGAGCCTGGCGACGGACGAGCATTGGCGATATTGTACTGAAAGAGGGAGCCTATGGAGCGGACTTTATTCGCTATGCGCAGTCCTTCAACCTGGCGAAGTGCTATGACATTGCCAATTTCTCTTTCTCCCTGACCGGGCGTGTCACCGACATCCACGTGCCCGAAAAGATGGATATTTGGCACGTGACCTATCCGCTGCCCATTCGGATCAAAGGCACTAAAAAAATCACCACGGTTCACGACCTGATCCCGTTGCGATTGCCCTACACCACGCTGGATAACAAAAAGGATTTCTACGGCAAAATCCGCAATGCCATTGAGGATTCTGAGGTCATCATCACCGTTTCCGAGAATACCAAGAAGGATTTGCTCACTTACTTTGATGCTGACCCCGATCGCATCGTGGTTACGTACCAACCTGTGACTCTGCAACCATTGCAGGCGAATGAGCAGGCGATCGCCAACTACCTCCGTCGCTACGGCCTCACCCCCGACAACTATCTCCTGTTTGTGGGGGCGATCGAGCCCAAAAAGAACATCGGTCGTTTGCTGGAAGCTTACGCTACGGTAGATACAGATATGCCCCTAGTGATTGTGGGTAAGAAAGCCTGGTCCTGGGAACAGGAGTTGGGGAAACTCAACTACCTGTTTGATCGTGACTCCAAACGCCAGGTCAAACTGCTGGAGTACGTCCCGCTAGAGGCGTTGAAATACCTCTATAAGGGCGCCTATTCCCTGGTCTTCCCCTCCCTCTACGAGGGGTTCGGCCTGCCCCCTGTGGAAGCCATGACCCTGGGATGTCCAGTCATTACCTCCAGCGTTTCTTGCTTGCCCGAGATCTGTGGCTCAGCAGCGCTCTATGCCAATCCTTATGATGTAAATGACATCAAGAACAAAATTGAGAAGCTGTTGGGCGATCGCCCCCTCCGCGATCAAATGATTGAGCGCGGCTACGAAATGGCCCAAACCTACAGCCTTGAAAACTATCTCCAACGCCTCTATGGTGCCTATGCCAAAGCATTAGGGCAGTAGTAGGCAGCCCAAAAATATAGCCAAGGAATAGGTTCAGAGAGGAGGCTGACACCTTCATGAAAACTTCATCTCGAGTGGTAGTCTATCGGTGGAGTAGGTTAGCTTAGAGATCGGGCCGTACGCCCTAGGGTGCTCTATCGGAAATGCTTCTACCAGATTTTTGCTGGTGTGGTTGCTTTGCATTGTTCAGACCCCTAACCCTGCAAAACCATGGCCGATTCAAATGGGAATATGTTGGCGATCTTCTCTCAGGGCGATCGCCAAAGTGCCCTTATTCCCCTTGTTAAAGATTTACCCGCCCCTCAATTTGTCAAACTGCTTGACCAGATTACTCAAGAGTTTGACCAGTGCCGCCGCGCCATCGATCTCATCAATAACGATGGCCTGGAAACAGCACTCGAGCAGATTTTAGAAGCGTTCACCTTAAAGATTGGACAAATTTTGAAGGCTGATCGTACCACAATCTTTCTCGTGGACGAAGAGAAAGAGCAGCTCTGGTCTAAGGTTGCCAGCGGCGAGAATGGTCAGATCAAGGAACTTCGCATTCCCCTATCCGTAGGTATCGCCGGGCACGTGGCTAGCACGGGCAGTCCCCTCAATATTCCCGATGCCTACAGCCACCCAATGTTCAACCCCGAGGTGGACATCAACACTGGCTATCGCACCTCTAATATTCTGTGCATGCCCATATTCGATGGCCAGCATCGAGTTGTTGCAGTGGCGCAGTTGTTGAATAAGCAGGGCGATCGCCCCTTCGATGTCACCGACGAGATCCAATTCGAAGAGTTTGCTGCTGCTATGGGAGTCATTCTTGAAAGCTGTACGGCTTTCTACATGGCTTCTCGCAATCAACGGGGAGCTACTGCCCTACTCAATGCCACCACATTTCTGGCCCAGAGCCTTGATCTGGAACGCACCCTCCAGGCGGTGATGAATGAAGCCCGGAAGCTGATGCAAGCCGATCGCAGCACCTTATTTTTACTAGACCGAGAACGCGGTGAACTGTGGTCTAAAATTGCCACAGCCGATGGCAAAGAGCTACTTGAAATTCGTATTCCAGCGAACCGAGGAATTGCTGGCTTTGTCGCTTCGACCGGGCAAACCCTCAATATTCCCAATGCCTACGAAGACCCCCGTTTTGACCCTTCGACCGATCAGCGAACGCGCTACCTCACGCGCAATATCCTGTGTATGCCGGTTTACAACTCAGAGGGGAAACTGATTGGTGTCACCCAATTAATCAATAAATATCAGGGCACGTTTAACCGCTCGGACGAAGAATTCATGCGGGCCTTCAATATTCAGGCAGGTATTGCGCTCGAAAATGCCCAACTCTTCGAACGGGTGTTACTGGAAAAGCAATACCAGAAGGACATTCTGCAAAGCCTTTCTGATGCTGTTATTTCCACCGACCTGGAAGGTCGCATTGTCACCATTAATGACGCAGCTCTGGCGTTACTGGGATGCCCCCTACAACGGGACGGGGGACGGCAGCAACAAACCTGGATTCGCAAACTCACCGGGCGCTGGGTCTGGGATGTGGTCCCCGTCGATAACCTGCGGATGCGCCTGGAGGACAGTCTGAAGCATGGTGCACGGCACTATGTACCAGAGCAAACCCTAACCGTTGGCAGTTACTTATTAGGCCAGGAAAAGTCGCAGCAGTCCCACGCTCTCTCTGACAAAGCCACGACTTTGGATGTGAAACCTGCCGAGGATGCCCCCATTGTGCGGCTGGAGGATACGGATGGGTTGACCCATGTGCTGGCAGTGCGATCGCCCACGCATCCCAACCACTACCTCCCCTGGAACCAAGAGACATCTGACGCTTCCCCCATTCCGGCTGAGCATGTTCAAGAGATTGAGCGCAGCATCAACCTCACCGTTAATCCACTCACGAACCCCGAAGGGCGGGTGCGAGGTGGTCTAGTTGTCTTGGAAGACATTAGCCAGGAAAAACGGATGAAGGCCACCATGTACCGCTACATGACACCCGGTGTCGCTGAGCGGGTCATGGCCCTGGGCGAAGATGCCCTCATGGTAGGCGAACGCAAGGACGTTACCATCCTCTTTTCTGATATTCGCGGCTACACAAACCTGACGGAGCACATGGAAGCGGCCGATGTCGTAACCCTGCTGAACAATTACTTCGAGACGATGGTGGAGGCAGTCTTCAACTTTGAAGGCACCCTCGACAAATTCATTGGTGATGCCTTAATGGCCGTTTTCGGGGCACCTCTCCCTCTCCAAAATCATGCTGTTATGGCGGTGCGCTCTGCCTTAGATATGCGACGACGCTTGGCCGAGTTTAACGCCGAGCGACAACTCATTAACCAACCAATGATTCGCATCGGCATCGGCATCAGCTCCGGCGAGGTCGTTTCTGGCAATATCGGTTCCCAAAAACGCATGGATTACACCGTGATTGGAAATGGTGTAGACATTAGCTCTCGTTTGGAAGGCGTCACGAAGGAATATGGTTGTGACATTATTCTTAGCGAGTTTACCTATCAGCTTTGTAAGGATGAGGTGTGGGTAAGGGAACTGGACCGTATTCGAGTGAAGGGTAAAACCCAGCCGATCGCCATTTATGAATTGATAGGCGATCGCCAATCTCCCCCCGACGACGAGACCCAAGAATTCCTCGACCTGTACTACAAAGCTCGTATTGCTTACACCCATATGGATTTCAAAACCGCCATTCAACGGTTTGAGCAAGCGCAGCAGCTGCGACCCACGGATCGCGCGATCGCCGTTCACCTGGAGCGTGCCCACACCTACCTCCTGACTCCCCCATCAGCGCATTGGGATGGCGTTCACACGATGACCACCAAATAAGCAATTTTTGTATGCACGCTGTGCTTGCAAAATTTCAAACACCCAAGAAAAAAGGGAAGGACTAACCCTTCCCTTTTTTTAACCAACACAGATACTTAGACAAAGAACGAACCGGTCACGCCTTTTGTTTTCTGTCTTATACCTTCTGCTTTAGCAATCGTAGTAGAGTGCGAACTCGTAGGGGTGAGGACGCAGACGCATCGGGTTCACTTCGTTGTCCAACTTGTAGTTGATCCAGTTGCCAATGAAGTCCTCGGTGAACACGCCACCGGTGATCAAGAACTCGTGGTCCTTCTCCAGGCTGCTCAGCGCATCTTCCAGAGAACCGGGGGTTGAAGGCACCTTCGCCAATTCTTCAGGGCTGAGGTCATAGATGTCCACATCCAGAGGCTCACCAGGATCAATCTGGTTCTTGATCCCGTCGATACCGGCGCAGAGCATTGCTGCGAACGCCAGGTAAGGGTTGGAGGTTGCGTCGGGGCAACGGAACTCCAGACGCTTCGCCTTGGGATTGGTACCCGAGAGAGGAATTCGCACGGAAGCGGAACGGTTACCCTGAGAGTAAGCCAGGTTTACGGGAGCTTCAAAACCAGGCACCAGACGCTTGTAGGAGTTGGTGGTGGGGTTGGTGAAAGCCAACAGCGCAGGTGCATGCTTCAGGATACCGCCGATGTACCACAAAGCCATGTCGCTCAGACCGGCATACTTGTCGCC
This sequence comes from Leptolyngbya sp. PL-A3, assembly GCF_039962325.1. Lineage (NCBI taxonomy): Bacteria > Bacillati > Cyanobacteriota > Cyanophyceae > Leptolyngbyales > Leptolyngbyaceae > Leptolyngbya > Leptolyngbya sp. PL-A3. Next base: position 126,740 of record NZ_JAMPLB010000007.1, read on the forward strand.
CGCAAACAGAGGCTGACCATCGCGCCAGATGGACTGGTGGGTATGCATCCCAGAACCGTTGTCATTAAAGACCGGCTTGGGCATGAAGGTAACCGTCTTACCGTGACGTACACCCACGTTTTTGATGCAGTACTTGTAGGTCATGAGCCAGTCAGCTGCTTCAACCAGAGTACCGAACTTAAAGCCCAGTTCGCACTGACCGCCGGTTGCTACTTCGTGGTGATGCTTTTCAATGGGTACACCGCAGTCTGCCATGGTTAGCAGCATTTCCGTCCGGATGTCTTGCAGCGTATCCGTGGGAGCTACAGGGAAGTAGCCTTCTTTGTAGCGAGGCTTGTAACCCTTATTGCCGCCCTCTTCAACGCGACCGGAGTTCCAACGACCTTCTACCGAGTCAACGTAGTAGAAGCCTTGGCTCTCGGTTTGATCGAAGCGCACATCTTCAAAAATAAAGAATTCAGCTTCAGGGCCAAAGAACGCAGTGTCACCGATACCCGAAGCTTTCAGGTAATCGATCGCCTTATGCGCGATTACACGAGGGCAACGGGAGTACCATTCGCCCGTCCGGGGCTCTTTAATGCTGCAAATAATGCTAAGGGTCGGCTCCTTCATGAAAGGATCCTTCCAAGCGGTGGTGGGATCCAACACCATCGTCATGTCAGATTCGTTGATGGCTTTCCATCCCCGAATACTAGAACCATCGAAGGGAACCCCATCTGTAAAGCTGGATTCATCAATCTGGTTCTCAAAAACCGTCAGGTGCTGCCAGGTACCTGGCATATCGATGAACTTCAGATCGATCATCTTGTAACCTTCGTCTTTAATTAGACGAAGGACGTCTTCAGCGGTCTTGGTCATGAACTACTCCTTAGTTCCGGCAAATATTCAAAGAAATGTGACGCATGATGCACATGGAAGGCAACCCTCTGAGCTGCCCAAGGATGGCTCGCCTACTGACCCACGCTTCCCCTGCCCACACAGATCTCTGAATCCAAACATCTTGATCAGGTAATTGGGCTTAACTGCACCTGCATAATCGTAGGAACTGCGATGCACGCATTTTGTATAAAGAACTACAAAATGCGTGAGTTCTCTAAAGAAATTAGATTCCTCTTAAACGAGGCAATTCTACGGATTAAACCCCTCCTCAGAGAATCCTTCAAATTGATCCCCAAGGAGCGATCGCCCTCAAAGAAGTGCTTGTATGTAACACTTAACTTTTCTGAAATTGGAAGCTCTAACTGCCCAAAAAACAACATTTTTCCCAGAAAAATACGGCGATGGTCCCTAATCTTTAGAAAAATGTTGAGATTTGATAGTTGTCCGATCCTTAGTCATAAAACTTAATCAGGCCAGCTCCGATAGAGGCAGTAGAAGCCTCATTCCGCACAATGTCCCGTGATAAACTTAGCTTCATTGCGGCATAGAAGCCAGTTTTATCAGAGACGACGCAGGGCTCGTACAATCCCCTGTAACATCTGAACTATCAATAAACCTGTGTTGGGAGACTTTATTTTATGCGGGACGCAGTCACAAAGCTGATTGAAAACTACGATATCAAAGGCCAATACCTGGATCGGGACGCCATGGATAGCCTGAAGTCCTACTTCACAACAGGTATGGAGCGGGTTCAAGCAGCCGCTGTGATCAATTCGAACGCCGCAGCCATTGTGAAGCAAGCAGGCTCCCGACTGTTCGAGGAAGTACCTGAACTGATTCGTCCCGGTGGTAATGCTTATACCACTCGTCGCTACGCCGCCTGTCTCCGGGATATGGACTATTACCTGCGTTACGCCAGCTATGCCATCATTGCAGGCAGCATGGATGTATTGGATGAGCGTGTACTCCAGGGTCTGCGGGAAACCTACAACTCTCTGAGCGTACCCATCGCTCCGACCGTTCGTGGTATCCAAATTATGAAGGAACTGGTGAAGGAACAGGTAGCTGCTGCGGGTATTAGCTCCACTGCTTTTGTGGATCAGCCCTTTGATTACATGACGCTTGAACTGAGCGAGCAAAGCGTCTAATTCTCAAATATTTTCTGAAAAAGCAGAAGGGACGTTCTTAGAACGTCCCTTTTGCTTTTTGGCTCACTATTATGTTTACCTGGCATGTCAACAAATCAAATGCGAGCAGCCAAAAAACCATCCGGTTCCAAAATCCATAAGCTCATGCCCTCGGCTGATTGAATGATGACGGTTTCATCACCTCGGTAGCTGAGCCGGTTGATAATTTGGCATGCTTGCTGAAGATCATCAACTGTCTTGAATAAGCTATAGAAGCGGCCTTCATAGAGGATGGCGGAGAGGCGTTTATCGAGATCAGGAACAGAAATCTCGCACGTTTGATAACTATCCGTTGATGTCAGGAGACGGTAGGACGAATCCAACTCGTCATAGGAGGAATCCGCATCAGTAAAGCTTTGAGCGATCGCCTGTTGAGACGCTAAAAGGGCATCTGGCTCAAAGACCCAAATCGCGAATCCCTTGGGGGTTTGGGTGAGTAGGGGAAGGTGATCCCGCTGGCGCAGTTTAGTCGCTAATTCTAAAGCTCGCGCTCTATCTCGCTCAGAGCGGAAGAAGCTATAAAACTGATTCCCATAATTAATTGCAGGCATACGCTCACCCGTTTCTGTCAAAACAATATGACAGGAACGGTAGAGGGTACGTGACTCTAGAATCAATGGCTGATCAGTATCAGCCTGACCAATCCCATCAGAAAGATCAGATAAAAAGGATTGCATAACGTGAGAGGCCAGGAGTGAAATGTTATGAAGTGTGTTTTTATCATCCGTCGAAATGGGACAGTTGCCATCCGGCAAAGTACGGGACTGGCAAGGGATTGCAGCGTTTTTCCAGGCCAAAAACAACCCAACTCTTAGGGAAAACCCCATTACCCGATAGGGAACTTGTTAGACCCATAAATCGTCGGCCTTGAGCTTAATTTCCCCTGTCTATACAGCTCTAGCAGAGTGGCCGTGAAGTAGACCCAGGCTCAACGTGCAGGGATATTTTGTGCGAGTTATATAGCGATTATTCAAGTTGATTCTGCGCAGAATCAATCCAACGGCGCTGTATGGTTGAGCCCTATAACACCCAAAAAAAAGATGGTGTAGAACACGAGTGTTCTACACCATCTTACTTAAGCTGCACAGAGTGCCCTAGAGGTCTTTAATCCTCATCATCGTCGTCCATGTCATCGTCGACGTCTTCATAGTCATCGTCGTCAACTTCCGACGCGGTACCGCCAATCAACTCATCGGCATCCTCATCATCCAGGATGGGAGAAGCGCCTCCAAAGCTAAAGGGCCGGTTGAAGTCTGCCCCGCCGCTCTTGGGCCGATCAATGGGGAAGATGTCGAGGCCACCGTCGAGATCATAGCTACGGGCAATGCGATCGTCGAGAACCACATCTCCCAGCGTCATCTCGTCCTCAAACACGCCACCGTCGTAGCTCAGGTCTACATCAATGTTCGTGTTGGCTTCTTCGTAAGCATTGAAGCCTGTCCCTGCCGGGATGAGACGACCAATGATCACGTTCTCCTTCAGACCACGCAGCCAGTCCGATTTCCCTTCGATCGCCGCTTCCGTCAGAACCCGAGTGGTTTCCTGGAAACTGGCCGCCGAGATGAAGCTGTCGGTATTGAGTGACGCCTTGGTAATACCCAACAGCATCGGGGTATAGTCTGCCGGAGCCCCACCTGTGATAGCCATAGCCTCGTTTACCTGCTGAATCTGGCGCAGTTCAACAAGTTCGCCAGGCAGCATGGTGGTGTCACCTCCGTCATCTACCCGTACCTTCGAGGTCATCTGCCGCACAATCACTTCGATGTGCTTGTCAGAAATCTCAATCCCCTGGGATTGATACACGGACTGCACCTCGTTTACCAGGAAGGTCTGTACTTTCTCCAGGCTTAGCAGAGCTGCCTCATAGGTGCCCATGCTTTCGCGGTAATAGCGGAAGAACACTTCCAAGATTTCGTGGGGGTTGGCAGGGCCATCGGTCAATGGTTCAGCGGTATCAATTTCTTGGCCATCGATCACGATCACGTTTTGACCAGGGCCAATGACGTATTCAGTAATAACGCCATCAGTTTCAACCACCTTCACTTCGACGTTGTCATCGTCGCCGTAAATCACCTGAGCTGTACCCGGACGAGCCGCCAGAATACAAGCTTCTTTGGGCTTCCGGGCTTCCAGGAGTTCCTCAATACGAGGTAGACCCTGAATGATGTCTCCGGTCTTGGCTCGTTCAAATACCAGCAGTACCAGGTTGTCACCCCGTTGTACCAGGTCCCCATCGCTGATATGCAGCACGGCACCCGCAGATACCCGGTAAGGACGTGCCAGTCGAATAACCACTTGGCTAGGCTCAACCGAGATAACCTGACCCGATTCTGGAATTTCTTGTCCAGGGGCAATGGTGCTTCCAGCCACCACCAGATCACCCGATTTCACGGTAGGTATTTGGCCCTGGGTGTCAATCGTCATCAGGTCTGCATCGCGCACGATGAGCAGACGACGAATGGTTTCCCCCTGGCGAATACCGCGCACTTCACCGCCTTCCTTAGACTGAATTTCAGTCCGAGCAATCACGGCTCCAGGAGCGATTTGGTCGCCATCTTTCACGAGCAGGCGGGTCTGGGTACTGCCCTGGGTTTGATCCGCAACCACATCGCGACGAATCACCAGGGATTCTAGAATCACCAGTTGCAGACGCATGATGCCGTCTTCGGTTTCATCGGGAACCAGCTCGATGTCTGCTGCCAATTGGGGAGCTTCTTGGTCAATTTCCAGCACCAGCTGGGTGCGTACCAGTTCAACCCCTTCAACAGATTTGACGCGATCGCCATCCTTATACAGCACACGCTGTAATGCCCGCAGTTGGATGGAACGGCTCATGTCTTCGCTAGAAGACGCCTGGCTGGGAACCGGAGGCTCATCGGGTACCGCGAACTCGGTCACAGGGCGCAGCAGAATTGCGGGGCCTTCGGGAGTCTCAACATACTCCAGGTAGCGCAGTTCGTTGACGACCAGCCCAGGGATCACTTCTTCTCCGGGGAGAACAATGTTGTCTTCCCGGTTGGCGATCGCCTCGGGGTTATCCAACATGTGCAGTTCACCGGGCTTGACCACGATTTCCCGCAGAATGTCGTTCTTCTGAGTGACTTCAATGACACCGTTGCTCTGGCAGAAGATGTCCTTCACCACTTCGGTTCCGGCTTCAACGTATTGACCGTCCTCCACCAACAACAAGGAGATATCCTTGTTGACTTCATGGGATTCTTCAGGAATCCACAGAATGGTTCCACCCTTGACGACTTCGTAACCGAGCTTCGCCTTCCCTTTCTTCGCCGTCTCCAAACCCGAGAAGCGAACGATACCGCCAGTCTGAGTGTGGTAGCGATCGTCGATCAGTTCAGCAACGACCTGGCCGTTGGTCACTTTGGTCCCGGGAGTCGCAATCAGCGAGAACCGTTGGTTGTTAGGGGTCTCGATCATGTAATGCTCTCGGCCCTGGTAGCTCTCGGCCCGTACTCGTGCCTGGTCGAGCTGCACAGAAGCTGTGATAATTTCGACTTCGCGGTTGGTTTTGCCTTCGCTATCCGGAGGAATCCGAACCGAACCACCGTTTTCGGTGATTAGCTTGGTTTCAGCGAGGATATCTCCAGCCGTGATGCGATCGCCGTTCTTCACAACAGGCTCTGCACCCGGTGGCAGGTTGTAAACCTCACCTGAAAGAACCCAGATCAAACCACCCCGCTGAGCGCTGCGAGTGGTGTTGCCCTGACGGTCCTTCTTCTCTTCCGGAATTACATCGGCGAATTTCACTTCACCGGCCAAGTCGGAAGCCACGTCCTTGGTAGCCTTTTCTGTAACCTTACGAACACGACCAGCCGCAGGCATTTCTGCCACCATCTGTCCAGCTCGTACAGATTCGCCATCCTTTGCAAACAGAATGGAACCCGGTGGCAGGTTATGGGTTTCCTGCTTCGAACCCGATACGATGGTGAGATCAACACCCACTTCTAGAATTTGTGCGTCTTCCCCATGACGGGTGCGGAAGGCTCGTGCCCGAATCTGCTTCGGCTTGATTTGCACGATACCGTCGGCAGCAGGCCGAACTTGGGGCACTTGCTCCCCAGTAAACGTACCTCCTGTGTGGAAGGTACGCATGGTGAGCTGGGTCCCCGGTTCACCGATAGATTGAGCGGCGATAATCCCAACCGCTTCACCCAGATCTACCAGGGAAGCATGAGCCAAGCTCCAGCCGTAGCAGGTTTGGCACACAGAACGGGTAGCTTCACAGGTGAGGGGCGATCGCGCTCTCAAGGAAGGTAGATTGGCCTTACCCACAGCTTTAGCCATCTCAGCCGAAATAGGCTGATTGCGTTGTACCAACACTTCACCAGTAGCAGGGTCAATAATATCCTCTGCTGCCGCTCGACCGAGCAGTCGATCCTGGAGGGGAATCAGTACGCGTTCCCCGTCAGTCATGGGGCGAATCGTAATACCGCGATCGGTGCCGCAATCTTGCTCGCGGATAATCACGTCCTGGGATACGTCCACCAGACGACGGGTCAGGTAGCCAGAGTCGGCGGTACGAAGCGCCGTGTCTACCAGACCTTTCCGTGCACCGTAAGAGGAGATGATGTATTCCGTTACAGTCAGACCTTCCCGGAAGTTGGTTTTAATTGGCAAGTCAATGATGGCCCCTTGTGGGTTTGCCATCAGACCTCGCATCCCCACCAACTGACGAACCTGAGAGATGTTTCCTCGGGCACCAGAGAACGCCATCATGTAAACGGAGTTCAGTGGATTGTTTTTCTTGAAGTTTCGCACCACTTCGTCTTTCAGTTCTTCACTGGTGCTGTTCCAGGTGTCGATTACCTTCTGGAAACGTTCCACTTCGGTAATGTCGCCCCGGCTGTAGCGCTCTTCGGTGAGGCGAATTTCTTCTTCGGCTTCCTGCAATAGTTGGCGCTTGCTAGGGGGGACCTGCAAGTCATCCACACTAATGGAAACTCCAGCGCGAGTCGCAAACTTAAAGCCCAGATCCTTCAGTTCGTCGGCAATTTGAGCGGTGCGAGCGGTGCCGTAGTTGGTAAATGCCCAAGAAATTAGATTGCGTAACTGTTTCTTATCAACCACTCGGTTACGAAACACAATCTTTTCTTCAGGCTTCTGCGTTGCGTTTTGCTCCGTCATCGTAGTCTCTGCCCTCAATTAACGATTAGCGAGTTCTGCAAATCTATTCCGCCTGATTTGCGATTTATAGGCATCGCCTATAAATCGCAACCATTAATTAGACTGACAGCACATCCAGAATGGTCTTGTTGTAGATAATGCGGCCCGGCGTGGTGTAGATGTATTGGGAAATCAGATTTCCTTCGCCATCTGTCCGTACTCGGCGGGACTTATAGCGACGCGTGATACTCCGAACATTACCCGCATCGTCTTTATCCACAAGTTCTTCGAGTGGTTTTGTGTCAGAGTCATCCTGCTCAACTTCACCATCGAACCGAACCCATACATAAGCGTGCAGATCCACCTGCCTTTGCTCGTAGGCCATAATGGCGTCCTCCAGGTTCGCGAAGTAGCGATCCTTACCCAGAGATGCATCCGGGTTCTCAGCCGTCAGGTAATAGCAACCCAGCACCATATCCTGGCTAGGGGTCACAATAGGACGCCCCGTTGCAGGAGACAGGATGTTGTTAGAGGCCAGCATCAACAAGCGGGCTTCCGCCTGAGCTTCTAACGACAACGGAACGTGAACCGCCATCTGGTCACCGTCAAAGTCTGCGTTAAACGCAGGACATACCAGCGGGTGTAGCTGAATGGCGCGACCTTCTACCAACATGGGTTCAAAGGCCTGAATACCGAGACGGTGCAACGTCGGTGCGCGGTTCAGCATGACGGGGTGTCCTTCGATCACCTCTTCCAGCACGTCCCAAACCTGGGGATCGTTGCGCTGAATCATCTTCTTAGCCGCTTTGATGTTGTTCACCAGGCCCTGGCGGATCAGACGGTGAATCACAAACGGCTGGAACAGTTCGATCGCCATTTCCTTGGGCAGACCACACTGGTGAATCTTCAGGCGAGGGCCAACCACAATAACGGAACGGCCAGAGTAGTCAACCCGCTTACCTAGAAGGTTTTGCCGGAAACGACCCTGCTTACCTTCAATAATGTCGGAGAGGGACTTCAGCGGACGGTTGTTGGCGCCCACTACGGTACGACCACGACGACCGTTATCGATCAGCGCGTCAACCGCTTCCTGAAGCATCCGCTTTTCGTTCCGGACGATGATTTCCGGAGCCAGGATTTCCTGAAGACGAGCCAGACGGTTGTTCCGGTTGATAACGCGACGATACAGGTCGTTCAAGTCGGAGGTTGCGAATCGGCCCCCATCCAGCTGCACCATCGGGCGCAGGTCGGGAGGGATAACAGGGATGACCGACAGTACCATCCACTCAGGCTTCGAGCCGGTGGCAATGAAGTTATCGATAACCCGCAAGCGCTTGATTAGCTTGGCGCGCTTCTGACCTTTTGCCGTAGCAATTTCTTCCCGCAGTTGCTCCGCTTCTTTTTCTAAAGCCAGATCTTGCAGGAGTTGCTGAAGGGCCTCTGCACCAATGCCGACCTCAACCCCAGCCAGTTGCGAGTCTTCGCTATAAAGCTGGTCTTCAATTTCAATCCACTGATCTTCCGTCAGCAGTTGCTTATAGGAGAGGTTGTCAGCATTACCAGGATTTAGAACGACATAGGCGTTGAAGTAAACAATCTGCTCAACATCCCGTAGGGGCATATCCAACAGAATTGCCATGTAGCTGGGGATGCCCTTCAGATACCAAACGTGGGTAACGGGGGCAGCCAACTTGATATAACCCATACGGTGACGACGAACACGGGATTCAGTAACTTCCACCCCACATCGTTCGCACACAATACCTCTGTGCCGTACCCGTTTGTACTTGCCACAGTGGCATTCCCAGTCCTTTGCAGGCCCAAAAATTCGTTCACAAAACAGCCCGTCCATTTCGGGCTTTAACGTCCGGTAGTTAATGGTTTCGGGTTTGGTCACTTCCCCGACTACCATGCCATTCGGCAGGGTTCTCTCTCCCCACTGACGAATGCGCTCCGGGGATGCCAGACCAATTTTGACGTAGTCAAAGCGCTGTTCTAGCTTAGGCATTACGGATGATTCCTTGTAGTGATGTAAGGCGGAAGCAAAGAAATGGGTCGGCTCTACCGCCCCAATGAAAGTCACCGACTGATCCGGTTGGGGCACTAATTCCCCAAACCGGATCGGCGACGGTGTTACTCTTCTACCTCTTCTAGCTCTTCGCGAGAGATGGATTCGTAGGTGGGACGGGATGGAGTGCGTCGGTTGCCGACATCCGCCATCAGGTCAACTTCGATGTCGCGGCTGGTACCATCATCCTGGGTTTGCAACTTGTGAGCCGCAATGTCGAGACAGAGGGATTGCAACTCACGCATCAACACCTTGAAGGATTCTGGTGTACCCGGTCTAGGAATTGGTTTGCCTTTGACGATCGCATTCAGAGCTTCGTTGCGCCCCTGCATATCGTCAGACTTCACCGTCAGCAGCTCTTGCAAAATGTAGGCAGCACCGAAAGCTTCCAGTGCCCACACCTCCATTTCCCCGAAGCGCTGTCCACCCTGCTGAGCTTTACCACCCAGAGGCTGCTGGGTAACCAGCGAGTATGGGCCCGTGGAGCGAGCGTGGATCTTATCGTCAACCAGGTGAACCAGTTTCAGCATGTAGGCTTTACCCACGGTAACCGGACGATCGAACGCTTCCCCAGTCCGTCCGTCATAGACCTCGATTTTGCCAGGATTCTCGGGGTCATATACCCAGTTATTACCGGTGCGATCGCGCGCTTCCTGCAACTTGGAGTGAGTGGTTAGACGAGATGCCTCTTCGCCATACATTTCGTCGAAGGGGGTCATCTTGAAACGCATACCAAGGTTCTCAGCAGCCCAACCCAATAGACATTCGAACACCTGACCCACGTTCATACGGGAAGGTACACCCAGGGGGTTCAATACAATGTCTACAGGTCGACCGTCGGGTAGGTATGGCATGTCTTCCAGCGGCAGAATCCGGGAAATAATTCCCTTGTTGCCGTGGCGTCCCGCCATCTTGTCGCCCACCTGGATCTTCCGTTTCTGAGCTACGTAAACGCGCACCACCATGTTTGCACCGGGAGGCAGTTCATCACCCTGTTCCCGAGTAAACACCCGCACGTCTACTACGCGGCCTTTTTCACCGTTCGGTACGCGCAGGGAGTTGTCTCGTACATCCCGAGCCTTTTCACCAAAGATGGCTCGCAGCAGTTTTTCTTCGGGGGGCTGGTCTGATTCCCCTTTTGGAGTCACCTTGCCCACGAGAATGTCACCGGATTCTACCCAGGCACCGATACGGATGATGCCGTTTTCGTCGAGTTGGCGCAGCGCGTCTTCACCGACGTTGGGAATTTCCCGAGTGATTTCCTCAGGACCAAGCTTGGTTTGACGGGCCTCAATCTCGTATTTTTCGACGTGAATGGAGGTGTAAACGTCTTCGTAAACCAGACGCTCACTAATCAGGATGGCGTCCTCGTAGTTATAGCCTTCCCATGGCATGTAAGCGACGAGGATGTTCTGGCCAAGTGCGAGTTCACCACCTTCGGTTGCAGAACCATCCGCAAGGATTTGACCGGCGATGACGCGATCGCCCACGTTTACAATGGGCCGCTGATTCAAACAAGTGTCCTGGTTAGAGCGCTGATACTTTTGCAAGTAATAATTGCGCTCACTACCATCATCGCTAAGCACCTGAATGCGGTTCGCATCCACATAGGACACCTCACCACTGGTGCGGCTCACAATTACCATCCCCGAGTCACGGGCTGCCTGGCCTTCCAGCCCTGTTCCAACTAAAGGACGTTCGGGACGGAGGAGAGGCACCGCCTGCCGTTGCATGTTTGAACCCATCAGAGCTCGGTTCGCGTCATCGTGCTCCAGGAACGGAATCAGTGATGTTGCAACGGAGATAATCTGTACGGGAGAAATGGCGACGTAGTCCACTTCTTTAGGAGTCGTAGTGGTGAAATCCTGACGGTAACGTACAGGCACCTGATCCCCAAGAATGATGCCCTCTTCATCCACAGGAATGTCTCCGGGAGCAACCCGCAGATCATCTTCTTCGTCGGCGGTCATGTAGATGGGAGTGATGTCGCGCCGCACTCGACCGTTTTCTACGGGATAGTAAGGGGTTTCGATGAAACCGTAGGCATTTACACGAGCGTGGGTTGCCAAAGAACCGATCAGACCGGCGTTGGGACCTTCTGGTGTTTCAATGGGGCAGATCCGACCGTAGTGGGAGGGGTGAATGTCTCGCACCGCGAAGCCTGCACGCTCCCGAGTCAGGCCACCAGGGCCAAGGGCACTGAGACGACGCTTGTGAGTCAGTTCTGCCAGAGGGTTGGTCTGGTCCATGAACTGCGAGAGCTGAGATGAACCGAAGAACTCTTTAATAGCCGCGACGAGAGGCTTCGGGTTCACCAGGGAGGCGGGTGTCAGTGCATCTGCATCAGACACGGTCATCCGTTCCCGGATAATCCGCTCCAAACGGTTCAAACCCACGCGCACCTGGTTTTGCAACAGTTCACCCACGGAGCGCACACGGCGGTTCCCCAGGTGGTCGATATCATCGACGTTGCCGATGTCATATTCCAGGTTGATTAGGTAGTCGATGGAGGCCAGGATGTCCTGAGGTGTCAGTACCCGAACGTTTTCTGCAACGTTGAGGCGCAGCTTTTTGTTGAGCTTGTAACGGCCCACTCGTCCCAGGTCATAACGCTTGGGATCGAAGAAGCGGGAGTCTAGCAACTGCTGACCACCCGATACCGTGGGAGGTTCACCGGGACGCAGCTTCCGGTACAGTTCCATCAACGCTTCTTCTTCAGAGAATTGGCCTTCTTTTTCGATGGTTTTCTCGAAGTATTCGGGGTGACGGAGGGCATCGAAGATTTCGCCGTCGCTCAGACCCAGTGCCTTGAGCAGCACTTGAGCGGAGAGCTTACGGGTTTTGTCGATACGAACCCAAACCAGGTCATTCTTGTCGGTTTCAAACTTCAACCAGGCACCCCGGTTGGGAATCAGGCTGGCGTTGTAAGTGCGTCGTCCGTTTTTGTCGGTTTCTGCCTTGTAGTAAACCCCAGGGCTCCGAACGATCTGGTTAACGATAACCCGCTCGGCCCCGTTAATGATGAAGGTCCCCCGGTCCGTCATCAGGGGTAAATCCCCGATGAACACTTCCTGTTCTTTAATTTCGCCGGTTTCCTTGTTGATCAGACGGGTTGGCACATACATCTGTACGGCATAGGTCGCATCCCGCCGCTTCGCATCATCCACATCATATTTAGGGCGTTTGAGCTTATAGTCCCGTCCGAGGAAGTGAAGCTCAAGCTTTCCGGTGTAGTCAGTAATGGGGGAGAAACTATCGAGTTCCTCAATTAACCCCTCTTCCAAAAACCAGCGAAAACTGGACCGTTGGATCTCAACCAGGTCAGGCAACGTAAAGTTGATGGCGGTTTGGAGTGAGTTAGTCATGCGTCTCCTCAGAACGGGTCGGCTTGTCGGGAAAATCGAAATGAGGCTGAAGGCGCCACGACCCCTATTTCATCAGGGGGATGAAATAGGGGTATGAGCTACCCAGGAGGCCTGAAATGTACTGCGGCTATGAACAAAGGGAGAGGCGGTGTTCGTTTAATTAGCACAGGATATATAAGTAGAGCGGGCAGACTCAAAATAGGCAGGAGCGGAAAGACAGAGGGTGGCCACACATCCGACACTCCTGTTTCAGTCAGGGGCAGAGCGTTAAAACGCAGGAGGGCCACCGCACAGAATGCGATCGCCCAGAGGCCAGCAAAGTTGTAAAGCGCAACGAATGATGTTCAATGTGAATCGACTCATCGCTATTCTAGCTAAAGATTTTAGCTAAGTACTTGACAAATTTAATTTGTCTAGCTAATTGCCAGGGATTCGTTTGCTGGAGTAGCCTCCGGTAAATCGGGCAACTTAAACAAGTGGCGAGCGTTTGCGGTTGTTTGCGTCGCGATCGTCTCTACAGATTCTTGACGCAGTTCCGCCACACGTTCTGCCACATGACGAACGTAGGCGGGTTGGTTACGCCGTTCACCTCGGTGAGGCACCGGAGCTAGAAATGGACAATCGGTTTCAATCAGCAAACGATTGGCCGGAACCATCTGCGCTGAGGCATGAACTGCCTGAGCATTTTTGAAGGTTACAATTCCGCTAAAGCTGACATAAAAACCCAGATCAAGAAACCATTGTGTTTCCTCAGGCGTACCACTCCAACAGTGCATGACGCCGCACACCGTTTCGCCCCTCTGCTGGCGCGATCGCAATAACTCTGCCATCTCCGCTGCTGCATCGCGACAATGGATGATAACGGGGAGGTCAAGTGTATGGGCGATCGCTAACTGAGCCTCAAATACCTGAATTTGATGCTCGTGGTTCTCGGCCTTGTAAAAGTCCAGCCCTATCTCACCGATTGCCACAATTCGAGCATCGGATCGCGCTAAATCAAAAATTTGCTCGGCAGAGTTTGCCATCCACTTTTCTGCATCCAACGGATGCAAGCCGACCGCAAAGGAGATCTCCGGAAAGCGGTCAGCAATACCTTTGATTACGGAAAATTCTGCTGGCTCTACACAGGAGTGAACCAGTTGAACAACCCCAGCTTCCCGCCATTGCCGAGCCACATCGTCCAGATCCGGCTGAAAGCTATCAAAGTTCAAATGAACGTGGGTATCAATTAGCTGCATAGGTTCAGACCGTAAACGCTCCGTTCGGTTTCTGTCCCTCTAACCTGGCCAGGGAGGCTGAATCCTCACCACGTCGTTGCTCCATCAGCTTCATCTGGCTCTTATTTGTATCGTTCTTTCTATCGCCTACGCTCAGGAGCGAAGAGCGAGAGAAACCCACATTTGAACCTTGGCAGGTTTAGCCTCCGGGTCAGGGCTTGCCCTGACCTTTGAAGACTCAAACCTAGGATGCGCTAGCCGTAGCAGATTTCTTCAAGAAGCGAGCCAAGCGAGCTTTCTTACGAGCTGCGTTGTTGGGATGGTAAACACCACGCTTCACAGCTTTGTCGATCTTGCTGTAGGCATTAGCCATCCGCTGCTTCACTTCCGCCTCCAACTCAGGAGAGGGATTGGCGGCGTACTGCTCAGCAACGGTGAAGTACCGTTTCATCAGGGTCTTGACCGCAGATTTGTAGGATTTGTTTTCGAGGCGATTGCGCTCTGCAATCTGAACCCGCTTAATTGCAGATTTAATGTTAGCCACAGCGACTCTCTGAGTTAATTGTAAAACTTTCAGCAGTTGCTTATCATAACGAACCTGTCGAGCAATTGCAACCCCTCTCTGAAAAATACTATTTCATCCATCGTCTGTGCCGTTGTGGTGACTACGCATGGATAGGTGTCTTGCTGTACAGCTCAAATGAAGGCAAAAGTTCCCGTGAATAAAGCTTTAAGGCTCGAATGATAGTGATCATCTGTAGAGCTGATTTTGGCCTTCTCACGATAAAATCGAGAGTGTAGTTCAAAGCCGTTTCGTTTATTGACCACAATGGCTGTGAGGGGAGGTTTTGCCAAGTGAGTCTTGATACAGGCAAAAATCGTCCGCTCATCCATCCTCACATGTACTTTCTTGCTCTGGTTGAGTTTCGACATGCCGGCTCATCAATTTATAAAGCTTATCCGGAGTATTATCCAGACAGGTTGGTGATGTGATTCAGGTGGCATTACGCCTCATAATCTAAATAGTCGGGATACTTGAGATGGGCAGGGCAATAAATCTTTTGTAGAGTTCGCCATGTCTTCATCCACGATACGGAATCCTCAGGAAATACAAGCTAATCTAGATAGGTGGGCTGCACAGATTTCTGAAGCAGTCTGCCGGGTGAACCCGAATTAGCATTTTTACCCCAAGTGGCGATGCTGCGCATTATCAATCAACGGTCGGACGCGCTAACTGAACTGCGACGGATTTGCGATCGCACTCATGATGACCAAATCCTTCACAAAGAGGCGACGGTTCAGCAAGTGATCCAGGCCGTCAGACGGCAAGGGGATCTGGCTGTCCTGCACTACACGGAAGAATTTGACCAGGTCACGCTGAAACCAGAAGAATTGCGGGTAAGCGGAGCAGATTTGGAAGCTGCTTACCATCAGGTCGATCAAAAGCTGTTGGAGGCAATCCAATTGGCGGCCCGAAACATTGAGGCATTCCATCGGCAACGGATGCCTAAGAGTTGGGTTGAGTTTGGACGGCATGAGACAGTTTTGGGCAAACGATATACTCCCGTGGACCGGGCCGGGCTTTATGTGCCAGGGGGTCGGGCCTCTTATCCCAGTACTGTGTTGATGAATGCGATTCCTGCCAAGGTGGCGGGAGTGCCGCGCATTGTGATGGTGACGCCGCCTGGAGAGAATGGAATCAGTCCATCAGTGCTGGTAGCGGCTCAGGAAGCTGGAGTTGCCGAGATTTATCGGGTAGGTGGGGCGCAGGCGGTTGCCGCTCTTGCCTTTGGTACTGAAAGCATTCCGAAAGTGGATGTGATCACGGGCCCTGGAAATATATATGTCACCCTCGCGAAAAAGCTGGTGTATGGAACAGTAGGGATTGATTCTCTGGCTGGCCCTTCCGAAGTTTTGGTAATCGCGGATACCTCTGCTAACCCAACCCACGTAGCCGCTGACCTTTTGGCTCAAGCGGAGCATGATCCGTTGGCGGCGGCTATCTTGCTAACTCCCAGTACCGCTTTGGCAAACGCGGTGGTCGCAGAAGTCGATCGAATGTTAGTGAATCATCCGCGACGGATGTTGACGGAGAAGGCGATCGCCCACTACGGCTTAGTAGTCGTTGTAGATTCCTTGGAAACTGCTGCAGAACTCTCTAATGAGTTTGCACCGGAGCACTTAGAGTTGGAAGTGGAAGATCCCTGGAGCTTGATGGAGAAAATCCGTCATGCTGGAGCTATTTTCTTAGGTAGTTCTACTCCGGAAGCCGTTGGTGATTACCTGGCTGGCCCTAACCATACGCTGCCGACATCCGGATCTGCTCGTTATGCTTCGGCTTTGGGGGTCGAAACCTTTATGAAGCATTCCAGCATTATTCATTATTCTCCGGCAGCTCTGCAGGAAGTGGCAGATGCGATTATTACCTTGGCTACTGCGGAAGGCTTGCCGTCCCACGCAGATTCTGTAAAGTTGCGGACTCAGGTGCCAACGGAGCAAAAAGAACAGGAATTGCATCCCTAATTATTGGAGCATTAGGTGGTGCAAGAACTTTAGAAGTGCTGGTTCTTCAAACATTTCAACTTCTTAGATGCGACACGTTCGTTAATTTGCTGTGCCGCTAGCCTGTTCAGGGTAAGTTGTTAGATATCAGAAACCCGGTGCTTTGAAGACACCGGGTTTTCTGCTGTGGCAGGGATGGCGCAAAGCCTTAACTTTTAAGAACGGCTTGGTTCGTCAGGTAGCGCTTCAAGCTCAGAAGGCTAATGGTGTGCCCCAAACCCAATGGCAGGGGAGAGACGCCCTCAAGGCAGGACTGGATCCATCCATCACCCCAGTGCCAGCGATGGAATCCGTCTATTCCCTGGCTGAGCAGTAACTCTAGAGTATTGGCTTCAACAGATTGAACATAATGGCAAACGGCGATCGGGCCAATCCACCGGGTGAAGGTAGTTCCTTCGGTTAATTCGTCGGGTAGTCCTTGGGAGAAGCCTGATGGGAGCATCCATTGTTTGAGCTGAGCCACATTCAGGAGGCTTTTGCGAATAGCTGCCTCTGTTGCCTCAATTTCGATACGGATATTGGTCTGTTGAAATTGCCCTAGCATGGCTCAAACGACCTCAAGAAATTAAATACAGCTTGAGAGAAAGAGATTGTAGCCCTTGCTGTAAGCATGGCTGTTAGACCATAGCTTTCACAACAAGAGCCCTATCCTGCTTCGTTCAAAATTCCCAAGACCTAATTAGACAAAATAGCCATTACTGCTCTGTCTTTATTATTCGTCGGGTTCGATAGTACTGGTTAGTCCCTGGCTTTTTAGACTCTCGCTATAAAACTCTGCATGTTCTTGAGCGCACGTGATGACCAAGGCAACGCCACTGCTATGAGCTTCCATCATGATGCTGACGGCCTGAGGGACTGTCAGACTAGCGACGGTTTTCAGGAGAGACTGCACCACATGTTCCATTGAGTTGAAGTCGTCGTTATGCAGCAGAACCTTGTATCGAGGTGCGTGCCTAGTAGTGGTTGAACTCTGTTCAATCGTTTGGACGGACACTGCTGAAATCCTCTTGGCTAGCGACAAACCAATGGCGAATGGAGAGGGATGAACTGAACCCACGCCAACAAACTGCGTAGTTACACAGGTCGCCATTCATCTTTCTCAACATTCTAGAACACGGTTATCAGAGCAGCAACGTTCCGAGAGGCGATTCGGCATATTGACATCCCAGTCCGTCCTCATCCTAGAGATTGTAGGTTTTATGCACAGGCCTAAAGACTGGGCACTAGCTGTACTCTCCCGGCGTCCATCTCCTCCATCAGCAATTCAAGAGCTTCATAATCTACTTCTGATACGTATCCCAACCGGGTTAATTCGTAGTTAATTTCGTTTTCGATGTCAGGAGTGAGCTTTTTGATGTAGAGCGCTTTTTCGACAAGGTGACGAATCGGATGAGTAGATTTCATTAGTGCTAGGTCCTGAGGAGAGCGTCATCTTTGCTTATTCTCCGCGTATTTCCAGGCAGGACAGGTGATCTAACCCAGGATAGGTGTGTGATTAAGATCACGGCATGCAAAATAAAAGTTACGTTTTCCTAAGTATTAGGGAACTTAATGCCTTCGTCTCGATTCAAGCTATCCGTAAACCGAAGGAAATTAAGGATGATTGTTGTCAATCCGTATACTCTCATACCTTATTGCTGAAATGTTTAGCATGAAAATGCGAGTATTCGTAACGTTTCCTTGAAGATTCGGTGAAACTAACGAGATGATTGGCTCGTATTGAGATGAAGCAGTTATAGTCCATGGTATTTCTACTGAGTAATCCAACGGGATTTGCTCATCGTGCGTACCAAACCACAGCAGGATGGTCATGATGCAAGAACTGTTAGCAAAATCTTCTATTACTTGTGTGCAGCCTACTGGGCACATTAATGCTTCTAACTCCAGTGCATTTCAGCAAAATTTAGAGGCTGCTTTGAGTCAACAGCCTCTCCAGTGTCTTTTGGTGGATCTAAGTCAAGTTGAATCTCTTGATAGTGCTGGTTTGATGGCCCTTGTCTCAGCGCACTCGCTGGCTCAACAATCCAACGTAGATCTGCATCTTTGTGGAATTTCACCCACGATTCAAATTATTTTTGAAGTGACCCAACTGGATCGGGTTTTCCGAATTCACCCCGATCGCTCTTCTGTTGAGGCTGTACTGGCCTAGATTCTCTTGTTATTTCTCCCCGACGGTTGCCAGACTCCGTATACTAGGTAGTTGATCTGGTCTGGTAACTTGAGGTTTTGCTGTGGCGATCGCAATCGATCAACTCCTGACAACGGATATTTCCCGTCCGGCCCGCTACTTGGGTAATGAGTTAGGAGCCGTTCGTAAGCCTTGGCAGACGGCTTCGGTGCGTTGGGTGTTGACCTATCCTGAGGTCTACGAGGTGGGTGCGTCCAATTTAGGACACATTATCCTTTACAGCATTCTGAATACTCAGCCGCGTCAGTTGTGCGATCGCGCCTATCTGCCTGCTCCCGACCTGACAAGCAAACTGCGGGAATCCCAAACACCTTTATTTGCGGTGGAGTCCCGCCGTCCCCTGACGAACTTCGACATTTTGGGCTTCAGCCTCAGTTATGAGCTGGGAGCCACTAACATTCTGGAGATGCTCGACCTGGCTCAGATTCCGTTGACTTGGCGAGAGCGACAAGATCACTCTCCCTGGCCTGACGAGCACTCCACAAGTTTTCCCCTAATTTTTGCGGGCGGTCAAACCGCCACCTCCAACCCCGAACCCTATGCCGATTTCTTCGACTTCATTGTGCTGGGGGATGGGGAAGAATTGCTGCCCGAAATTGGCCTGGTGCTTGAAGAAGGAAAAGCGGCGGGGATGAGCCGTGAAGAAATTCTTCTGGATCTGGCTCAAGTTCCGGGGGTTTATGTTCCTCAGTTTTACGATATGCGGCCTGATGGTTCGGTAGAACCCAATCGGCCTGATGTGCCCAAGCGAATTCTCCGGCGTGTTGCAACCCCAATGCCTGCCTACTCGATCGGACTGGTGCCGTTTGTAGAGACAGTGCACGATCGCCTGGTGATTGAGATCCGTCGAGGTTGCACACGAGGTTGTCGGTTCTGCCAGCCGGGAATGCTAACTCGCCCGGCGAGGGATGTAGAGCCTGCCGCGGTGGTGGATGCTATTGAGCGAGGTATTCGAGAAACGGGGTACAACGAGTTTTCGTTGCTGTCTCTAAGTTGCTCTGATTATCTGGCTTTACCGGCCGTTGGTATTGAAATTAAGAACCGCTTGCAGGGGGAGAATGTATCCCTCAGTCTTCCCAGCCAGCGGGTAGACCGGTTTGACGAAGATATTGCCAATATCATAGGCGGGATGCGTCCTGGTACGCTGACCTTTGCACCAGAAGCTGGAACTCAGCGCCTACGAGACATCGTTAACAAGGGTTTGACTAACGAGGAGCTGCTACGGGGTGTCAAAACGGCCTCCGAGCAGGGATGGGACCGGGTCAAGCTGTACTTTATGATTGGCCTTCCGGGTGAAACAGACGCCGATGTACTAGGCATTGCGGAAACGATGCGCTGGTTGCAGCAGGAATGCCGCATCAAGGGCCGCAAGCCGTTAGGATTTAACGTCACCATTTCTAATTTCACCCCCAAACCCCACACGCCATTCCAATGGCATTCGGTATCAACGGCTGAATTTGAGCGGAAGCAACAGTTGTTGCGGCAGGAGTTTCGCACCATTCGTGGGGTGAAGGCCAACTTCACCGATGTGCGGATCTCGGCTATGGAGGATTTTGTGGGGCGGGGCGATCGCCGCCTCTCCACAGTCATCCGTCGCGCCTGGGAATTGGGAGCGGGGATGGATGCCTGGTGGGAAAGCCTGGATCGGGCCTTTGCTGCCTGGACAACGGCGATCGCAGAAGCTGACCTGACCTGGAAGTATCGCAAGGTGGATGCCGGAGAATGGAACGTCTTTGATGTCCCCGAAGGTTCGGAGCGTGAAGCCCATCGTAAATTGAACCCTTCAATCTACGATGCACCGTTGCCATGGGATCACCTCGATACAGGCATCGATAAGGGTTGGCTTAAAACGGATTTGCAGAAGGCATTGGAAGCGGCTGTTGTTCCAGATTGCTCCTTTGATGGCTGCTCCCACTGCGGAGTTTGTGGCACTGACTTCGGCCACAATATCGTGGTGCCACCCCCCCCAATTCCCCAGTTCACTGGACACTTTGTCCCGCCCATCGAACGAGTACAGCGGCTCCGGGTCGTGTTTGGCAAGTTGAACGATTTGCGTCTGACCGGCCACTTGGATCTGGTACGTCTTCTGGATCGAGCGGTGCGGCGGGCGGCGCTACCCATTGCGTTTAGTGGAGGATTTCACCCAAATCCTCGGATTATGCCAACGATGGCACTGTCGCTGGGCCTAACCAGCTCAGGCGAAATTGTGGAATTCGATTTGACGGAGAAAGTGGATCCAGAGGAATTCCGTCAGCGATTAGCGGTTCAGTTGCCGGATGACATGCCCCTCTATAAAGTTGAGGATGTTCCATTGGGTGGTGGGCCGAATACTCCCGAGACACCCCCAGCAACGCGATTGTTGGAGCGAGCCGAGTATGTAGCTGCGATCGCCCCTTCCGAAGACGCCCCGGCAGACCTGACCCCTGAGCAAGTGGCAGAGTGCGTGGCAGAACTTTGGGCAGCAGCGGAAATTAATCTGGAGCAGACAACGAAATCGGGCAAGGCTTATATCGTCAATATGCGCGATCGCCTTTACGCCCTGGAAGTTGTTCCCAAGTTTCCCGTGCCTCTCCCTACCTTGTCACCGCTACCAGCAAATACCCTCTTTGTGAGATTTACAGGGGTTTGCCGCAACGATGGCACCTTCCTGCGACCCGAACATGTGGCACAAATGCTAGAAGTGGTATCTGAGTTCCCCTGGCAACTGATCCATGCCCATCGGCAGCAGTTACATTTGGCCAGCGCTGAGTAATCTCAAATTTCCTGGAATCAGCGAGCACGGCTGTATTTGCGGTACTCGCTAGATGTTGGAGGGTACATATTTCCTTGATTTCTCTGGCAGGGCGGGGAATGACAAGCTATGCTGGATGCAAGGTTGTGGGCGGAAGCAAACCTTGCCGAAAATTGACTTGCTCCACAGCGATTGTCAATTTTTGCAGCACATCTTCAGACACGCGCTATAATTCCAGTCAAAAGTACGCTGATGCGAATTGAACGCCCCTGAAGTGCCAGCGGCACCAATCGGCGACAAGCGTCGGGTGATTCTTCGCTTCCGCAGGAATTTTTACAACCTCCATGGGCAGTTTGGGTGCCTGGTTCCCGCAGACATTTCTCTGTGTGGTCAGACTTGGTTATACAAACCGTCAATGTTTGGATTGAGCTAGCGGCTGGGTATTCGGTCGATCGCTCCCCTTGCTGAGTGAGAGCTATACCCATCTTCAGAAGCCCGATTATTCTCTAGGCGAACCATGCAGGTTTTACATCGTATCAGGCAGGTGCCCAAACCGTATGCGCTACCTCCTGTACCCCCCCTACGTATTGAGGAAACTGAATGTCAAAGCAAATCATCATCGCAGAGCAGCACCGCATAGCCGCGGTCTTCTCTGAAGATCAGATACAAGAGCTGATCGTTGCAACGGGCAGTCATCAGGTCAGTGACATCTATTTAGGCATTGTTGAAAACGTTCTCCCCGGTATTGATGCTGCTTTTGTCAACATTGGGGATAGTGAGCGCAATGGCTTTATTCATGTCTCCGATTTGGGGCCTCTCCGTCTGAAGCGCGCCGCCGCTCCCATCACCGAGCTGCTTGTTCCCCAGCAGAAGGTGCTGGTGCAAATTATGAAAGAGCCGACGGGTAACAAAGGCCCCCGGCTCACTGGAAATATCACCCTGCCCGGACGCTACCTGGTGCTGATGCCCTTCGGGCGAGGTGTGAACCTTTCCCGTCGGATTCGTAATGAAAATGAACGCAACCGTCTTCGGGCTCTGGCCATCCTGGTAAAACCCGCCGGTATGGGTTTGTTAGTGCGAACCGAAGCGGAAAGTGTTCCGGAAGAAGCCATCATCGAGGATCTGGAAGCACTGCAACGGCAGTGGGAAACCATCCAGCAGGAAGCCCTAACCAGCCGTGCCCCCAGCCTGTTGAACCGGGACGATGACTTTATCCAAAAAGTATTGCGGGATGTGCATAGTGCGGAAGTAAACCGGATCGTGGTGGATTCCCCCAATGGCACGAAGCGGGTGAAGCAACATCTGTTGAACTGGAGCGGTGGTAAAGCTCCTCAGGGTGTGCTGATTGACCATCACCGGGAAAAAGCTCCGATTCTTGAATATTTCCGAGTGAATGCGGCTATTCGAGAAGCGCTCAAGCCCCGTGTTGATCTGCCCTCCGGTGGCTACATCATTATCGAGCGTACTGAAGCTCTGACGGTTATCGACGTTAACTCTGGATCCTTTACCCGTTCGGCAACAGCCCGGGAGACAGTACTCTGGACGAACTGCGAAGCAGCGGCAGAAATTGCCCGGCAACTGCGTCTACGCAACATCGCCGGGGTGATTGTGGTGGACTTCATTGATATGGATTCCCACCGTGACAAGTTGCAGGTACTGGAGCAATTCACGAAGGCTCTGCGTGCAGATAAAGCCCGTCCTCAGGTCGCCCAGTTGACGGAGTTGGGTCTGGTGGAACTGACCCGCAAACGTCAGGGACAAAATATCTATGAACTCTTTGGGCGGCCCTGTCCAACGTGTGGTGGGATGGGGCATTTGGTGCATCTGCCCAGTGAATCGGACGACGTCGTGCATGCCCTGGATACGGGAGGTAGTGGGCGATCGATCGCTCCACCTCGCGAAGTGACTCCTGCGGAACCTCGCATCATTCCCCGAGAGCCTCGCGAATCCTGGGATAGTGGCGTGGATTATGGCTCTGATGGGATGGCTGAGCCTTTGGCCGCTAGCCTGATTAGCCATCCAAGCTATCAGGATCGGGGTAAAGGCGATCGCCGTCGTCGTCGTGGACGGCCTGCTCGCAATGGAGACAGTATTCCTCGGCCCGTTTTGGGAGGAGGGCGTCCTCTGGAACTGGCCCCGAGTTTGCCGGAGCCTGTGTCACCCCTGGATGACATTGCGCCCGAACTCCCTGCCCCACCCATTGAACGGGAGCGGGTCGTGAAAGAACCGCGTCCTGAACGAGGTCGAGGCCGTCGTGAAAAACCTCCGGCTGAGCCACCCGAAGTGGTTATGGTTGAGATGACCGCAGAGGAGCAGGAACTGTACGCCATGATGGGAATTTCTCCTCTGGTACTGGCTCCAGATACAGTAAAAAATCCCAAATCGGCAGTGGTATCTGTTTACTTACCCGGTATGGCTCCGGCAACCGCACCGACCGTGTCTGTAATGAACGACACAGAAGGTGATGACGATAGCTATAACTACAGGGGAGCGGTGGCTCTGGCAGATGAGGATAATGGTTGGGAGCCCGGCCCCGTAACTCCGGAACCTGTACGATTGCCTGAACCCGCCGCCGACTCTGAAGCATCTGATGCGAGTGAGCAGAATGGTGCTCCGAACCGTCGTCGTCGTCGTCGTTCGTCCGCGTCCGGCGGATCGGATGATTAAGGCCCATGCGCCGAACTCGCCGTCAGGCTGACGGGTTTTTGCAACTGACGATCGCTCCTGCCACAGAAGGTATCAACTGGGTGGCGGGAGTCGATGAGGTTGGACGAGGAGCTTTATTTGGGCCAGTAGTCGCCGCCGCCATCATTTTGTCAGATGCGGCGGCGATCGCCCTTCAGCAAGCCGGAGTCACCGACAGCAAGTTGCTAACTCCCGCTCGACGCGAGAGCCTGGCCCGAGAAATTCTTTCCCAGGCAACAGCGTGCCACATTGGGTATGCATCGGTTCGTGAAATTGATCGGATGAATATTCTCAGAGCTTCTCTGTTGGCGATGCAGCGAGCGATCGCCCGACTCAGTCCCACTCCCGACCTGTGTCGTATAGATGGTAATCAAACGATTCCCCAACTTCTACTTGCTCAGGAAGCGGTGGTGAAAGGCGATCAGCACCATGTGGAGATTGCAGCGGCGAGTATTGTGGCGAAAGTATGGCGCGATCGCCTAATTACTCGGTTAGACCGGCGCTATCCCGGCTATGACCTGGCTCAAAACAAGGGCTACGGAACTCAGAAGCATCGGCAGGCGATCGCTACTCTAGGGCTAACCCCTCAGCATCGCCGTTCTTTCACCCGTAGTTTTCAACCATAGTTGATGTAGCCCTACGGGTTCAAAGCCCTGTAGTTTATGTTTGAGAAGCCGCACGAAGCGCGGCTTCTCAAACATAAACTAGTACGCTGAGGCGGAAATCCATCACCTATGTTTTTGTGTGGGGTGCTTCGCACCCCACACAAAAACATAGTATGCAAACTTAGGCCGCAGCGTACTAGTAATTTTCATTGCGGCTCTAAAGCCACAATAGGATGAAGTTTTTTGTTCAAAAGAATTGTGGGCAACGCTTTGCGCTGCCCACAATTGGTGTTTGGATTTTATGAACAGATGTGGGTTGTGAGCAATACTTTACGGAGCCCACAACCCATATAACAAGTAACCGGAGTTGGACTACTCGCCTGTGCTAGCTTCCCCAGTGCTGACTTCCAGGGTGTAAGCGCCTCGGCTAGTGCTGTCCATCCCATTGGCGATAACCAGAAACTGACCATCGCGAGGTAGCACGATTTCCAGGCGGGAGCTTTGGGTACCCGGAACGTTGCCGCCTTCTCCCAGAACAAAGGAATCTGGGTTTTGGGGATCCAGAACAGCTAAATAGGGAGTGAATGTCTCACTCTCCATGTTGACGACAATGGTTTGTCCCTGTTGTCCTTCAATGGTGTATTCGTCGTACAGGCTATTGTCACTAGGCAGTACCTTGTCGCCTTCTTCTAAAGCGCCGTCCTGGGTTAGCAGGGTTTCTGCGAGGGCGCTATGAACCCAGCCACCCCCCAGCAGAACCGCTGTGCTGAGCACTGCTCCTGCGATTCGTGCGTAAGCCTTCATGATCGTTACTCCTCTAAATGAGAACAAGTTGATAAACGCCCCGGGCAGGAGCGTGGCATGCATCATTTCTACATCACCCGTAGGTGATGGATGTACCCCGCCAGGCATAGATTGACGATTAATACACAGTAAAGTGCCCGCCTCCCGGGTAAAACTTTAATTCTTGAAAGTTTTAAGAATTGTTGTTTTGTTTCCTTTCAAACTGTTCTGAAATCCCTGATTTTAGGTCTATGTAGCGTATGTAAAGTCAGGAGCGTACACAAAGCCAAGGACTTTAGAAGAAAAGCCCGGACGGATAGGAGTGAACATGGATTTGTGTGGCCTACCCCCATTCAACCTATAATAGTTAATGATTTTAAGGTTTATGACGATCGCCATGACTGTGGCAGAATGTATGGGTTGTGGTTTGTGACTGAATCTCGGTCATGGTTCAGAGATAAACCGCACAGAACCACCATGGGCGATCGCACTCCAAGTTAGCTTTTATGACGAAATTTATTTTTGTGACCGGTGGGGTAGTCTCCAGTATCGGTAAAGGTATTGTTGCGGCCAGTTTGGGGAGGCTGCTCAAGTCTCGGGACTATTCCGTTTCGATCCTCAAGCTCGACCCCTATATCAACGTTGATCCTGGCACCATGAGCCCTTTCCAGCATGGGGAAGTGTTTGTGACCGAGGATGGAGCCGAGACGGATCTGGATTTGGGTCACTATGAGCGCTTCACCGATACCTCCATGTCGCGGCTGAATAGCGTGACCACGGGTTCGATCTATCAAGCCGTTATTAATAAAGAGCGGCGAGGCGATTACCAGGGGGGAACCGTACAGGTGATTCCTCACATCACCAACGAGATTAAAGAACGTGTGCATCGGGTGGCCCAGAATACCAACCCCGATGTGGTCATCACCGAAATTGGTGGCACCGTTGGGGATATTGAATCGCTACCCTTTCTAGAAGCTATTCGTCAGTTCCGCAAAGATGTGGGTCGGCGGGATGTGCTCTATATGCATGTCACTCTGTTGCCGTGGATTCCCTCAGCCGGGGAGATGAAGACAAAGCCCACCCAGCACTCGGTGAAGGAACTGCGTTCCATTGGGATTCAGCCAGATATTCTGGTGTGTCGGTGCGATCGCCCCCTCGCCTCCAGCATTAAGGAAAAAATCTCTGGCTTCTGTGACGTTCCTGTATCCTGCGTTGTTACCTGTCAGGATGCCAGCAGCATCTATGAAGTACCGACGAATCTGGAACGGGAAGGCTTGGCACACCAAGTGCTCGATATTTTGCAGATGGAGCAGCGACAGCCTGACTTGAGGCAGTGGCAGGCCCTGGTAGAGCAACTGCACCGCCCTAGTCAGCCCTTCGAAGTGGCGATCGTGGGTAAGTATGTGCAACTGACCGACGCCTACCTTTCGGTAGTGGAATCGTTGAAACATGCGGCCCTCAGTGAAGGCGGTGACCTAAAAATTCGTTGGATTAACTCTGAGGATCTGGAACCCCTGACGGTGGAGCATCACCTGCGAGGTGTCCAGGCTATTCTTGTCCCGGGTGGTTTTGGTCCCCGAGGTATTGATGGCAAAATTGCCGCTATCCGATACGCCCGTGAAAACCAGATCCCCTTCCTGGGGCTGTGTCTGGGGATGCAGTGCGCGGTTATTGAGTGGGCACGCAATATGGCTGGGCTACAGGATGCAACCAGTTCTGAGTTTGACAAAGAGACTACTAACCCGGTCATTAACCTGTTACCCGAACAACATGATGTGGTAGACCTGGGCGGTACTATGCGCCTTGGGCTGTACCCCTGCCGTATTGCTCCTAATTCCCTGGCAGATCGGCTGTACGGTGATGAGGTAGTGTATGAGCGGCATCGGCATCGCTATGAGTTTAACAACGCCTACCGCACCTTGTTCTTGGAGTCGGGATATCTGGTGAGTGGTACGTCGCCGGATGGCCGTCTGGTGGAAATGGTAGAACTGCCGGGGCATCCTTTCTTTATTGCCTGCCAATTCCATCCAGAGTTTCAGTCCCATCCCAACAAGCCTCATCCATTGTTCCGAGGCCTGGTGCAGGCGGCGATCGCCCGTGCCCAACATTCCCAACCGGAACTACAGTTGGAACCGACTAACGCCTAAACGTCTCGGCCTGTGTCTGCACGTTTCTGGTGCAGAGACAAACTCATACAATCTGGTTAGGACAGTTTATTTTTGAAAAGCGCCGCTTTTCAAAAATAAACTGTCTGGTTCTGTGTACGTAGTGCGCAAGATTAAGAAAACGGGCCAGTGTGTGGAAACACACTGGCCCGATTCACTATCGCGGCAAGCTCAAAATCCGTTGTTCAGGGAAGGTTGAAATCGGCTGGAGTGTTTCGCTTACAGCGATAGTGTTTGTCTCACCACAGACACTTAACTCATGGCTCGATGGCTACTTTCATAACCACCGAAGTCATGGGGGATTTTTCCCTGGATCTGGCTTTCGTAGCCCGTTACCTGCTCAATGGGTAGACCAATCTTCTCGGCAAGGCGTACCATCATGTCCTGTTCGCGACGACGCATGCTCTTGTGGCGTTGGATAAACAGATTGCGGGAGCGATCATTAATAGACATGGTAGGTACAGCAGCTTCGACTGCGGGCGTAGGAACAACTTCAGGAACAGCACCGAGCGCGATAGGGGCAGCGGGTGCCATGACTGGGGCCGCTTCAAAGACGGGAACCGTTGCAGGAATAGGAACTGTTGCAGGGACAGGAACCGGGCTTGTAATAGGAGTCGGGCGACCGCTGTGGTACGTAGCGCCACGCCACTTCAGTTCGTAGCTGGGCATTTCAGGAACATTTTCAGCTCTCCGAAACATAACGGATAAGCCACGGTACAGGCCTTTCGCAAGGACTGGGCCAATTTTAAGTAGTGTAGAGTTGGGCGAACTATCATAGCTAACGCCGCGATACTTGAGTTTCATGTTGCCTCCTTGAAGCGATGAAGCATGGTGCGGCGCGTTCCTTCGGGAGGATTCCCTACTTCCGTCTCTCCGCGACTGCTCAGAGCCTCAGCCCAGCGGAGAGATGAACGATTTATTGGTTTATATTCGTATCATAGGCTACGGTTTTGAGAGGTGCCGGCTTTTTTGATACTTCGATACAAAGGGCTCGGCCTGCTTTACTTTTCTTCATCAAGATCTCATTTTTTAGTCTTGGCTATGTCTTTGTCGTTCTTAGTCTCTCCAGGGTTTACACATTAGACCTCCTGCATGAATCGATTTCTGAGAGCGTGAATTGTTGCGCAGCCGCGCAACAATTCACGCAGGAGGTCTATTCTTGTTGTGTGTGGTGTGCAAAGTACACCACACACAACAAGAATGCACCGGGCTAAGGACTTTTGGGATCGTTGTGCGTTGCACACGCATAGGCGTTTTGGAGTACCCCGTATCATGTGGTACTCCAAAACGCTCTTAATCCGAACTTGGGTTGTTTAGATTTCTAAAGTGTTTTCAGAAATCTGGAAATTGCATTGGAAATTGCATGTGCCTTCTTTCAAGCCATCTGGAGTTTCAACGTGCCATTCTCCAAAAGTTCCAGAACCTCACTGGCAGAAAAGGATCGCTTTTGCTGCATGGCGATCGCTTTCAAATCTGCTCTTAAGCTCTCGTACTGGTGGCGACTGAGCGATTGCCCCAACTGCTGCTCGAATAGGTGCTGGAGATTGCTGATACCGCTGCATTTGCCAAACCAAATTTCAGGTTCGACGTGGGGAAAGATGCAGTAGCTGTGGCGATCGCGCAATAACGAGTGAACGTGGACGCCGCTTTCGTGGCGTTGCGCCTGCGGGGAGTAGGGGGCATGAGCTCGGGCTCCGAGGCTGTGCAGGTATTCTGTGACGTGATTGAGGGCATCGTAATCGATGCCGGCGACTTCCCACCCAAAGCGCCACTTTAGGCCGTGGAGAACTTGTTCCAGCGCAACATTGCCAGCCCGTTCACCAATGCCGCCGAAGGTGCCTGAGATGCCACAGGCTCCGGCTCGAACGGCCTGAATGGTATTTTCTAGAGCCATGCCCATGTCGTTGTGAAAGTGGACGGCCAG
Organism: Leptolyngbya sp. PL-A3; assembly: GCF_039962325.1. Taxonomy (NCBI): domain Bacteria; kingdom Bacillati; phylum Cyanobacteriota; class Cyanophyceae; order Leptolyngbyales; family Leptolyngbyaceae; genus Leptolyngbya; species Leptolyngbya sp. PL-A3. The sequence continues at coordinate 156,220 of NZ_JAMPLB010000007.1, forward strand.
AGGTGCTTGTCGGGTGTGAGCGAGGAGGTTAGAAATCCACTGATAAGTTGTTTCCGGTGTAAGAATGCCGACGGTATCGCACAGCAGAAAATGCTCAATATAGGGCTGGAATTTGCAGATGCAATCCACCAGAAAATCAAAGTCGGTGCGGCTAGCATCCTCGGCAGCAAAGCAGATTTTCAGACCGCGCTCGTCGGCGTAGCGTAAGTGTTCCACCACTTTATTGAGCATGGCCTGGCGGATCTGTTCCAGCACAGATTCTGGGATACCGTCTTCCAGGGTTTTGTCGCGGTAGGCGGGGTGCTGTCGCAGGTCGGGGTCACGGAGGAGAAGGAGGCGATCGCTCACGGCATGGAATAGGATAATTTGCCGCACTCCACAGGCAACGGATTGATCAATAGCCGTTTTTGTCAGCATGGTGGAGGCAATAATTTGTTGCCCCAACCCTTCATGAATCAGGGAGCGAACCAGGGTTGCTTCGCTCGCGTGGACAGCGGGCATCAATGCAATTTGGTGAACCCCAGTGCGGGCAATGGCGTGGGCCAGGGTATGCTCGATGTCGGGGTCGAAAAAGAGCCCAACCTGCTGTTGGCCATCGCGTAGAGTTTCGTCTGATATTGTCAGAGTCAGCGTTTCCATAGGGTTTAGAGCAATCTTCAGGGAACAGCGCTGCCACGAGCGCCATTACAGAGTGAGTTCCCCTCGCATCGCTGGGGAACTGACCCTGTATTGAGAAAGAGTGAGAGTCTCTCTTGAATAAAAACGGGACAAAAACGGGTTTAAGCCATGATTGAAATGCGATAGGCAAACTGGCTCGTTCCAGTCACCACGGCAGACCCTACGTTTCTGTCCTGATTAATGGCTTTTGAAGATTGCAGCAATCGCCACCTGATAGGGGTTCCTGTCTCCCCCTAAAATTCCAATTTTGGATGTCTTGTATCACAACCATGCCTCCTTACACCACACGTTTTCCCTTTTGCCGATGCCCCTCAAATAGACTGGAAATGGCTTGCCGATGAGCCTAGCATTCCTTGTGGGCACTGTTAACTAGTTTCTTCAATTCCTCACAGTCCTTTTTCAAAAAGTTGAACTTTTTTCCTGAAAGGGCTGATTTTAGAACTGGACTTACAATTTCGATCGCCTAGTAATGCCAGCGGGAATTAACTATGGTTGACGGCCAACTTCAGCTACTGATACTAGGCTTACACAAGCTCGCGCCACGTAACCTACAGTTGTCGAGGGCACAAACACACCCAATCATGCGTCAGTACAATGTCTGTTGATTTATCAACCAGGAATTAACCGTTCCAGAAAAAACTGTCTGCACAATGGCTATTCTCGGTATTGCAGAATGAGCATGAATTTTGGGTGGCAGACCTGTATTTTTTTACGCGAGATTTCTATCTATTCAGCTGTTTTCTTTTTGTTCCATTATCAAATAGAGGAACGCATGGAACGTAGAATCGTGATTCCATATTTCGTTTCATCTCTCTACAGTATTTAGGACAGTTTTTCTGAGGTCCTCCAATGTTGTATGTATGAAGTGCACACAACGTTCAGCTCTACTAATGCATTCAGCAATGTATTTTTTGGCGTTAAAGTTGCTTTTGAGCAAGCGCAGGGAGTGCTATAAAACTACTGATAAAGGCGTTTTCACAACGTAAAATTGGCTGACTGGGAAAATATAGGAAACCGTGATGGAAAAGGGCGATCGCAATCAGAACACGACATCATCACCCATTGCTAACCCGTCGCTGCACCCCGGTATTCCCCTTCCCTCAACGTTTGATTGGACGTTGACCTTGCCCGATTTGCTCCTGCGCGCGGCGAAGTCATCTCGGGGCATCACTTATTTGGGTGCTGATGGGCAAGAACGACGTCAAACGTACCGTGAATTGTTGCTACGGGCTCAATGCATCCTGAGAGGACTGCAGGCCAGGGGGGTACAACCCCAAACAAAAGTGATTGTGCTATGCCCTCAAAGTGCTGATTTTTTGGCTGCTCTGTGGGCCTGCTTTCTGGGGGGCTTTGTACCTGTACCTGTACCCGTGGCACCGGATTATATGACGGACAATAGTAAGTCCGCGATCCTGCGTGGCGCATTAGCGCTGTTGGATGATCCAGTCATTGTGACCGAGCGACAGTTAGAGAGGGAAATTCGGGAGTTTTGCGATCGCACCCTTGTCCCATCAGCCCAAAACACCGTTGGGGAGAGTGAAGGATCGCGCCAAGGAGCTTCCAAGGTTCTGCCCAAATCCCAGCATACGGCTTCTCTGGTACGGGGTGAATGGATCTGTTCCATTGAAGATTTGGAGAGCTATGCTCCCCATGAGGATTTTTATCGCCCTGATTTAGATGCATTGGCTCTGCTGATCTTGACCTCAGGGAGTACCGGTTTGCCAAAAGGCGTGATGCTGAGTACCCGAAACTTGCGGGTCAGCACCTACGGTATGGCTACGGTCAACGGGTTAACGGCAAATTCCATCCAGCTCAACTGGATGCCTTTAGAGCATGTAGCCAGTATCGTTATGTTCCACCTCACCCCCATCATGCTGGGGTGCGAGCAGATTCAGGTGGCCAATGAGTGGGTGTTGCAGGATCCATTGCGGTGGCTGGATGTGCTGGAGCGCTACCGGGTAACTGCCACCTGGGCCCCTAATTTTGCCTATGGATTGATCAACGATCGCGCAGAAGCTTTAAGTCAGCGGCAGTGGAATTTGTCGACGATACGTTGGATGGGCAATGGGGCGGAAGCTGTCGTAGGCAAGACGACTCGTCGGTTTCTGGAGTTGCTGGCTCCCCATGGTTTGAGCAAAACCGCTGTTAGCCCCGGCTATGGTATGTCAGAAACCTGCTCCGGCATTGTTCACTCCCACAACTTTGCCGAAACCATTGCTCAGGATGAAAATGCTCTGGTGGATTTAGGCGAGCCAATTCCTGGTGTGGCGCTGCGGATTGTGAATCACCAAAATGTTGTGGTTCCTGAAGGTACTATCGGAGCCCTGCAAGTGAAGGGAGCAACGGTTACCCAGGGATATTACAACCGACCGGATGCGAATGCAGAGGTTTTTACGGCAGACGGATGGTTCAACACAGGAGATTTAGGCTTTTTGCAACAGGGGCGGCTGACCCTAACCGGGCGCCAGAAGGACGTCATCATCATTAATGGGGCCAACTTCTATAATCACGAAATTGAGGCAGCCGTTGAGGAACTACCGGAAATTGACGTATCGTTCACGGCGGCCTGCGGGGTACGGCGATCGCACGACACAACCGATCGCGTCGCTATCTTCTTCCACCCCATCGATTCCACTCAAGTCACGGCAGATTTATTGGGCCGTATCCGTCGCCAGGTGATCGAGACGATTGGTGTCAATCCAGACTTCTTGATTCCCGTAGAAAGATCTGCCATTCCCAAAACCAGTATTGGTAAAATCCAGCGCAGTCAGCTCAGCCAGCGATTTGCCGCCGGAAAGTTTGATCGCATCGTGGAGGAGATGGCCCAGCTTTGGCGCGATCGCCCCACGTCCACTCAATCTCTGCCCCAGAGCAGGCTGCAACAGGAAATTGCCGCTATCTGGCAGGCAGTTCTGAACCTGCCATCGGTGGGGCTGGATGAAAACTTTTTTGAATTGGGGGGAACGTCTCTAGCGCTCATGCAGGTGATGGCCCAGATTCTGGAGCGGTTGGAACGATCGGTAACAACGGTAGATTTGTTCCAGCATTCAACGGTGCGATCGCTGGCTACTTTTCTAGAACAGGATTCGTCTTCGAACACCACGCTTCAAGAGGCGCAGCAACGTGCCCAACGTCGTAAACCCCAGGTGCGTACAACAGATATTGCCGTCATTGGCATGGCAGGCCGTTTCCCCGGTGCGAAAAACCTGACGGAGTTCTGGCAAAACCTGTGTGATGGAGTGGAATCGATTGCTTTCTTCAGCGATGAAGAATTGCTAGCCTCCGGGGTGCCACCGGAGTTAGTCAACCATCCCAACTACGTCAAAGCCAGCCCCATTCTGGATGATGTGGAATCTTTTGATGCAGAATTTTTTGGGCTGAATCCCCGTGAGGCAGAACTGCTCGACCCCCAGCAACGGCTTATGCTGGAGTGCGCCTGGGAAAGCCTGGAGGATGCCGGGTACGATCCGTTGAGCTATGGGGGGGCGATCGCCATCTACGCGGGGGCCTCGATGAACACGTACCTGCTCAACCACGTTTACCCCAATCGCCATCGCCTCGATCCCCACGAACCTCTGGATACGCTGACCCTCGGTTCTCTGGGAGGGTTTCAACTGACGGTGGCGAATGATAAGGATTATCTGACGACGCGGGTGTCTTATAAGCTGAACCTTCGCGGCCCCAGTGTCAATGTGCAGACGGCTTGCTCCACATCGCTGGTAGCCATACACATGGCCTGTCAAAGTTTGCTGGCAGGCGAGTGCGATATGGCGTTGGCCGGGGGGGTCTCAGTCCATACTCCACAAAAAGCCGGGCATTTGTTCCAGGAAGGAATGATTTTGACGCCGGATGGTCACTGCCGCGCCTTTGATGCCAACGCTCGGGGGACGCTGTTTGGCAGTGGAGTTGGGATGGTGGTGCTGAAGCCGTTGGAAGCCGCGATCGCTGACCACGACCACATTTACGCGGTGGTCAAAGGCTCTGCCATGGGCAACGATGGTAGCCAGAAAGTTGGCTACCTGGCTCCCCGAGGAGAAGGGCAAACCTCTGTGGCGACAGAGGCGATCGCCCTCTCAGATATTGACCCGGAAACCATCACTTATCTAGAAGCCCACGGCACTGGCACCTCGATGGGTGACCCCATCGAGGTGGCCGCCCTGAGTCAGGCTTTCCGCGCCAGCACTCAGAAGAAGCAATTTTGTGCGATCGGCTCCGTTAAAACTAATGTGGGGCACCTCAACATTGCCTCTGGGGTAGTCGGCTTCATCAAAGCGGCCCTCAGCGTACACTACGGCAAGATACCTCCCAGCCTTCATTTCGAGGCACCCAATCCGCAAATTGATTTTCCCAATAGCCCCTTCTTCGTCAATACGCAACTGCGAGATTGGCACCCCGAAGGTCATCCCCGCCGGGCCGGTGTCAACTCTCTCGGTATCGGCGGCACCAATGTACACGTCATTCTTGAAGAGGCAACAACCCAACAAAAGAAGGCAGAAGAGAAACTATCTACCCATCCCCATCTCCTCCCTCTCTCCGCCCGCACCCCACAGGCCCTGACGGAGCTGGCCCAGCGCTATCTGCAATTTCTCCAAACTCACCTCAGCACTAGCCTGGAGGATATTTGCTGGACGGCAGCTGTTGGGCGATCGCCCAACAGCTGCCGTCTTGCTCTCGTTGCCGACTCCACCGAACACCTCCATCGCCAACTTCAATCTCTTCTCTCCTCTGCTCTACCGCCCTGCTCCCCTACCGCCCTGCCCTCTCAAGTTGCCTTTCTCTTCACGGGCCAGGGTTCTCAATATTCTGGTATGGGTCGTGAACTGTACGATCGCTATCCCCTGTTCCGTGCGGCAATTGATCAGTGTGCTGAAATTCTTCAATTCCATCTAGATCAACCCTTGGTGAGCCTCCTCTATCCCTCACGTCCCGAAATAGCGGGGGAGTTGGCTTCTTCTGACGTGTTGAATCAGACGGCTTACACCCAGCCTGCCCTATTTGCGTTGGAGTATGCCCTGGCCCAGCTTTGGAAATCCTGGGGAATTCAGCCTGCTGTGGTAATGGGGCATAGTGTTGGAGAGTACGTCGCCGCCTGTATTGCCGGAGTTTTTACTCTGGAGGATGCGTTGACGCTGATCGCCGCTCGTGGACGCCTGATGCAAGCTCTCCCCAGCAATGGTGGAATGCTAGCGGTGATGGCCGCTGCGGATGTTCTCCAGCCCTGGCTAAAACGGTATCCGGGAGTGGCGATCGCCGCCCTGAATAGCCCTGAGAACTCGGTTCTCTCGGGGCCTTTGGAGAAACTGGAAGCCTTTGCCCACCACCTGAGTGTTGCAGGAATTAAAACAACGCCTCTGTCCGTGTCTCATGCCTTTCATTCGCCGTTGATGCAGCCCATGGTGGCCGAGTTCCGGGCGATCGCCACTCGGATTGCCTACCGTGTGCCCACCCTGCCATTGGTTTCGAACGTTACCGGAGAGTTCGTTGGCCCTGAAATTGCCACAGCCGAGTACTGGTGCGATCACATTTGCCAGCCCGTACAGTTTGCTCGCAGTGTCGAAACGTTGTGCCGAGCCAACTACCGGTTTCTACTAGAGTGCGGCCCCAAGCCGGTGCTGTTGGGTATGGCGCGATCGGTTCTAGCTCACCGATCGGATGCTCAACTACTTGAAGTCGAGGACCTTAGCCCAGATGACCTCCCGAATCCACAGCTTCTTGGGGCGGCTGAGGATTTAGCGATGCAATACCTGCCCAGCTTGCGGCCTGCTCAATCGGAAATTCAGACTCTCCTGCAAAGCCTGGGGACGTTATATGAAGCTGGGGAGGCGATTGAATGGTCTGCTGTGCTGGATGGCATAGAGGCTCAACGGATCTCTCTGCCGACCTACCCGTTTCAACGCCAACGTTACTGGTTAGATGCTCCAGGGACTGTCCGTTCTACCCATCCACACTCTCAGCCTCAAGGGCTTGGGGGGCACCCATTGCTGGGGGGTCGCTTGTCTCTGGCACTCGATACCGTTGTGTTTCAAAGTGAGCTGCGAGATACACAACCGGCCTGGCTAACGGATCACCAGGTCAACGAGACCGTTATTATGCCAGGAACCGCATATGTGGAGATGGCGATCGCCGCTGCCAAAACCCTCTGGCCTGATCAGCCGATAACTCTAAAGAATGTCACAATTTCACAACCGCTGCGGCTATCGGATGCTCCTCAAACTCTCCAAACTCTACTCAATCGTCAGGCTCAAGGTGCAACCTTCCAGATCCTGAGTGGCACTGGGGATGAATGGACATTGCATTGCTCTGGGGAGCTGGCGTTGGAGCCAGGTCAAGCAGAACCGATAGATTTGCCTGCACTCCAACGGCGCTTGATGGACATGCAGGTTAGCCCATCTTCCAGGGGGCCTAGGTCTGAGGAAGTTGTGCAACATTACCAAACTTGTCAAAAACTGGGGTTGAATTATGGCCCTTCGTTTCAAGGAATTCAACAATTTGCATCTCACGATGGCGAAGTCTTGGGTTGGGTAAAAGGGCCAATTAACTCATCTGTTCCCCCAGAAGACCTTCGAAACCAAAGCCATAGAGGGGAGTATCACATTCACCCGGCTTTATTGGATGCTTGCTTCCAAATGGTTCTGGCGGTGTTGCCAGAAAGCGAACGCGCGACCTATCTGCCTGTGGGTATTGATCAACTTCAGTACTTCCATCCCATCCCTGAAGCCGTATGGAGTTATATCCAGCTTCAGCCGTTACGAGAGGATAAAGCCTTTGTCACGGCTACTGTGTATCTATTAGATGAGCGGGGGCAGGTGCTCATCAAGGTGGATGGCTTAACAGCCCAGCGAGTTGAGGCTGGAGCCTTGAGTACTTCCATGACTCCTGTTGCGGAACCTAACCCGGCGGATTGGCTGTATGAGGTGGTTTGGCAATTGCAGCCTCTTTCCTCTACAACCTCCCTATCACCTGCCCAATGGTTACTGGTACCCGGTGCCCCCTCTCCCCTCACCGATGCCCTGGCCCATGCACTAACGGCCCAACAACAAACGGTATGGACCCAAACAGGAGATCCCGCAACCTGGCAGATGGCTCCTAAGGCTCTGTCCAATATTCAACATGTTCTGTACCTGGCAGATGGAGGAGAATCCAGCCCAGCGCAGGCCCTGCGCCATACCCAAACGGTGTTGCAACTGGTACAGAAATTGGTTGCGGCTACGAATCCACCCCGGTTGTGGATCGTTACTCAGGGCAGCCAATCCGTTTCATCCATTGACCCGATCGATCCCAGTGCTTCTCCGCTGTGGGGGTTGGGGCGTGTTATTGCTCTGGAGCATCCAGAACTGCGCTGTACCCGAATCGACTTAGAGCACGATAATTTCGATCCTGCTCAGTTCTTTCAAGAACTGACCAACACCCCCCTGGAAGATCAGGTTGCGTTTCGGCGGGGGCAGCGTTATGTTGCACGTCTGGCTTCCCCGATCGAAAAGCCCACGATTGCAACAGACCGACTGGGACGGCAGCTCCACATTTCCCAACGGGGTACTCTTGAAAATTTGACGTGGCAGCCCGTGGCTCGCAGGGCTCCAGCGGCGGGCGAGGTAGAAATTCGGGTGCGAGCTACGGGGCTGAACTTTCGGGATGTGCTGAACGCGCTGGGATTGTACCCGGGTGAAGCTGGACCGTTGGGGCTGGAGTGTGCTGGAACAGTGGTGCAGGTTGGCGAGGGTGTTGCTGATCTGCACGTTGGGGATGCGGTTGTCGCGATCGCCCCCGCCAGCTTCAGCGATTTTGTCACCGTTGATGCCCGGCTGGTTGCCCCCAAACCCGAATTTCTTAGCTTTGCAGAAGCGGCTACGATCCCTGTGGTGTTTCTCACAGCCTATTACACCCTCTTTAAGGTGGGGCAGTTAAAGCAGGGCGATCGCGTTCTCATTCACGCGGCTGCCGGAGGTGTCGGACAAGCCGCAATTCAGCTCGCACAGCTGGTTGGTGCAGAGATTTTTGCGACAGCCTCTCCCAGTAAATGGGAGTTCTTGCGATCGCTCGGTATCCAACACCTCTACAACTCACGCACCCTGGAGTTTGCCGATCAGATCCGTGCTGCGACCCAGGGTGAAGGGGTTGACCTGATACTTAATTCTCTAAATGGAGACTTCATTCCCAAGAGCCTGTCTCTCTTGAAATCAGGTGGACATTTTTTGGAGATTGGGAAGGCTGGAATCTGGCGATCGCAACAGGTCGCTGAGGTTCGGCCCGATGTCGCTTATACCGTAGTGGATTTAATGGAGATGACCCAAGCTGATCCTGGGCAGATCCAGTCTCTCCTACAGGATGTGCTGCGTCTGCTGCAGGCTGGGAAGCTTCACCCCATTCACCACCAAGTACTGGCAGCCAAAGATACTATCGAAGCTTTCCGCACCATGCAGCAGGGGCGGCATTTAGGGAAACTGGTAGTGACCCCTACTTTCAGCCCACGGCCCGATGGTTCCTACCTCATCACGGGTGGTCTGGGAGCCTTAGGGTTACAGGTGGCCCAGTGGCTTGTCGGCCTGGGTGCTCGTTATGTGTTGTTGATGGGTCGCTCCGCCCCGTCGGTAGAGGTAGAACGGGCGATCGCCACCCTTCGCCAGACGGGAGCTACCATTCACATCCTGACAGGAGATGTCGCTGATGCAGATGGATTAGCCATGCTTCTACAACCCTACCTGCATTTCTCCTGGGGCAGCGCAACTCCACCTCTGTGCGGAATCTTCCATGCTGCGGGTGTTTTGGATGATGGTAGTTTGCTTCAGCAAACTCCAGAGCGGCTGGCTCAGGTGTTGCTTCCAAAGGTGCAAGGGGCCTGGAATCTTCACACCCTGACCCATGCGCAACCATTGGATTGCTTTGTGCTGTTCTCCTCAGCGGCGGCTTTGCTCGGGTCCGCTGGACAGGGGAGCTATGCTGCTGCCAATGCCTTCCTCGATGCCCTGGCCCATTTCCGGCAAAGCCAGGGATTGCCCGCCCTCAGCATCAATTGGGGAGCCTGGGAGGGCAGTGGTATGGCGAATGATCCGGTGGTGCGAAAAAACTTGGGCGATCGCGGTATCCAATTCCTTGCCCCAGAAACGGCCCTCACAGTCCTGGAACATCTGCTCAGTTCCTCATCGGCACAAATCAGTGTATTGCCGATTGATTGGGCTCAATGGACGAAAGCGGAGGGGGTTCCTGCTTTTCTAAAGGACATCGTGACCTCCCATGCCCGTCCTGCTGTCTCTGTGCAGCCAGCAACAACCTCTGCTCTAACTCAGCAACTCGAACAGACTGAGCTGTCGGCTCGTCCTGCTTTGATCACCCAGTACGTGCAAACTCAGGTGGCCACCGTTCTCGGAATTTCAGTGACTCGGCTCGACTCCACTCTTGGCTTCACAGAATTGGGGTTGGATTCTCTGACCTCTGTTGAGTTGCGTAATCGCCTACAAACGGAGTTGGGTCGCCCTTTACCCATCACTCTACTGTTTGATCACCCTACTCCTGATGCTCTCGGTACCTATCTCATCAGCCTGCTTGTTCCGGAGCTTACTTCCGTGTCACCAACTGACCCTTCACCCAACGCCACTGGGGATTCCCTCCAAACCCTGAACGAAATTTCTGATGAGGAAGCCGAAGCTTTACTGCTGGAGGAATTGAGCCGCCTTAATCTTTGAGTTGGGGATGTAGCAAAGCGATATAAGTAAAAACTGCCACTATATAGCCTTTGTCGCGTTTGTCAGGGCATCAAGGTTGCTTGGCGAGTTTACCGACACCCCATCCGGCGATCGCCCCTAACGCTTCTGCCAGGGTACTTACCAGGCGATAACAGGCAACGGCACTTAGGATCACAGCTGGGGTGAGCTGAGCTGGCAGGAGGGCGATCGCCGTCGCCTCAAATACGCCAATTCCCCCAGGAGCGCCGGGTACCACTAACCCTAACAACCAGGCAAAACTAAAGGCACTAAACACCGGTAACACTTGCTCAGGAGGAATTGGGGCAAATGCCAACACAATCCAGATAAAACCTAGACTCCGCAACCCGAGAAAAATCAACTCTCCGATGAGTGGCCAAACCGGGTAGCGCTGCAACCCAATCTGCTCGACTTGCTGTGCTTCCACTGCCATACCTTCATCGGTGCTGGCTTTTTTACGACTGAGCTTGTGCAACACCGGATTCAAAATGCGGGGATGCACCAGGGCCAGAGCGATCGCCAAACTCAAGGCTTGTAGGCCCCATCCAGCCTGTCGAATTCCCAGGAGCCCGACCAGGAGGGCCGAGGCCGCCATGAGCAACGGTTCTAAGACAACGCTAACGATGGCGATCGCTAATGGAACCCCCACTTTTTGGGCTGCCCACACCCGACCATAAAAATGCCAGACATTTCCCGGCAGATATTTGGCAATGTTTGTGGTGAGATAGGTACGGATGCTCCAGGAGGCAGAGGTAGACTGGCCCAGGGCCTTCAAGATCCAACCCCATACCCACCCTGTCCAAACATGCGCCAAGAGGGTTGTGAGTAGGGCGATCGCTAACAACTGCCAGCCTCGTTTGTCCAACCGAATTGCCGCTACTTCATGCCAGTGCTGCCGCACCGTACTGGCCAGGAAGAACAGCGCTGCCCCTAAAATGAGCCAGCGTAGAAGGGGTTTGAGCCGTGCGATCGTCAATTACGTTCTCCATTTCTCCATTCTGGACTTTAGACGAATAACACTGACTTGTACCAGATTCAATAGGAAGCTGTGCCTTTTGCGTCCTGATGCGCCAGGGCGTAGAAGGCACAGCTTCCTACTAATTCAATTGGCTTGCATAGTTAGAGACGCCAACCTGCGTATTCATCTCACATGCGCTGAAACGCTTGTAGTAGTAGCATTGCGTGCAAGGCACATACCACAAGCGTTTCAGCGCATCATGAATAGGCGATCTAGATGGAGTAGTAAAGCGGGAAGGCGCGAGCTTCCTTGGGCTTAACGTACACCCGTTGTTGAGGGGCGAGTTGTAGCTCATCAAAGCGATCGCGCGTCAAATGTGCCGTCACCACTTGACCATCATCTAGAATCAGCTCGGCCTGCACTTCCCAACCCAGGTGGATAACGCGATTCACCCGAGCCGATACCGTTGAGCCGTTGGGCTCTACTTCTACTACCACATCCTGAGGTCGTACAAAGACTTCTGGATGGGGTGACTCAAACCCATTCCCTTCAAAAATCCGGGATGTGCCCGGTAACACGTTCACTGGGCCGATGAAGCTCATGACAAATGCCGTTGCAGGGTTGTCATATATCTCTGCGGGGGTGCCCACCTGTTCCACGCGCCCCTTATTCATCACCACAATTTTGTCGGCAACTTCCATGGCCTCTTCCTGGTCATGGGTGACAAACACTGTGGTTACATGCACCTCATCATGCATCCGGCGCAACCAGGCTCGCAAGTCCTTGCGAACTTTGGCATCCAGAGCGCCAAAGGGTTCGTCGAGCAGCAATACTTTGGGTTCTACTGCCAGAGCACGAGCTAGAGCCACACGCTGCCGCTGGCCCCCGGAGAGTTGGGAGGGGTAGCGATCGCCCAGCCCTTTCAACTGCACCAACTCCAACAATTCTTCCACCCGTCTCTGGGCCGCTTTCTTGGGTGTTTTGCGCAGACTCAGGCCGAACGCAATATTTTCCCGCACGTTCATGTGCTTAAACAGCGCATAATGCTGAAACACGAACCCGATATTGCGCTCCTGCACAGTCTCGTAGGTCGCATCTCGTCCTGTCAGGATGATTCGCCCGGCGTCTGGAGTTTCTAGCCCTGCAATGAGACGTAGCAGAGTAGACTTCCCAGACCCCGATGGTCCCAACAATGCCACCAATGACCCAGTCTCTACTTCCAAGTTGACCTGGTCAACCGCCTGGAATGAACCAAAGCCCTTGGAAACCTCCTGAACAACGATGCCCACAACAATTACCTCGTGAGATAAGCGAGAATATGCTTCACCAACCCACACTGCTGTCTACGGCGGAGACAAACTTTAGGGTTTAGATGAGCTCATACTCCAGTTTATCGATGTATTTTTTGTAGATTAGTTGGATTTGGAGCTCTCCGTCAATTGGCACTTGCAAATTCTCACGAAAATATGTGTAGTGTCAGCGTCTCTTGAAATTCGCAAAATTCGAACATTTTCGTTCTGGCGCAGGGAAGCTCAATCGTTCCTATTGTCAGAGCTTAACTGAGTAAAAGCACAAAGTCTGAATGAAAGCCAGCAATTCTCAGTATGGGCATCAAAGCCAAGAGTTCACGCCCGTAGGGCGTGAACTCTTGGCTTTGATGCCCGAAAACCGCGCGCCTTTGGCGCGCGGTTTTCGGGCCTAATTTCAAAATGAGAATTGCTGAATGAAAGCGATCGTTCATGTCTCAAGCGCACAACAAGCGGTAAAATTAGATGCCGATTGTTCTCCCACAAATCAAAGAGATTCATGATTTCCAGCAACGACTTTCGTCCCGGTGTCAGCATCGTGCTAGATGGTAACGTCTGGCGGGTAGTTGAATTCCTGCACGTAAAACCGGGGAAGGGCTCTGCATTTGTACGCACGAAACTGAAAAATGCACAGTCGGGCAGCGTGATTGAGCGTACATTCCGGGCTGGTGAAACCGTACCCCAAGCCATCCTCGAAAAGAGTGTGATGCAACACACTTATAAGGAAGGTGATGATTACGTTTTTATGGATATGGAAACCTACGAAGAGGGACGACTGACGGCGGCGCAAATCGGCGATCGTGTCAAGTACCTCAAAGAGGGCATGGAAGTCAGCGTGGTTCGTTGGGACACCCAGGTGATGGAAGTGGAACTACCCAACTCCGTTGTTTTGGAGGTTACTGAGACTGATCCCGGCGTTAAGGGAGACACCGCAACGGGCGGTACCAAGCCTGCTAAGGTTGAAACTGGAGCTCAAGTTATGGTGCCCCTGTTTATCTCCGTTGGCGAACGCATTAAGATTGATACCCGGAACGACTCCTACCTGGGCCGAGAATAGGCAACGGTGTGGGAGACCCATGATGGCTTGTTGAAGCAAGTCGTCTCTTATAAAACTGCACGATTAGATTGAGCGGATAGGACGTGGAATTGAACTGGAACGAACTGCGCGAGCTGCTGTCTACCCTGAGTCAGACCGATATTGCGGAGCTGAACTTAAAAAGTGGCGATTTTGAACTGACGGTACGCAAGGGAGGTGTTTTTAGCGATCGCTCCCTCCCCGTCGAACCTGATCGGGGTAGTGTCGTTCCTGCCTCCCTACCCGCTCCTGTTCCTGTCCCTTTGCCTGCTGCTACTTCAGCCCCTGCTCCAGCTCCCCATGCCAACGATCGGCTTATCGATATCGTTGCTCCGGTAGTCGGTACGTTCTATCGAGCTCCCGGCCCTGACGAGGCGTCCTTTGTGGAGGTGGGCGATCGGATTCGTCTGGGCCAAACTGTCTGTATTATTGAAGCTATGAAGATCATGAACGAGATCGAGGCCGAAGTAGTCGGAGAAGTTGTCGAAATCCTTGTGCAAAATGCTCAGCCTGTGGAGTTTGGCCAGGTTCTAATGCGTGTTAACCCAGGGTCATAATTTATAGGCCTGGATCTTGCACCAGAACCCAGAAGTGTAATTCTTCAGCCACGTTGTTGTGGAAGAATTATACTTCTGGGTTTTAGTTTTAGAAATGTGCAAAATATAAGCTATATCTATCCACTCAACATGAAGATATCTCTCATGTCCTAGCTTTGTCTGGTTAAGGTATGGAACGGAGGCATCTTCATGTCGAGTTGATTAGACCTTGCGCATTGTTGTTGTATGTGGTGGCTCGCACACTGTATACAACAAAACTGTTGAGTTCGGGTTAAGGGTTCTTTCGAGGGCGTGCCTTGCACATCCCTGAAAAAACATTTTGATGGGCGCTCTGCGAATACCAAAATGGGCACTTGAGCTTTCCTCAAATTGAGGTTAAATATAGCAGACGGTGGTATAAGGCACAAAGTGTCCTATACCACCATACTTAATGCACTTGCCCATTGCTATCTATGAAAAATGTAATATTAAAGCGGCAAAGCTGCAGCTTTTCTTTTGAAGTACAGAGAATACCGATTGCCACTTGCTTCTGTTAGATGAATGCCATCTGTTGTCTGATAGTTACCGCAATTTGGCTGTTTGATATAAAGGTACTGTTTCTGAGGAAATTCGACGTAGAAGCGCTTCCTAATGGTTGTAGCGCGTGGCATAGTACAGAGTTCTTGATGCACTGGCATCTCGAAGAAAACAACTGTTGTACCTTCTTTTTCAAGCTTCTCAACAGATTGCTTTAATCTTTGAAATAGTGGATCTAATCTCTGCTTCGAAGGTTTCGTCTTGTAAGCTTCCCTTTGTTGGTTGAGAACAGCCTTATAAGCATCTGTTTCATCTATCTGATCTTCAGCCATCTTAAAATTCACAGCAGTTTTCTGCCTTGGTCGGGTAAAGCCTCTAAGGACCCCTACAGGCTTATTCCTATCTCTGAGCAAGGGTACGTACTTCTTCAAGTTATACGTAGCTGGTCCAAATAAAGCCTCTGTAAACAGGTCTCCCTCTACCTTCAAAATGTTGTTGATTTCTATAAAAACTACCCTTGGCTTCTCCTTGGGATAATTCACAACATCCAAACCATCGAATATTCCCTGGCCACCAAAGGCAAGATTATAAAAATTTTTAGATAGGAGGGATTCAGAAATTTTTTGTGAAAGAGAAGTACCTAAAATGACATTCTCTTCCTGAATGTTAGGAACGCTATAAAGGTAGTCTTGTGCACGAATTAAATTATTGTCTCGCTGGCTCTGATAAGTATCCAAATCCTGTGGTAGAAAATTGACGATGATAGACCACAACAGAATCAAAGCAATTGTTACCGTCAACGTTTTACGTATCATCATGGCCAGTGCTTCTCGCTCAATGCTTCGGGAGAAATTGACAAGATACCAGGGTCCGTTTTAGTTATTTCTTTCATGCATTTTCTGCACGAAAAATAACTTTTTCAGTGAGCTTTAAAGCATTCTTTAGAACTGGAAGTAGATAAAATCTCCAGAAGAACCACTATTTGAAATCAACATAAAAAGCATCGTTCCATAAATGATAGGCTCAAGTCTCTGTAAGCTCTTGTAGCCAGAACTATTCTTTCCTTCCTTATAAAGATATAGAAAATGATAAATCACTACAGGAAGTGAATAAATTGCAACGAAGAACATAATGTCTATATCCTGATTTAGAAAAAAAACATTATGAATCATTGCTTGTAGGTACTTGATTACATGGTCAAAATTGGGTAGCTTAAATAGTAACCATCCAAAGCTGACCGCTGTAAATACTAAAATTCCTTTGATGATAAGAATAACGTTTTTTGGAAGATTCAAAGGTTTTGGATTAAAGCTTTCCTTTAAAAAACGTTCAGAAGCGAGTAATGCGCCATGGTATGTTCCCCACACTGCATAGCTCCAAGCTGCACCATGCCATAGTCCTCCTAGCATCATCGTAATCATTAAGTTGATATAGGTTCTGACTCGACCTTTCCGATTACCTCCCAGGGGTATATACAAATACTCCTTGAGAAAATTAGATAGGGAAATATGCCACCGCCGCCAGAATTCAGAGAAAGATGTGGAGATATAGGGGAACAAGAAGTTGTCCATTAGCCTATATCCAAACAATGCGGCAAGGCCAATAGCGATGAGGGAATACCCTGCAAAATCGGCAAAGATTTGCATTGAGTATCCAAACAAAAGTGTTAGCAACCCAGATAAGGAAACGTTAGAAAACCAGGGATAGGTGATCCAATAGGTTTGCTCTTTGAGGTTGTCTGCAACAACCATCTTCAGAAAATACCCGGCCACGAGATTCCTAAAGCAGAATTCCCATTCAATATTGGATAAGAACTTAGATTTTATCTGAGGTAAAAATTCATGGGCTTTGACAATAGGCCCAGCAACCAGCTGTGGAAAGAAGGCTTTAAATAGCGTTACTTTAGCCAGATGTGTACTAAATTTGTTTCCATGGCTTTCTGTTAAAACTAATTCCTTGCCCGTGAAAGTATCAATAACGAGGCTAATTCCCTGGAAGGTGAAAAACGAAATACCAATTGGTAGAGGAATTGATACTAAAAATTGCCCAATTGTTGATTTGTCCTCAAAAAAAGTATGGCCAATTAAAGGGCTATACTTAAAGAAACCTAAAATTGCAAGGTTGAGCACAACTCCTAGCGTTGCATATATCTTCCTGAGGTTTTTATCCCCTGTAGTTGTAATGCCATAGCTGGAAATAGCATTAATAGCAATTGATAGGAGTAGAAGCAAAAGGAGTGCAGGAAAATTCCAAGCATAAAAAATAAAGCTTGCAATGATTAGTATAAGGATTTGCAACTTTTGCTTCTTTGTCGAGTAGTACAACCCGAAGGCGATCGCAACCAATACAAAAAAATTAAAACTCGTAAAAAGCATTCTTTTTTTGACCGCCTAGCCTAGACAAATTGATCCGCTTCAACAGAAAATTTGGCTCGAGGATGTTTCAGATCTGAAATCAACGTTCTGAAATAGCCTTGAAATAAGGAGTTGTACCTAACGGCGTAGATACTCTAGGAAATTTAACATAAAAGTGAACAGCCTATATTCTTGTCCTCTAAAGCCAATGCTTTTCAAAGACACTATCACTTCAGGAAATCAGAATAGAGGAGAGTGTTTAGATGCATGGATGGGGTGTGGTGAAAGGAACACGAAATGCCCCTTTCACCACACCCCATCCACATGTTTGAAACCTGACCAGAACAAAGGTATTATTTCAGCCTTAAATCCCCTTATAGCGGCGTGTAAGGGGATAGCCGAGTGTTGTGAATGGATTTGCCTGCTTATATAAGGTGAAATGCACCTGTTACAAGTAGGTTGATTACAAAGGAGGAGTGGCGTGCGACGCACGCCACTCCTCCTTTGTAATCAACGCCTGTGGTGCTACGCGCTTAGAAACAGGAAATTCATTGTTGAAAAGCTTTCCGTGGCCTTTCAACAATGAACCGTTCTGGCTAGGAGTAAACAGCAAAGAGCAACCTATATTTGAAGGTGGGCAGGCTTCAGCCGTCGATTACTAAGGATCACGAACAAAATAACCTGTAATTCTTGTTGTGAGAAGGGCGGCTTTGCCGCCCCTCTCACAACAAGAATTACAGGTTAATAAATACGCGATCCTAAGTTGCGTCAGGCTATAAGCCCTCTATGACGTAGGAAGAACCGTTTTTGGCTGCCTGAGGCATCGGCCAATCTCTGTATCAATATTCATAATGTGTCCTACCAGCCAGCGGGACAGCTCATCGTAAATCTGCTGGGCAACGGCTTCGCTGGCGTTGCTCTGGCGATATTGCTCGTGTAAATTACCAAAGGTTTCAATGAAAGCGGCATGCGCCTTCTCATTGGTGTCGGCCATAGGGCATTGGTGCTTGGCTGCGCATTTTTCTTCGTGATCAAAATGCCACTCAGCATAGTACTTAAGAAACATAATCAGCTTTTTAATAGCATTTGACCCCTGGCCCTGTTCAATCGCCTGAGCCAGATCATTCACTGCCGCGATCAGTTCCTTGTGATGGGCATCAATCATTGGGACGCCAGTGCTGAGGGAATCGTTCCAGGCAAACCGTTGCATAAACACTCCTTGAATCGCAGAGAGGAAGAAAGCATGCCTAATCTAGGGAGGTGATGGAACACCAGAGCCGTTATCCCTAGATTGCGCAATGGTGAGAGAGGCATAGCCGAAGGGCTAACGGCATGCCAATCTATCCAGGTAGATGTAGAGGTAGAAGGCCGGAATGAGTGGCAGCCACAGAGCCGAGGGAACGCTGACGTGCCAGAGTTGGAGCAAAATCCAGTAAGCGCTTCCCCAAAGGCTGGTAGATAGACCCAGCGGGCTGGCAAGAAACTCTACAAATTCGAACAACCCGAGTAAGAAATCGAAGATGAGCATAAGACCTTTGGGAAAACTTAGAGTTTGCCTTTCAAGAAGCCAACCAAATTCTGTAGAAAGGATTGGCTAACCCCGTGGCCTGCTGGTACTGCTTCAGTTTGTGCCGAGTGGGATCCAAAGCCACTGATGGGAGCATCTACGAGAGGTTCTGGATCTGGCATGGCTACCAGGGGCTCCGAAACCATCGGCACTTCTTCCGCCAAACCCACTACCGTTAGCCGAAAAGCCACCTGCTGTACTTTTTCGACGGAAATCTGAAGCTGTTTGGCGATCGCCCCCAACGCCACTGTTCCCTTAGCAAATTCCCAGACCTGCCACTCTGTTGGGCTGAGCTTGAACTGTGGCTGACCATGAATCACACTAACCAGGGCTGAGGAGGGATCGGGTAGCTTGTCCAGTAAGGCTGACCAATCTTTTAGCGCTCGCAGTCCTGCTAGCGTCACTTCGGTTGCTGATGCATTTAATCCTGTCAATTCAGCTACGGGAATTGGTGCTTGTGGATCAAACTGAAACCAGCCATTTTCTAGTTCAAACAGGGCACAGACCTGACGCATGACCTGGGAGTAGAACAACAACTTGAGTTGTTCAACAGTTAATGCTCCCTGGGTTTTTAGGCAAACTCCGGCAGGAGTTCCCACTGTGCAGTTTTGAGTGAGCCGGTTAGCCGCTCGCTCTCCCAACCAGCCTCGCTGATTAATCAAGCGCATTAAGCCTTGCTGGTCGAGAGTATTGGAGGCAGCAACAATGCGCCCCTGCTTAAACCAGATGTAGTGATTGCCTTGTTTCGGTGCTTGCGGTTCCAACAGGGAGCAGATGGTCAACAACCCCGATTTCGTTCCCTGTTCCAAAATTTGGAAGAGTTCTGCTAAGGAAAACTCTGATAGATAGCCGGTAATGGTCATGACACATCTCACCTAGGTAGTCGCTGCAATGGATTTGAGAGAGATTTGAGATGTTGATTTTGCGTGGCTGATTAATCTACAAAAAATCAACATTTCAAATGGGGGCTGATGGACAGGGCTGGGCTTATGCGCTGACCTGTAGATGCGACGCTCTGAGAAAGGTTGGTTTGGGCCGCGCACGCAACATCAACTATTAGACAAGACAGCCCTGCATAGAATGTTGGACGAGGGTAATGATGGCTTCGGCAACGGAAGCAGATTCCGTGGGATTAACCGTAATCATTAGGGGACGGGTTTCAGGGAGGACGTAGCCCAGGGCGATCGCCACGTTCTCGGCTTCCCAGGCTCCCTCGCAGTCTGTATGGGTGAGGCCGATGATCATGGGAATTTGCGATCGCTGTTTCATAAAAGCCAGAATGCGGCGCGAGTGGCGAAACTCCATGGGACGGTGGGCCGCAATCAGCAAGATATACGCGTGAGCTTTGCGGATCAAAATGTCCCACATAAAGTCGAAGCGCGATTGTCCAGGAGTTCCGTAGAGGTGCAATGCCATTTCTGGCCCAAACTGGAGGCGGCCAAAGTCAAAGGCAACGGTGGTGCGTTTTTTGATGAGTAGAGTTTCGTCGGTGGCGTGGCGATCAGTATCGACGACCTCAATTTCGCTAACAGAGCGAATAAACGTGGACTTGCCCGACCCAACCGGGCCAGTCACCACAAGCCGCATGATTTCCATGGAAGAGACCGATGAAGGGATAGGGGTGAAGAAGGTGGCGGAGCCTGGGACTCCGCCACAGCGAATCGGAACTTTACATCATGAGTAACTTCAATTCCCCCAGGGTGCGCTTGATCTCAAGCATCAGTACACCCTGCTTGGCCGCTTTGCTGGCCAACACTAGGAATACGGCGTCTTCGCCGCAGCTGGTCAGCACGCCGTAGCCCTGATCTCCTTCTACGTAGATTCGATCAACACCACCCCGTGCCAACTCTGAACCAATCCGCTCGCCCAGGGACAACATAGCGGCAGACATCGCTGAAACCCGTTCTTCATCCATACCTGCGGGTAGGCTCGTAGCCAAAGGCAGACCATCGGGGGTTACCAGGGCTGCCCCTTGAACGTCACTGGTAGCTGTGACGAACTGCTGCAAAACCATATTCAACTTTTCGGTGCTAATAGCCATTGTGATTTCCTTTGTTAGTGGGAGTGAACGGAAGTCAGGAGAAATAGAGGGTCAACAACTTCTGGAAAATTAACGAAATAGATAGTGTTGGATCATAAGCCTGGTAGGGTGTTTGAAACGTTCATTTTTCGTATGCTGTGTACGGAAAATAAAACCCTCATTAAAACGTTTCAAACATCCTCTAAAAGAGATTTTCAAGGATGAGCCTGGTGCTCTTACATTGCTCCAGCACCTGTTGTAATTAAGCGCCGGAATAGGCCCTCAGTCCAGCCTGTTTCTTTCAACACAGCCGTTGAAGAAACTTCAATGTAAGCCTGTTCAATAAATGCCAGGTCGATCATGCAGATCTTACCCAGGGCATCGCGTAAATTTTCAGATTTACCATCAGCGATCGCTCGCTTACCAGCCTCATGAACAACCGTTGCCATGGCTGGAACGACGTGCTGAGGACCAATGCCAATCTTGACGTGAACTAGACCGATTTTCCAGCGGCGATCGGCGTACTCGTCTCCCCAATTATCCATGCCGGTAAACATTTCGTGAAACCACAGAACGAAGGTTTCTTTCAGCCGATGAACCCGACCTTCAGAGGCGTTGAGGATGACGCCCATTTCCGGGTCACGTCCCATATAGCTGTAGAAGTGATCGGACATGTCAGAGGCAATTTCTAATCCCCAATTTGCATTACTTAATAGAAGCTCTTTATCAGCGGTAGAAAAGTCCATTCGAGCTTCCATCTTTGCCATGAAAGTGTGAGGATCTAAAACCATGATGACTCCTGTAGAGCGGATAGATTGGATTGCATTGAATTGATTTAAGCTCATCCTAGTCAGCTGCACCAAGATAGCTGTAGGGAATATCCACGGATTTTTCTGAGCGTTGTGTTTCGGCTTTATTCTGAAGAAAAATAAAATAAATTACTAACAAATTGATTTAGTTTGCGAGTTATAAAGTTATCTGAAGAAGTAGCTTTGAGCAAATCTTAGAGGCCAGCAAACTAACGCTAACTTATGCCTAAATCTATGAAAGTCCTTTGCTGGTAGCTTTTGCCGATGTATTAGAGATTTGATCGGCCTTGAGAGAATGACTTCTTGTAATAATTAAATGAAT
The DNA here is from genome assembly GCF_039962325.1 of Leptolyngbya sp. PL-A3. NCBI lineage: Bacteria > Bacillati > Cyanobacteriota > Cyanophyceae > Leptolyngbyales > Leptolyngbyaceae > Leptolyngbya > Leptolyngbya sp. PL-A3. The sequence continues at coordinate 178,081 of NZ_JAMPLB010000007.1, forward strand.
TCTGTTTACATAAGTTAGCCAAATAAAATGGAAATAGATTGGGTAGGCCTTCCCCAAAATATGAAAGCTGCGTTAAGCAAATTTGATCTGGACTGAATAAAATTCAAACTCGCCCCATGAAATATAGAAAGGTTTACATCCTAGCTCTTGAAAAGGCTCCGTATCTTTGCTGACCATATTGGCAACTTAAAGTTATGACAGACTGTTCTACATTTTCTGTTAGGGCAAAAGATGAAAGCAAAGCCCCCACCTTCTGCCCTGACAAAATCTGGCTAACTGACTCATCCATCGAAACCGCTTCTCCGGTTTAATGGTGGTTAGCTCATGAGTCGCCGTGCTATGGATACTTCTCTCATCCCTAAAGGTCAACCCCAACCGTCCCTTGATGAAGCAACTCGCCCGCTAAGGCTGTCGGTGGTGGTACCCGTTTACAACGAGGTGGAAAGCTTGCCCCGATTAGTGGAGGCGATCGCCACAGCCGTCCAACCCACCGACTTCGACTATGAAATTATCTGTGTAGACGATGGCTCCCGAGACGGTACTACGGCACTGCTGCGGGAGCTGGCCCTGAGCCGAAGCGACCTGCGAGGTGTGCTGTTGCGCCGGAACTATGGCCAGACCGCTGCGATGGCTGCAGGTTTCAACCATGCCCGGGGAGATGTAATTGTTACTCTGGATGGTGACCTGCAGAACGACCCCTCTGACATTCCTATGCTGGTTGAGAAGTTGGAGGAGGGGTATGACCTGGTGAGCGGTTGGCGTAAGAATCGGCAGGACGCTGCTCTAACTCGCCTCCTACCATCAAAGTTGGCCAATGGCTTAATCGGTTGGGTCACCGGGGTAAAGCTACATGACTACGGTTGCTCCCTCAAGGCATACCGTTCTGAGTTGGTCATGGATATGAATCTGTACGGTGAACTGCACCGTTTCCTGCCGGCCCTGGCTTTCATTGAAGGGGCACGAATTACGGAAGTGCCTGTGAAGCATCACGCCCGTCAATTTGGTCAAAGCAAATATGGGCTGGGGCGTACCTTTCGGGTGTTGATGGATCTGTTCACCATCGCCTTTATGAAAAAGTTCCTTACCCGACCCATGCATGTGTTTGGTGGCTTTGGGTTGGCGTCGCTAGCGTTGGGAATTCTGCTGGGTAGCTATCTCACCTTCTTGAAGCTGGTATTGGGGCAAAGTATTGGCGATCGCCCCCTCCTCATTCTGGCGGTAGTACTTTTCCTAACAGGGGTACAGCTGTTCAGTTTGGGCCTGCTGGCCGAGGTTGCTATGCGCACTTATCATGAATCCCAGGGGCGGCCCATTTACCGGGTGCGTGAAGTCGTTGAGCAAGACCGTTGAAAAACGGCTACTTTTAGTAGAGATTGACCTTAGTTATTTTTGTAGAGATAGGAGAAGAGGTTGGGTGCGTCGCACTCAACCTCTTCTCCTATTTAGAGCCTTTTTGTTGTGTGTTGTGCTTCGCACAACACACAACAAAAAGGCTCTAGTCCTGAGCGTATCAGAAGTGCCTGATGGAGATTATGACCTGTGATACTTCCAACATAGGTCGATTATTATGACCGCTAAGTTATTCCTCATAGTATAATCACTTCAATTTTTGCTCCCCATGGTTCTGTGTGGCAGCAGAAATAAATGTAGATCTGGCTTGGTTATGAGGATTTTGCTTTAAGCAATGCTCTTGTATAAGACATTGCAGTTGATGCGTCAAATTTGCAGGATTAAATCACTCATGCTTGAAACTTTGATGACGGATCTTTCTGCCAGAAATCAATCAGGTGCTTATTCTTTTCTCGTGTAAGAAATTGCTTCTAGTCCGGTAGCCAGGTGCTAAAGGTATGCCTAGAAACGCCAATACAGAATACTTGGGCTAACCTGATGCCCCCTTCCTAGTTCAAAGAGATTGTTTTGCAGCCCTGCTGATCGTCATTGACTTCGCACTAGATTCCTATTTCCGTTCCTATCTGTCGTGTCGAGTGAAACGCGCCGAAGCCTATGAACAGCAAAACTAGCCTGTCTTTATATTCATCTTCTGAAGGGCAAAGTGACTATGTACAACCTAATGTGGGTGGTATAGTCAGCAAAATTTCTTTGAAAGTCCGGCTGGAGATGTTGAACACTCTGATGCAGTTGGTTCAACCGACCCCGACCATGCAAGTTCTCGATGTGGGTGTTACGTCTGATCGACGAGAAGATTGCAACTTTTTTGAAAGGTATTATCCTTACCCCCAAAGCATCACGGCTGTTGGTATGGAAGATGCCAAGTTTTTAGAAAAAGAATTTCCTGGCTTAACCTACGTTCAAGCCGATGGGCTTAATCTGCCGTTTCCTGACAAGAGCTTTGATCTTGTAGTGAGCTCTGCAGTGATTGAGCATGTAGGCGATCGCCAGCGCCAACAAGCTTTTGTTAACGAACTCTGCCGAGTAGGTAAGCGCTGCTTTATCACCACACCTAACCGCTGGTATCCTGTAGAGTTTCACACCATTCTTCCACTAATACACTGGTTACCTGCCACATGGTTTCGCCGAATTCTTCGTTTGCTAGGCCATGACTTCTGGGCTAGAGAGGAAAACTTAAATCTGCTGACTGCTCAGGAACTGCAACAGATGTGCCCTCCAACGATGCAGGTTTATATGCGGCCACATCGGTTATTAGGTCTCGTTTCCAACATTGTCTTCTATGCTGTAGATGCTAACAGCGTAAAGCACATTTAAAACTCTTCTAGATATGGCAGGTGGAGTGTCAAGCACCTAACGATCAGATGTACAATTGCCATCGAAATTTATGCGGGCTGCCAGCATTCGGTAAATAATAGTTTATTCTGTCAGCTTCTCTAGACAGGGATATGGCAATAACTATTCAGTCCTATGTCCCGGTACCACGAGTAACCACTCTGTCAGTTATTGTTGTTCTCATCCAATGTTCGGCTTTGTCTATGAAATTATCGATTGTTATTCCCTGCTACAACGAGTTAGGTACGATTGGAAAAGTCGTGGCTGCCGTTAAAGAATCACCTGTCAAAGACAAAGAAATCATTATTGTTGATGATTGTTCAACAGATGGCACTCAAAATCTATTGCGCTCGACAATCGAGCCATACGTAGACAAGGTTATATACCATCCTCGAAACAAAGGAAAAGGAGCGGCGCTACGTACAGGTTTTGCAGAAGCCACGGGTGATATTGTTATTGTTCAAGATGCGGATTTAGAGTACGACCCTCAAGAGTATCCGCTTATGATTGCACCCATTCTGGCAGATCGGGCAGATGTGGTATTTGGCTCTCGGTTCATTGGTAGCCATCCTCACCGGGTTGTTTACTATTGGCACATGGTTGGTAACCAGTTCTTGACTACTCTCTCCAACATGATGACCAATATTAACCTGACGGATATGGAAACTTGTTACAAAGCTTTCCGTCGGGAAATTATTCAATCCATTCAAATTCGGGAAAATCGATTTGGTTTCGAGCCTGAAATTACGGCCAAGGTTTCTAAGCTCGACTGTCGTATCTATGAGGTGGGTATTTCCTATTATGGTCGTACCTATAAAGAAGGGAAAAAGATTGGTTGGAAGGACGGCGTTCGAGCTATCTACTGCATTCTTAGATATAACCTGTTCCCTTAGAAAATAGATGAGTGCCGAAGCTCCTATTTATCACATCCATAGGGTATAAACTCACCAGGTTTTGCTAATAGCTGGAGGCAATGGATCAGCTTTATAGATTTACGCTTGGAAACTTAAATTCTCTTTAGTAAGGAAAGATAGGTTTGCTGTCCACGTCTAACTCTCTTAAATCAATCCGTTCGCTGATTTCTAAATCCTTAATAGTCCTCATTTTTCTGCTTTCATTTCGGAGATTCGCAGCTGATCGCATCCCTAATCTGAACTCAGATATGGCCGTTCATATCTTAATGGCCTACCATCTCAAACTCCCTGAAGATTTGTACTATTGGGGCCAAAATCGCCTTGGGAGTGCCGTTCCAATTCTAAGCAATCTTCTACTAAAGATTACGTCCTTATCGCCCGTTGAAGCCATTTCCTATGTACAGTATGGGCTTCTACTGGCTGGTTTTATCTGTCTTAGTACTCTATTTAAAACATACTTCTCTCGCTTAATTTTTGCCCTGGCCTGGTTTCTTCCAATCCCACACTTTCACGAGCTCGTTTTTCCTGCCCACCCCTATGGGCCCCAGTTTGCTTTTACAGGAATAGCTCTTTTCATTATCAACTACCTGCTGGAACAGAAGCATCTGAAGCAATGGAGGCGTCAGGTTCTCATTTCTAGCGCAACCCTTTGCCTATTTACCTCACTCTGGATATCCGACCTGCACTTTGTGTTTATGGCTATCCTGGCAGCCATTACCGTACAGCACGTTGATAAAACTGTTAATCAGGGTACTGATATTTCCTGGCGCGATCGCCTGCGAAACCTCCTAATACCTGATGTAATTAATATCATCATTACTTCTATTGTAGGCTTTTCATTTATCTTATTTGCCAAGCATGAAGCCTCTGGAACTTCTCCTTATGGAGGGTTCAGCAGCTTTTCGCAAATCCTTGAGGTACTCAATCGTCTTATAACATCGGCCATTCAAACATTAACATTTCAAGTTGATAGCCCAATCCTTTCAATTTATGCTGTTTTGTTTGTGCTGCTGGTGGGCTATGCCATCTACTGGTGGAGTACCGAAAGAAGCTTTCTGCTTGAGAGCCGTTTTCCTCATTGGGCAATGCTCTTCTTCTTGAATGCTATTTTTTCCTTCGGGCTAATCCTGGTATCTAACTGGCTCTATATCAACGATGTAAGTCTGCGATATTTCTCAGTCGTTTACATCTCAGCCTGGATGGCATTTCTGTTGTTGGTAGAACAGGTATCGGGTGCCTATGGGCGTCGTATGAAACTCGGCCTATTTCTGATGGCTATTGCTTCTATTTTTCTTCAAGCTACTCCAGTCCTGGCTCTGAAAGTGGCACCACCCTATGTGTTGCGTCTACAGCCATTTGAGAATCTTGCTCCTGCGGGATTTATTGGAGAATACTGGTCCTCTTACGTGCTGTGCAGCGCAGATCCTGCCAATCTTAATTGCACGCCTTATGACCAGAAAGGGCGTACCCCCTGTCCTGATAAAGCTCCCGAAAAAGTTCCCGTTCGAACCCGTCGTGTTCGCTGTTCTCGCTGTGTTCGCCGGGTTCTTAAATCGCCCAATCTTTATCTTGTAAAGAATGACTGGTTAGAGGATTTCCCTCGTGAAATTGAGCAATTTGGGGTTTGTCTGATCCGTAGTGGTAAGCCCCGAAAAATACAAAGGTATGAGATTGCTCGTTATCAGGTACAAACAAGATGATTCGGCTGTCATGAATACGGTTATGACAAATGTGTCATGCACACTTCATCTATCCAGTTCGTTAATTGCTGGAGCAAGAAGAGAGGTCTGCTAATAACACTACAATTTGATCGATTGTGGGACGGATTGTTCGCACAGGCTGGTCAAAATGATTGACTAAGATACTGAAGGCCAGAGGGGGGTGATGGTCTGGCTCAAGGTAACCGGATAGGGCTGCAATCCCACTAATGGCCCCTGTTTTACCCCATAAATGGCCTTCCACAGGAGTTCCTTGAAAGCGGTTTTGGAGGGTTCCTGAGACACCAGCGACAGACAGAGAGTTCTGATACATCTGAGCCGCAGGACCACGGTGCATAGCCTGGAGAGTTTGTACAAAGGCCTCGGGTGTCGCTAAGTTACGGCGAGCTAACCCAGAACCGTCCGTCTGGTCAATGCTATCTGGATCAACACCTAGAGGAGCCAAAATAGCTTCAACCCCTTCTAAGCCGGCTACTAGCGTCGAGGGTTGCGATAAGGTGTGGCGAACTCCAATCTGGCGCAGCAAGGTTTCCGCATAGAGGTTTTCACTTTCGGTATTGGCCTGGGTTATCAGGTAGGAGAGGGGCGGGGAGAGCGTAAAGGCAATCTCTGATGCCGAGCTGGGGAGGGGGGGAAAGGTGGCTGTATTTGGCGTTGTCCCTCGCTCGACCGTTATTCCCACAGCCCTTAAGGCTGACTGAAAATGGCGTAGAAAACGCCCATTTGGATCTGGGGTAGCGATCGCCTCCTCCACAGCCTCGCTACCTGCTTGCAGTTGCCCCTCAATCCGGAGTACCCGTCGCTGTCCATCCTGCTGAACTTGGGTGAATTCCTCTTCGTTGCTTCCGGCGGGCAGCGTGCGGCTGAGGTTAATAATTTGCCAGTTGCCAGCATCGACGGGGTTATTAAAGGCTACATGCAAAGGCTGGCCAGAGGATTGGGGGGTTAGTTGAAGGGCGATCGCATTGCCATCTAGCATCAAGCTGCTAACCGGAGCTCCATAGCCTGCCTGTAAGTCTTCCCACTCCCAGTTCGGGTTGATGGGGTCGCCTGTGAAGTAGGAATCATCGACTTCTAGCCGATCTATACGGCGAACGCCCTGGTTATAAATTTGCTGTGCTAAATTTTGTAGCGATTCTGCTGTAAACGTTGGATCGCCTCGCCCTACGACTCGCAGCACGGTTTCCCCGGCTGCGGATGGCAACTGATAAACCGACGTGCGAATTTGGTAGTCAGGCCCTAATTCTGTCAGAGCCGCTGCTGTGGTTAACAGCTTTATATTTGAGGCAGGAATAAAAAACTGTTGGGCATCTCGCGTGTAGAGGGGCTCACCTCCGGTTATGGGACTGACCTGAATACCCCAACGGGCACGGCGGCTGATGGATTGTTGTTGGAGGATAGTCTCAATTGCCTGGGGAAGGTCAGCCGGGCAGATGGATGCCAGAAGGGGCGATCGCCATCCTCCCGCTCCAACCAATGCCAGAGCCAGAGCCAGGGACCGCCAACGTTTTCTTTCGGTCATGGTTCGCGGCAAATTCCAAAGACGGAGGTATAGCCATGCAAGAAAGTGGAACCTCCCACAGGGCCAATTTCGCCACCACAGAAAAAGCCGCTGAGGGGAATGCGGTTAATATACTGACGAAACAAACCCGAGTCGAAGTTGGGCTGGTCGTACAACCCCTCTCCCCGGCCAGCACAGGCAAAGAGTAACGCCCCAACAGGTTGAACGCCGTGATGTTCTTTCTGATAACGCTCCAGCAAAGCCTCCAGGTCATCGGCAGAGGCTTGTGAGTCGCGCAGATGGAACTGAATACGTTGGCCTGGGCGGACGCGATCGCCAATGGCAATGGCTCCAATACGGGGATCTACGCCCAGCATATTCCGGATTAGAAAATCCCCTGGTTCCAAATTCTGCTTGAATTCAGACTGGGCCACTCCGACGAACAGCGAATGCTGGGCCAGTTCTTGATCCGCAGCATCCAGGTCTTGATAGAGCTCCTGTAATGCCTCCAGCGGCGTACAAACGCTGGCTCCTGCTTCCTGGGCTTCCAGTTTGATGAGAATGTTGCGCTCGCCTTCTACGACTCGGAAGGGCTTGCCAATGGGGCGGCATCCTTGGGCCACGATTGCCTCCAGCACGACCCGCCCGCTCAGCGCTAACCCTACGGTTCCTTCACGGTACAGCTCAAAGTTGCAGAAGAGCCCGGTGCCAAAGGGGGATGGTCCCGTAGACATGCCACCAACCTTCACGGCACCTGGGTAAGCAAAATCCATTCCTTGCAGTAGATCATTGATGCCCGATGACATCGCATCTGAGAGCAGAATGAAGCTGGGATTTTCTTCGGGGGGGACGCCGATTAACTCTGCCCACCGCTGAGGCGGACCATCCAAATCAGGGAGGTCATCGCTGTCAATGTGGAAGGGGTGAAGGTTCACTCCAGGTAAGCGGGCTAGGGTCAAACTCAGGGCAGGAGCATCCTCTATTTCGCGGACTTGGCCGCTAACCTCAACGCCGATAGTGCCGCCACCACTACAACCTATAAGCACGGAAACTGACAGCTTTGCCTTTAGTAACGGCATCAACCGGGAATACTCGCTGGCAAAGGCAGAGGAGATGAACACCATGGCCAGATCCGCCGGAGCCTGGAGTTGGCTTAGGGCTTGCTCAACGACTTCATTCACTGCCGCCTCTAAGGAAGGCTGCGTTGATAGCGCATTAACCCACTGCATCGGGTCGGTTTGGGGGTCTGCCATTGCGTCCATCCTGTGCGTCTTTGTCACCACCAGCGGAAGCTGAACTGGGTTTACCGGAATTATACGGGGCCAGTATAATTTTCCACTTTTCTTTAAGTCTCCATTTTGACATACTGCCAGAAGCCCGAAGTGCCCGGAATTGGTGAAGATTGAGTGGTTTTCAAAAGCTACATCCTTTGGTAATAGCTGAGCTTGGCCGATAGGCGCAAGTCGTGCTGACAATCGCACGTTACAATATAGAAGAGTAGAAATACTCACTCACCCATTTTGATAGCCTGACTGGGTGACTTGACGAAACCGTCCGTCGAGTTACTCTATTCTGAGGGCACTATCGATACAATCGTCCGTATATCAACCTCTGAGTGTTATAGCTATGAGCGACATCCACCAAAAAATTCAAGAAGAGCGTGACCAAGCTCGCGAAGTTTGCGAAATCAAGGGCGATGGTTCGGCAGAATGTGCCGCTGCCTGGGACGCTGTTGAAGAACTGCAAGCAGAAGCGTCCCACCAACGGGAGCGGGGCGATGAGAAGACTAGTTTTGAGCAGTACTGCGATGCGAACCCCGAAGCTGATGAGTGCCGCGTTTACGACAACTAAATCAACCCGTTGAAGAGCGATCGCCAGTATGACCTGTCTTGGGCAGTTTTGAGTAGGCGAATTTCTCTAAATAGGCATCAAGGGGGGATGCGGTTGCGTCCCCCTTTGCTTTGAGATGACGAGCGATCGCCCGCTGCCTGTCTAAGCAGGTATTGTGAAGCGAATTTCTCTAAGCAGGCTGTCAAAGGGGGATGCAGTTGCATCCCCCTTTGTTTTCAACCAGAACAGTGCATTTTCATTGCGTGTGACTACACCCAATGGAAGTGCACTGTCTTGACTTGATTAGTCTAAAAAACAGCCAGGATGTGAGTATAGAATAAGTGCGGCTTATAAGCTAATACCCGTCATGGTTGGGGGTTAGACCTTGTAAGGTAGCCACTTTACTTAAATCCGGTGGGTAAAATACCTATCCTTAAGGAAAATGGCAAAGTTGCACCGCAATCTAGATGAATGAAACAGGTAGGGGCGCAGAGGGCATGAGCACAACGGCATCGGTGATATCTCTGGCAGACGCTGACGCGACTCTGGCCCTGGGCGAATTTTTGGGGCGATCGCTTCCACCTGGTACTGTTCTGTTGCTCCATGGCAATCTGGGCAGCGGCAAGACGACTCTGGTGCAAGGAATTGGTCGAGCGCTAGGCATCACCGACCCTATTTTGAGCCCAACTTTTACGCTGATCAGCGAATACTACGAAGGCCGTATTCCCCTCTATCATCTGGATTTGTATCGGCTCACTTCAGAAGAAGCCGCAAACCTATATCTAGAAACCTATTGGGATGGAAATGAGTATCCTCCTGGCTTAGTCGCAATTGAGTGGGCAGAGCGGTTAGCAGAGCGGCCTGAATCCTACGGCGAGATTGAGCTGGTGATTTCTTCAGAAGCGGCAAAATCTACCACTTCTGCAGGGCGGCAGGCCACGCTCATCAACAATGGGCCAACTCCTACTTTTACCAACCTCCCAAGTGTTTCAAAACTTCATAAAGCTTGACCGCACCCAAGTTTCGGCAGGCTCTGGCTTTGCCGCTAGAAATCCACAATCCTAAGGCCAATAATTTGCCTGCCGAGGCCGTTAAGTAACGGGAGGTCGAAATCTTTATCAATGTGTATGGATTCCATAACTTGCGTAATTAAAACCTGACGCAATCCCAAGCACTGCGCGTAAGCTAGTAGTAGAGGATGCTTCAAAGAGCAGTCGGGCGATCGCATCCATCCCGGGTTAGATTTCCTGCCCACGGTGGAATTCTGATCGCAAGTTGTTGTATTTTTATGCATTCTGGGTGTGGCTACATAGGAGGAAGTTAGGGCAATGATTGTCCTTTTATCTCCTTGGACTGAGTCTTGTTCTTTGCTAACCTAGGCTTGCCTGGGTTTGCTATCCGCTCTGTCCAAAAAAATGTCCCTATTGGGCTACAAGCGGTCGAGCGACACACTCGCTGTTCCCCACCGGTTCGTTTAGGAGTTTACTTTCCCGCGTTTCCGGTTGCCCTGGATACATCTACAAGCCGAGCTCCTCCTTTGGGCTCAGGCTAGATCCAGGTAAAGCACCCAGAGTCTTATCCCTCGCACCTAATCCTCGCTTCATTTAATCCTGTGTTTGAGTGCATCCTGCCAGCTAGGGGGATGCTTCCTTCGCAGATACCTATCAAACTGTAGTAGCGTTGGCGATCGCCATTGCTTCGTTCCTGTTTGAGATGGGTGGGCTCCAAATCCTGGCGTATTGTACGGGGTTGGATAGCCACAACTTTTTAGTTTTCCTTATCTGCCCCTTACCCGTTATCCTCAGATTGCGCAATGGAGACTCAGATCAAGACTACAACGGATTCCTGGCAACTACTTGAACGATCCATCATTTACTATGGCGATCGTCCCGTTGGTACCGTGGCTGCCTCAGACCCTAGCGTCGAAGCCCTGAACTACGATCAGTGCTTCGTACGAGATTTTGTATCCTCGGCCCTCGTGTTCTTGCTAAATGGTCGAGCTGACATCGTTCGTAATTTCTTGATTGAAACTCTGGCGTTGCAAAGTAGTGACAAGCAAATGGACTACAGCCACGCCGGACGGGGACTGATGCCAGCCAGCTTTAAGGTGATGAATGAGGGTAGCCATCACTACTTGGTAGCTGATTTTGGCGAACACGCCATTGGCCGCGTTACCCCAGTAGATTCCTGCTTATGGTGGCTCATTGTGCTGCGAGCCTACGTGAAGGCGACAGGCGACCTGGATCTGGCTTACCAGCCTGATTTCCAACAGGGCATTGTATGGATTCTGAAACTATGCCTGGCCGATCGCTTCGACATGTACCCCACCATCCTGGTACCCGATGGTGCCTTCATGATTGACCGCCGTATGGGGGTAGACGGTCACCCGTTGGAAATTCAAGCCCTCTTCTATGCGGCCCTGCAGTCGGCTCGGGAAATGCTCCTACCCGGCTACAAGCGCGACATTTATTTGGAGGTCATCAACCAGCGTCTGGGAGCTTTAAGCTACCACCTGCGGCAGTACTACTGGCTCGATCTGAAGCGGCTCAACAATATCTATCGCTACCGCTCTGAGGAATTTGGTACCTCTGCCATCAATAAATTCAACATCTACCCTGACTCTATTCCTGAGTGGGTACATGATTGGATGCCGGAGCAGGGCGGTTATCTGGTGGGCAACCTCAGCCCTGCCCGAATGGACTTCCGCTTTTTTGCCCTGGGGAATTTAATGGCAATTATGTCTTCCCTGGTGACAGCTCAAGAAGCACAGCTCATCATGAGCCTGATTGAGCAGCGCTGGCAGGATTTGGTGGGTCATATGCCGATGAAGATTTGTTACCCGGCGATCGCTGACCAGGAATGGAAGATTCTCACCGGTTGCGACCCCAAAAATGTGCCCTGGTCATATCACAACGGTGGCAACTGGCCTGTGCTGCTGTGGTTCCTGGTCGGAGCTGCTATTAAAACCGGGCGTATGGAATTAGCTCAACGGGCCATGGAAATCGCGGAGCGACGTTTGGCCGATGACGGCTGGCCTGAATACTACGACGGGCGCTATGGGCGTCTGGTGGGCAAAGCGTCTCGGAAATACCAGACCTGGACGATCGCCGGCTTCCTGCTGGCAAAATCCATGCTGGAAAATCCTGAACAAGCTGACCTCATCAGCTTTCGCGAAGATCCCGGTACCCTCGATTGGCTGTACAAGCTTCAGGAGTTTTAGCGCAATTTGAAATTTGACTGGTCTTTCAAGCTGAGGTGTTCTATGGAGGTGTCCGCTTGAGATGCTCGGCCCAGCGAAGTTAATGGGATGGCTCAAATACAGTTACCCTATCGCGCCCATTCAGCTTCGATTGATACAGTGCCTTGTCCGCAGCTGCGATTAATATATCTGCCGTGTCGCCGTGCCGTGGAAAGGTGGCAACTCCGGCAGAGAGAGTGACATTGCCCATATTTTTTCCGGCATAGTGCATGGAAATATAGTGGAGTCCCTGGCGAATGCGCTCGGCTCGCTCCTGGGCCTTTTCAAGAGGGGCTTGCGGCAAGATTAGAATGAACTCTTCCCCCCCGTATCGGCAGGCAATATCCGTTCCCCGTACAAATCCTTTCAGAAACAGGCTGAAATCCCTTAATACCTGATCTCCTGCCAGGTGCCCAAACTGGTCATTGAGGCGCTTAAAGTGATCCAAGTCTAGAAGAATGATACTGACGAGGTGTTGCCCTCGGAGGGCGCGATGTAGCAGATGGGGTAGTGTCTCTGCCAGGTAGCGGCGATTAAACAAACCTGTCAGGGGGTCACGAATACTACGCTGCTGCAATTCATCAATATGCTGAAGTCGCCATAGGGTTAAGGCTAGCTGTTGGGCGATCGCCTCCCCCATAGGTAACAACTCGGCGGGCAGTTTATCCGTCTGAGGTTGCCAGAATGCTAATGCCCCTAAGACCACCTGATCCATCGTCGTAATAGGGACACAATATTGTGATCCTGACGGGGGGGGCAGGGCTGTGGGTGTGTTTGGGTGCGCAAGGTTGATGGGGCGATCGCGGCAGGGCCGAGAACACTTAAACTGAGCCTGCTCTGTTCTCATGACAGGGCAAAAGACGGTTACACAACTCTCTGCTGAGGAAGGCCACTCTCCCCACTCAACGGCAACGGTCATGTGAACGTCTAACGCATGCGAGAGTAAAATGCGGCCGGAGCAGTCGGGTATCAGAGGCTGAACCCACTCCGCCAGGGACTGAAACAATTCTGCCTGGGTAATGCAGGACTGCATCCAGCAACTCATAGCATTCAGGTGATGGAGCTGTTCGAGGGTGTTTTTAGGAGTCGTGCCGGACGGAGGTTCCGGGGAGATCCGATATGCAGGGGCGATCGGTGCTATCAGCCTGGTCAGCTTTTCTGCAATCAGACTCAGCATATCCAGCTGATCAGCGTTCAGGGTTCGAGGCTGAGTGTCGAGCACCAGCAAAGCACCCATCATCTGCCCATCTACCCCCAACCCGATGCCTGCCCAGGTCCGAAAATGAGACAACCGCTGAATTTTGCTGGTTCGGCTGGCAGCGGTCTGAACCGTACCCTGGATGGCTCGAGCTTCCCCAGAAAAATGAGATTCGACCCGCTCAAATAGGGGTCGGGCTAGAGGCTCGGCACTCCGCACAAAGGGCCAGCCAATTTGGCTAGCAATTGAATATCGAGGGGTGGTGCCTAGCTTCAGCACCAACAGGACAGTGGGTACCTGACAAGTCGCCTGAGCCAACTGCATCAGACGATTGACATCAAACTGTTGTAACGGTTGGTTCACACCCGACCACGCTCCTGGCTTCGATAGGCTTGAGCCCATAGGATTGGGATAAATGTCACGGGTATGATTTGAGGACGGCAGAGCAGGGAAAGGGAAATCAGACGACCCATAACCCATAATGAAATTTGGCTTAGTGAGTGAGAGCCAGCCAGCAATATGTAGCGCGAGTTGCTCGATACCTCCATATAAACGCCCTGACTATAGGCGAGCAGATGAAAGGTTCTAAGTGAAAACCCCAATGCTGTCTGTAGGCTTCACTCTATAAGGTTCCCCAGAATACCCTGAGATAGCCCATAAATTTGTTGCGATTGGTGAATTCTCAAGGGCTTAACGAAGTAGCTCAGTTTCATTGAACATAAGACCCAGAAGACTCAGCATTGTACAGGCAGCATTTTCGAATGGGTGAGGTACGAGGTATAGATGTGGGTTAAGGTTCTACAGCCATTTCTCGTATCTCGCCTAATTGGAAAGGGATATACAGCGCCTTGCGCTTGAGTTAGACACGGTTGTTTTTGTGAGAGCCGCGCTCCGCGCGGCTCTCACAAAAACAACCAGGTTTTAAGCGGTTGAAAAACGCTGTATACTCCCACATGATTTGTGAAACAGTTTTTGCCAGTAAAACCAACTATGCCCATCTTATCTTGCAAAAACTATTCAGGATTTCTATCACGATATTGAAGAGCTATTTGGAAAGTCTGGTTTTTGCATTTAAAGACCCTTGAAAAAATCACGCTTTTTAGAGAAGTTCTAATTGGGTTAGCTATTTCGGTTAGAAGATGCTCATCCAGATGGGTGATTCTTCTTGTTCCTTGGAACCAAACTGCAATTTCTTGCGTCTTGCGAAGACCTTGAAAACACAATTTAAGACATAGTTGCTATCCTTCTAATAGCCACTTTTCAAAGCCTTTGCCTCATTGGCTACCGCATAATTGTCATTATAAAGACCCACCACATTGTGTGACAGTTGTAGAAAGAGGCTATGGCAAAATCCAAGTTCTTCAGGCTATCGATACAACTGTAATAGGTTCTTGAACAGGTGAAAGTTATCAGCAAAAATGATGGTCTTCCACTAATCAAGTATCAATAGAGAGGGGTGAAATCTTCCTTCTATTACTTTAGTTTTTTATAACTAAAGCAAGCCCTAATAGAAGCTTTGATGTACTCCCCCAATTCATTTTCTATGCCGTCGCATTGAAGCCTTCACTATTTGATTGAGGAGAGATTGAAACCATGAAAAACGTACTGAAATCCCTTGCTGTGGGGTCTGTAATGACCGCTGCGATCGCTGCCCCCATGCTGCTGTCTGCAGGTCCTGCCTCAGCTCAACCCTTTGTGGGTGGTATGAGTGGTAGTTACCTGGGTGGTGGTATTTCCGCAGGTGTTGCCGAAGATGGCACCTTTGGCGGGAACGTGCAGGGGCGTTTCGATGTGCCCGTTGCGCCTGTCTCTGTACGGGGTGCTGCCCTGTTCTCTGATGATGGCGTTGCTCTGATGCCCCTCGTAACCTACGATCTGCCCGTCGCCCCCCGCACCAACCTCTATGTGGGTGGTGGCTACTCCTTCGTAACTGAGGAAGGTGGTGATACCCCTCTGGGTAACCAGAACGCCCCTGTGGTGATGGCGGGTGCTGAAACAGCGGTGACCCGGAATGTCGTCGTTTACGGTGACGCGAAAGTGGGCATTGATGCTTATCAAGACAGCAATGATGCTGCCATTAGCCTACAACTCGGTGCGGCCTACCGCTTCTAAGTCTTCTCCTGATTGATACACAGGAAATCTACGCGGCTTCTGGATATCCCAGGAGCCGCGTTTCTTGTACAGAACGTATCTCAAAACCCTAAACATGGAAGGTGCCCAAGTTTGCGCCAAGTACTTCCCTACCTTATATATATGGGCTCGGTTTAATACACCACACTCAACAGAAGCATGGTATGAGGAGAACGTAGATTCTTACCTCCGGGTTCTCCCTACAACGTAAGTGAACATCGTATTAAGTCGTAACCAGGATCCACAGAACAGGTGCTACAATCAATTTCGAACTAATTTTCCATAATCCCGGTAGGAATACTGGGAATTCCCCCATCAGTCCAGCGTACTAACCGAATTCTTATGTCTCCCACTTCTGCACCGTCTGCCTCACAAGTATCAAAGGTCGAAGGCATTAAGGAGCGCAGTCAGCAGTTACGAGAGCCAATTGCGACTGAGTTGCTGCAAGACACGACCCACTTCAGCGAAGACGGCACTCAAATTCTGAAGTTTCACGGGTCTTACCAGCAAGACAATCGTGATAACCGCGTTAAGGGCCAAGAGAAAGACTATCAGTTTATGCTACGGACGCGTAGTCCGGGGGGCATTATTCCATCGCAACTCTACACGGCGTTGGATCAACTTTCTGAGGAGTATGGCAACGGTACTCTGCGGGCAACCACTCGGCAAGGTTTTCAGATTCACGGCATCCTCAAGAAGAACCTGAAAACCGTCATGGCTGCCATTGTGCGGAACATGGGATCTACCCTTGGGGCCTGCGGTGACTTGAACCGTAACGTCATGGCTCCTCCGGCTCCCTATGCCAACCACCCGGAGTACATCTATGCTTGGGAATACGCTAACAACATTGCAGATTTGCTAGCTCCGCAAACCGGAGCCTACTACGAAATCTGGCTGGATGGAGAAAAATTTATTTCTGGGGAAGAGCATCCCGATGTGGTTGCGGCCCGTCAAGCGAACGGCAACCGCACTATCTTCCACGATGGCGAAGAGCCTATTTACGGGCAACATTACATGCCCCGTAAGTTCAAGATCGCTGTTACGGTGCCAGGGGATAACTCTGTAGACCTGTTCTCCCAGGATGTGAGCTTGGTGGTGATTACCGACGACCAGAAGCAATTGCTGGGCTTTAACGTTTACGCCGGTGGCGGTCTGGGTCGGACTCACAATAAGGAAGAAACCTTTGCCCGTGTAGCTGACCCCATTGGCTATGTAGATAAAGAGGATGTATATAGCCTGGTGAAGGCGATCGTGGCAACCCAGCGGGATTATGGCGATCGCAAAGACCGTCGTCACGCCCGGATGAAGTACCTACTGAATGATTGGGGGGTGGACAAGTTCCGTAGCGTTGTTGAAGGTTACTTTGGTAAGGCCATTCAACCTCTCAAACCGCTGCCTCCCTTCGAGTACAAGGACTTTCTCGGCTGGCATGACCAGGGCGACGGCAAATTCTTCCTGGGTATCTCTGTGGAGAATGGCCGCATTAAAGACGAAGGCGATTTCCGGCTGAAAACTGCGATGCGTCTGATTAACCAGAAGTTCGCGCTGCCTATCCGCCTGACTCCGCATCAAAATGTTCTGTTCCACGACATTGAACCGGCGGATAAGCTGGAAATTCAAGAAATTTTAAGCAGCCACGGCATTAAAGCTGTCGAAGAAATTGACACTCTGGTGCGCTACTCCATGGCCTGCCCTGCGCTGCCTACCTGTGGCCTCGCCGTCACCGAGTCCGAGCGGGCACTCCCCGGCATCCTCGATCGAATTCGTGCCCTGCTGACCAAAGTAGGTCTGGAAGACGAGCATTTCGTTATCCGCATGACGGGGTGCCCCAACGGTTGCGCCCGTCCCTATCTGGCGGAGTTGGGTTTTGTGGGTCAATCCCCTGAGTCTTACCAGATTTGGTTGGGTGCTGATCCCCACCAAAATCGGTTGGCTCAAATTTATGCTGACAAGAGCCACATCAACGATCTGGAAGTCACGCTGGAGCCACTGTTTGTGTACTTTAAGCGCGATCGCCATCCCGGTGAGAGCTTTGGAGATTTCTGCGATCGTGTGGGTCTGCAAAGTTTGCGGGAGTATGCAGCCCGTTACACGTCGGGGATGGTTGCCAAGGCCACGAAAGTACGTCACCGCATTGGTGTTCGCGATGATCTGTACGATCGCCTGAAGACTGCTGC
Organism: Leptolyngbya sp. PL-A3; assembly: GCF_039962325.1. Taxonomy (NCBI): domain Bacteria; kingdom Bacillati; phylum Cyanobacteriota; class Cyanophyceae; order Leptolyngbyales; family Leptolyngbyaceae; genus Leptolyngbya; species Leptolyngbya sp. PL-A3. The sequence continues at coordinate 195,529 of NZ_JAMPLB010000007.1, forward strand.
AACGACTGAGGGTATCTCCATGAGTGAGGTGGTTGCCAAGGCGTTAGAAGCTTATCTGAACGGCTAATCTATGTGAGGTGAGTTTCACTCACCTCACATAGATTCCTTTAAACTTCTGAAGATAAAGGAACTCAGACACCCGGTGTTTTTAGGAACACCGGGTGTCTTATATTTTGGCGTTGCTGAAGGTATGAAATGGGATATGGAACCACAGTTCCACATCCCATTTCATACCTTCAGCAACGTACACATTTTAGCTTTGTATATCGCAATTTTTGAAATACTCAAGTAATAAAGATTTCGCTAATTGTAAATGTGTGGTGAGAAGGGAAATAGCCGTTGGAATATCACTCTTTTTACATGCGTCCAGGATGGCATAATGCTCTAGCTGAGAACGAGCCTGAGATTTTGTAAGAGATAGATGTAAGCGTACATAGCGATCGGAATGAATATGAATCTTCTCCTAGTTCGGCCTCCCCAATGATGGCTTCGGCTTGATGCAAGGCTTTGGAGGTTACGTGGGGGATGGCGAGAGGTATACGATTTGTACGGGTTAATCGTATACGATTTATGGCTATGGATTGCAGGCCGCTTCTCCGGGGTGGGGAAGGTGGATGCGATCGCTCGCTTATTTTCCTAGGAGACAGGCTGATGCAAACCCTGGCAAAGCGGTCATGGGTGCCTACCCATTCTGAAAACTACATTCAATCCCTGGCAGAACAGTATGCGGCGCTCAATGCCGATGCACTGGAGGCCGAACTTGATCGCCTGATCACTGAAAATCGTGACATTCACGAGCAACGCTGCATTAATCTCAATCCTGCAACTAATGTGATGAACCCCAAGGCAGAAGCCGTACTGGGTCGCGGATTAGGCTCCCGTCCTTCATTGGGTTACCCGGGGGATAAGTATGAGATGGGGTTAGAGGCGATCGAGAAAATTGAGGTGATCGCTACTGAACTCGCCTGTGAAGTATTTAATGCCCGGTTTGCGGAAATCCGTGTCGCTTCGGGAGCGATGGCCAACCTGTACGCATTCATGGCAACCTGTCAGGCAGGCAGCAAAATTATTGCGCAGTCGCCTGACATTGGAGGGCATATTACCCATCACCAACCCGGTGCTGCTGGGCTGTTTGGTCTAGAAATTCATACAGCACCTGTGGATATTCCAAGCTACACCATTGATGTCGAAGCATTGCGGCAACAGGCCCATCAGATAAAACCTCAACTGATTACGGTTGGTGGCAGCTTAAATCTGTGCCCCCACCCGATTCGCCAGATACGCCAAATTGCCGATGAAGTGGGAGCCTACGTCCTTTTCGATGCGGCTCATCTGTCGGGGATGATTGCCGGTCGTGCCTGGCAACAACCCCTGGAGGAAGGGGCACACCTGATGACCATGAGTACCTACAAGAGTTTGGGTGGCCCTCCGTCTGGGCTACTGGTGACCAACGAGCCAGAGTTGGCTCAACGACTTGACCAGATTGCGTATCCAGGATTGACCGCTAATTTTGATGCGGCAAAATCTGCATCCCTGGCAATTACGTTGTTGGATTGGAAGGTTTACGGACAGGCTTACGCCGCTCAGATGGCAGAAACTGCGATCGCTTTGGCTCAGGAGTTGGCGATCGCCCAAATCCCCGTCTTTAAAACCAAGGACGGATATACTCACTCGCATCAATTTGCGATTATTGCCGAAGTTTTTGGCGGCGGCCAACAGGCGGCAAAACTTCTCCGTCGCGCCAATCTGCTCACGTCGGGTATTGGCCTTCCTATAGAACCCATCGAAGGGGATCTCAATGGCCTACGCATCGGTACCCCCGAAATTGTGCGCTGGGGTATGACCACTGCCGATATGGGCGAACTGGCTACGTTGATTAGCCGTGTCTTAATTGACAAAGAACCACCAGAAACCGTTGCGCTGGATGTTCTCAAGTTCCGCCAACGTTTTCAAACATTGCACTTTATGCGGTGATGCTATTTTGATAAAACTCAGAATGGCTTTCACAAGGCTTATGCAAGTTCTCTATATGAAATCTTTGTTGTGTAGGGTGCTTTGCACCCTACACAACAAAGATTCGTTGCGGGAAAGTGCAGCTTAACCGCATTCTCCCGAAAAAGTTACGAGTTTTAATTTTGTAAGAATCCTTATTATCCAAGATATTCATCCTCCAACAAGATTGCATTTTGTGTAGAGAATGTACATCAATCCTTGAGATAGTATTGTCGCTCGGTTGACTGAATTATGCTGGACTAAAGGCAAACAGCTTCAATCTTGCCTGGTCGCGATCGCAATCTCCTAACATTATGAATTACGTTTTTCCCCCAACCTTTCAATGGGGTGTTTCAACAGCTTCCTATCAAATTGAAGGCGCAGTGGAGGCAGATGGGCGGCGGCCCAGCGTGTGGGATACCTTCAGTGCCACCCGAGGACGTACGCTGCAAGGTGCTACCGGAAAAATTGCCTGTGATCATTACCATCGCTACGAAGATGATGTTCGATTAATGGCGGAACTGGGAGTCAAGCATTACCGCTTTAGCGTGGCATGGCCTCGCATCGTACCGGAAGGACGAGGGGAAACCAATCAGGCCGGCTTAGATTTTTACAATCGTTTAGTGGATTGCTTGTTAGCTAACGGCATCACGCCCCACGTCACTCTATTCCACTGGGACAGCCCTCAGGCTTTGGAAAAACGGTATGGGTCATGGCGCAGTCGAGAAATGGCCCAGGACTTTGCCGATTATGTGACCGTCGTGGTGAAAGGGTTGGGCGATCGCGTCACCCACTGGATGACCATCAACGAAATCTTCTGCTTTACCCACATGGGTTATGGCGTGCAGCAACCTCCCCATGCGCCAGGGACAAAAGTGCGATCGTCCAAAGACGTTTGGCAAACCTCTCACCATGCATTGCTGGCCCACGGTTTGGGTTGTCAGGCCATTCGCGCCGCCACTCCCCAACCTTGCCAGGTAGCCTTGGTGGACAACTTCCTGGCAACCGTGCCTTTGACGGAAACTCCCGAAGATATTGCCGCTGCCAAAGCCGCCTTTCCGAGAACCGGAACCAACGGTGGCATTATTGTGCCGGCTCTCACCGGACAATACAGCCCTGCATTGCTTGCAGACCTGGGCAAGGATTCTCCTGACATTGCTCCCGGCGATTTGGAAATTATTAACCAACCTCTCGACGCCTTGGGTTTGAATATCTATACAGGAGTGTATGTGCGGGCAGCAGCCACGCCTCGAGGGTACGAAAAAGTACCTTTTCCTAAAAGCTACCCGCGCTTGCATATGCCCTGGTTACACATTCTGCCAGACAGCCTCTATTGGGCCGTTCGCCACATCAGCGAAACCCTTCAGCACCCCGAGTTACCCGTTTTTATTAGTGAAAACGGCTGTGCTGTTGAAGATGAAGTGACAAAGTCTGGCGAAGTATTGGATATAGACCGCATTCATTACCTGCGGCACTACCTGCGATCGCTACATCGTGCCACGGCAGAAGGCTTCCCCTTAACCGGTTACTTCCTCTGGAGCTTCATGGATAACTTTGAGTGGGCCTATGGATACGATCGCCGTTTTGGTATCACCTACGTTGATTACGCCACACAAAAACGTATCCCAAAAGCTAGCTTTTATTGGTACCAAAAGTGTGTGACCGAGAATCAGATTTTGTAATCGATTCTTCATAAGTCTAAGGATAATATTTTCTCAAATAGTTGATCTTTTGTGTATCCTATCTGCTCCATCCCAATCGTTTGAGGATCATTATCGTTAACTTCAAAATGAAGCAGAAAAGTCAACGACGTTTGCTTTTTTGCTTCATTTTGAAAAATTTGTTTGGCTCAGTTTATAGATGTCGCGATCGCATGCCTCCAACTGTTCTCCTCGTTCCTGGCTACCTCAATTCTGCTCCCGATCATTGGCAAAGCCTCTGGGAGAAAGAACATCCCAACTTTCGCCGGGTCGAACAACGAGATTGGGAAAACCTCGATCGCACGGAATGGGTGCAAACCCTGGATCACGCCATTCGTGCGATCGCCGATCCCATTCTCCTGGTCGGGCACAGCTGCGGGTCAGTGTTGATCCCCCTATGGGCTGAACAATGCCCTCCCCACACGGTCATCGGTGCTCTGCTTGTCGCCCCCGCGGATTGCGAAGCACCCGATGCCATTCCCGCCATCACAGCTCTGGCTCCCATGCCGCGATCGCCCCTCCCCTTTCCCAGTATCCTCGTCGCTGGCACCGATGATCCCTACATGGCTTTCCACCGCTCCAAAGAGTTTGCCCAAGCCTGGGGCAGTCGGTTTGAGGCGATCGAAGGTGGCGGTCATATCACAGCAACGTCAGGGTTTGGGCCTTGGCTTGAGGGAAAACGTTTTTTGGAGGAGTTGGGTGGGTGAGAGAGCAGAGATGCTGTACCTTTCTATCCCCAGTGTCCTCTTGGGCTTCTACTCTTATTCCTGTCCTCCTGTAGACACAGAAACCCTTATTCCCTTGCTAGGCTAAGGCAAAGGGGCCTTCCTTGTTCGACCCCCGGAGCGATCGCCCATGTTTGCCAGTCTTGTAAAGAGCAGCTCTCGTCAGGCCGAAATTGCCGAGGTCGTCTTTCGGAACGGATGGGATTATATGCGGGGCTTGCTGACTGTAGGCCGCGCTGAGGAACCTAAATTGCCTACTCCGGCAGTTTTACGAAAGATCCTGATTGAGCTGGGGCCTGTTTTTGTGAAGCTGGGGCAGTTGCTTAGCACCCGCCCTGACTTGTTGCCGCCTGCCTATATCGAATCCCTCAGCACCTTACAGGGAGATGTGCCGCCCGAGCCCTGGAGCGAAATTGAAAAAGTGCTTCAGGAAAGTTTGTCTCAATCCCTGACGGAAACCTTTTCCAGCTTTGACGCTGTGCCCGTGGCCGCGGGTTCTATTGCCCAAACCCACCGGGCTACCCTCCAGGATGGACGAGCGGTAGCGGTCAAGGTGCAACGCCCTGGCCTATCCGTTGCGGTGGAACGGGATATTAGCCTGATTCAATTTTTGGCGGCATTGGTCGCCCAGACTGACTTTGGCCAGTATTACGACATTGTCTCTCTGGCGGAGGAATTTGTTCAAGCCCTCCGAGCCGAGTTGGATTTCATGAAAGAAGCCCGTGCCACGGAGCAACTGCGACAAAATCTCTCTACCAGCCATTGGTTTGACCCCACCCAAATCACCATTCCCGAAATTATCTGGCCCCTCACCTCGGAGCAGGTGTTGGTGATGGAATGGATTGAGGGGAAGCCGTTGCTGAATGCGTTGCGGGATGAGTCAACGGAACTGCATGAAAGTGCAGAGGAGCAGCGGGCGATCGCCGACCTCCTCCTCCGTGCTTTCTTCCAGCAAGTCTGTCTGGATGGCTTCTTCCACGCTGACCCTCACCCTGGCAACCTGTTTTACATGACCGATGGGCGAGTGTGCCTGCTGGATTGCGGCATGGTCGGACGCCTCGACCCTCGCACCCAGGAAGTGCTGCTAGAACTCATCCTCTCCATCGTCAGCATGGATGCTCGCCGCTGTGCCCAGCTCACCTTAAATCTGGCTCCCTCTTCCCACCCCGTCAGTCTTGCCAAACTGGAGACGGATTACGATCGCCTGCTCCGCACCTACTACAGCACCAACCTCTCAGAGGTGAACTTTAGCCTGTTGTTCTATGAGGTGCTGCAAGCTGCGCGCGATAACCGCATCCGCATTCCAGGGAATTTGGGATTGTGTGCGAAAGCGATCGCCAACCTGGAGGGCGTTGCCCGTATTCTAGATCCTGACTTCAATTTCACCGAACAGGTGCGTCCCCTGATGGCTGACGTGTTCCGGCAACAACTCCAGGGCAATGCACCGCTTCCCTCTTTATTGCGGGCGGTGCTTGACCTGAAAAGTTTGACGCTGCAATCTCCCCGTCAAGTAGAACTATTCCTCGAACGGCTCACCTCCGAGACATTGCAATGGAACATTAACGTACAGGAATTGGACTCGGTGCGGCGGGCTATGGATACCGCTGCGAATCGCCTCTCTTTCAGTATCCTTGTCGGTTCGCTGATTATGGGAGCGGCAATTATTTCGGCCAACTCACAGTTTAGTCAGGTGTCGTGGTTGAGTGATGCGTTATTTGCGATCGCCAGCTTCTTAGGCTTGTGGCTAATTGTGGGAATTTTGCGATCGGGACGCTTACGATGAACGGATGTAATTTGTTCTTGAAAAGTGATGCCAATATTCAGGATATTGAACGTGGAGTAGACGTTAATGCGATCACCAACTCAAACAAACAAATAAAGACAACGAATTCTCGATTGCTGGTAGTCAGACTAAGTTTGGAATGAAGAAATCATGTCTATCAGTCCTCTAGGAGAATCCATAGATATGCATGAGATGCGCAGTTTCGCTTGACGGCAGGGTCATAGGAATTGCGAATGCTGTCTGTCCAGCGGCTTTAACGCACTCCTATGGCACGTAAACAGGCAAACGAGGCTAAGTTTTCCTTCCCCCTTGATTTAAGCCGAAGACAGTTTTTGCGAACCCTTGGGTTTATTGCTGGAGCTGGAGCCTCCTTCGCAAGCGGATTTTTGCGTCGTCCTTAACGGGTTGGGACCACTGAACTCCCTAGGTTGGCGGAGGCGAGGCAAACCCAAAACCGTATTAAGGATATTTGGGGCGATCGCCCGAGTTCAACGCCGCTGCCCCCGATGCCTTTGTCTAACTCTCCGCAATTGTTAGGGCTTACCAAGTCCACCATCTGTAGAGCATTTTTGCTGTGTGGTGTGCAAAGCACACCACACAGCAAAAATGCCTAAGCCTAAGCTTTTGAATGTCTTGCTGAATCGTGTTGAATGGGTATAAGCCGGGAAAAGTCTCCTTCATCTCTAAACTGGGCAAATTTAAACTGTCGAGTACTAGTGGTCTGTCAGCTTTATTTTGAGGGGTAACTAAACGATAATGGATGAAAGCTCGTCTCCCCCTTTAACAGCATGGCAAAAAAGAAATACATCGTAGCTCTGACTGAGCA